>JAJZNE010000079.1 GCA_021847995.1 Pseudomonadota bacterium | reverse complement strand
CCGGGCGCAATTTCGACGAAATCCTGCGCGTCATCGACAGCCTGCAACTGACCGACACTCACAAGGTCGCGACGCCGGTGAACTGGACCGACGGCCAGCCGGTGATCATCGTCCCCAGTCTCTCGGACGAGGAGGCGAAGAAGCGCTTTCCCCAGGGCTGGAAGACGCTGAAGCCGTATCTGCGCATGGTGGAACAGCCGAAACTGCCGCGCTGAGCAACGGAGTTCCGCCCGCGCCGCCGCGGGCGGAACGTCGTGCCGCCGGTGCTGGACCCGGCGACGATCGGTGCTAGGATTTCGCCTCCCGCAGGCAGCGTGGCCGCCCGCATCGATGGAGGGGCCGATGGCAACCTTTGCGCTGACACGCCGCGCCCTGATCGCCGGTGCCGCGCTGGTGATCGCCATCCCCCGCCTGCGCGCGCCGCGTGCCGCGCCGGCTGCGACACCGGCGGCTGCGACGCCGGCGCCGAGCCTGATCAGCCTGCAGATCAACGGGCATGAACGCCGGCTTGCGGTCGAGCCGCGCACCACCCTGCTCGATGCGCTGCGCGAGCAGCTCGACCTGACCGGCACCAAGAAGGGCTGCGACCGCGGTGCCTGCGGCGCCTGCACCGTGCATGTCGATGGCCGGCGGGTGAACGCCTGCCTGACCCTCGCCATGCGCGTGCAGGGACGCGCCATCACCACGATCGAGGGGCTGGCGCAGGGCGACGACCTGCATCCCGTCCAGGCCGCCTTCATCCGTCACGATGCGTTTCAGTGCGGCTATTGCACGCCCGGCCAGATCATGTCCGCCGCTGCCTTCCTGGCGGAGGGGCACGATGCCGATCCGGCCACCATCCGCGAATGGATGAGCGGGAACATCTGCCGCTGCGGCGCCTATCCGCACATCGTCGATGCGGTGCGCGACGTCGCGATAAGCCGGGCGGCGAACGGGGCGGGGTGAGCCATGCAGGCGTTCGATCTGATCCGTCCGACCGATCTCCCGGCTGCCATCGCGGCAATGGGGAAGGGCCGGCGCTTCATCGCCGGCGGCACCGACCTCCTGCAACTGATGAAGGAAAATATCGAGACGCCGTCCGCCCTGATCGATCTCGACGCGCTGGCGCTCGACGGCATCGGGGCGGATGGCGGCGGCCTGATGCTCGGCGCGCTCGCGCGCATGGCGGACGTCGCGGCGCATCCGGCGGTGCGCGCCGAGTATCCGGCGATCTCGCAGGCGCTGCTCTCTGCCGCCTCGCCGCAGGTGCGCAACATGGGCACGGTCGGCGGCAACCTGCTGCAACGCACGCGCTGCGTTTATTTCCGCGATGCCGCCTTTCCCTGCAACAAGCGCACGCCGGGCGCGGGCTGCCCGGCGATCGCGGGGCAGAACCGCATGCTGGCGATCCTCGGCGGCAGCGCCGACTGCATCGCCACCCATCCCTCCGACCTGCCGGTCGCCCTGGCGGCGCTGGAGGCGACGGTGGTCATGCAGGGACCGAACGGTACCCGGCGCGTGCCGATCAGCGATTTCTACCTGCTGCCGGGGACGACGCCGGGGCAGGAAACGGTCCTGGCACCGGACGAAATCATCACCATGATCGAAGTCCCGGCCTCCGCCTGGGCGCGGCGCTCCGCCTATGTGAAGCTGCGCGACCGGGCGAGCTTCGAATTCGCGCTGGTCGCCGCCGCCGTTGCGCTCGATGTGCGTGACGGCACCATCGCCGCGGCGCGCGTGGCACTCGGCGGCGTTGCGGCGAAGCCGTGGCGGGCGATGGCGGCGGAAGCGGCGCTGGTCGGGCAGAAGGCGGATGGCGCGACCTTCGCCCAGGCCGCCGCGCTGGCGACCGAGGGGGCGCGGCCGGCCGGCCGCAACGGGTTCAAGGTGCGGCTGGCGCAGCGGGCGGTGGCACGCGCGCTCGGCGCCCTCGTCTGACAGGGGAGGGCGGCCATATGGGCATCATCGGCGCGCCGATCGCACGGGTGGACGGACGGGCCAAGGTGACGGGCCGCGCGCGCTACGCCGCCGAGGCGGCGGTGCCCGGCGCCGTGCATGCCGTCCTCGTCCAGAGCACGATCGCGGCCGGCGTGGTGCTGGCTGTGGAGACGGCGGCGGCAGAAGGCATGCCGGGCGTGCTCGCCATCCTGACCCCGCAGAACGCACCGCGGCTGGCGGACGTGCGCCCGCAGGCGCAGCTGGTGCCCAATCCGACGCTCCAGGATGCGACCGTCGCCTATAACGGCCAGACCATCGCGGTCGTGGTGGCGGAAACGTTGCAGCAGGCGGAGGCGGCGGCGGCGCATGTGCGGGCGCGCTACCGCGCCGACGAAGCGATCACGGAAATGGGCGATGACCTCGCCGATGCCTACGTGCCGAAAAATTTCCGCAACGGCATGCGCAAGCCGGACTCCGCGCGTGGCGACGCCGATGCCGCCTTCAACGCCGCGCCGGTGCAGATCAGCGCCACCTATACGACGCCGGTCGAGCATCACAACCCGATGGAGCCGCATGCGACGATCGCGCGCTGGGACGGCGACCGGCTGACCGTCTGGACGGCGACGCAGTATGTCAGCGGCGCGCGCGCGACGCTGGCCAGGCTGCTCGGCATCGATGCCGGCAATGTCCGCGTGATCTGCCCGTTCACCGGCGGCGGCTTCGGCTGCAAGGGCACCACTTGGCCGCCGGCGGTGCTGGCAGCGATGGCGGCGCGCAGCGTCAACCGGCCGGTCAAGCTTGTGCTCGACCGGCGGCAGATGTACACGTCGAACGGCTTCCGTCCGCGCACGCTGCAGAAGCTCCGTCTCGGCGCGACGCCCGACGGGCAGATCGTGTCGCTCCGTCACGACGGCTTCACCCAGATGTCGCTCGGCGATTTCGGAGAATTTGCCGAGCCGGTCGGCCTCGCCTCGGAAATGCTCTACGCGGTGCCGAACGCGGCGGTGACGCACCGGCTGGTCGCCGTCAACCAGGGGCTGCCTACCTATATGCGTGCGCCCGGCGAGGCCTCCGGCAGTTTCGCGCTGGAAAGTGCCATCGACGAGATGGCGGCGGCGCTGAACATGGACCCGCTCGATCTCCGCCTCAGGAACTACGCCGAGAGCGATCCGCACGAGAACCGACCATTCAGCAGCAAGGCGCTGCGCGAATGCTACCGTGCCGGCGCGGAGGCGTTCGGCTGGGCGCAGCGCCCGCTCGCGCCCCGCTGCCTGCGCGATGGCGACGTGCTGGTGGGCTGGGGCATGGCAACGGCGCTCTATCCCATCAACCGCTCGGCGGCGCAGGCGACGCTCCGCATGGGCGCCGACGGGCGCGTGTTCGTCCGCTCCGGCACACAGGAGATCGGCGGCGGCACCTATACGACGATGGCGCAGGTGACGGCGGAGGCACTCGGCGTGCCGGTGGGGCAGGTTACGGCGCAACTCGGCGACTCGGCGTGGCCGCACGCTCCGGTGAGCGGCGGTTCGCAAACCTCCGCGAGTGTGCTCAATGCAGTGGTGGCCGCAGCCGACGCGCTGCGTGCCAGGCTTGCGGCCCTGGCCGGACTTGATGCGCGACAGGTGCAGCTCGCCGCCGGCACCCTGGTCGGGCCCGATGGCACGCGCCTGCGCATCGATGTGCTGCTCGCGCGCCACGGCCTCGATACCATCGAAGCGACGGCGGAGAGCGTGCCGGGCGATGAGAAGCAGCGCTTCTCGCTCCATTCCTTCGGCGCGCATTTCGTGGAGGTGCAGGTCGATCCGGCGATCGGACGCATCCGCATCGCGCGCCATGTCGGCGCCTTCGACACCGGCCGCGTGCTGAATGCGCGGACCGCGCGCAGCCAGGCGATCGGCGGCATCATCTACGGCTACGGCATGGCATTGCTGGAAAAGACCGAGGTCGATGCGGAAACCGGCCGCTATGTCAACGCCAACCTGTCCGACTATCTGGTACCGGTGAACGCCGACGTGCCCGACATCGTCACCATCTTCGTCGAAAAGCCCGACCGCAACGCCAATCCGCTCGGCGTCAAGGGGCTGGGCGAACTGCCGACCGTGGGCGTGGCGGCGGCGGTTGCCAATGCCGTCTATCACGCGACCGGGCGGCGCGTGCGCGATCTGCCTATCCGAGTCGAGGATGTGCTGGCATAGATCAACCCCGCCGCCGCCTCAGCCGCCGCGCAGCGCGAGATAGGGGGCAAGCGCGATCAGGATGCCGCCGAGCGCGTAGCCGAGGCCGCGCGTCGGCACGCTGTGGGCGATCTTCCATCCGATCAGCACGCCGGCGATCTGCGGCACGACGATGAAGGCGGCGAGCGGCCAGTCGATCGTGCCGGCGACCGCATAGCCGATCGTGCCGGTCCCCGCGACCACCACCGACTGC
>JAJZNE010000132.1 GCA_021847995.1 Pseudomonadota bacterium | reverse complement strand
CTGAAGGGCGAGGGCGTCACCATCGTCTATATCAGCCACCGGCTGGAGGAAGTGTTCGAACTGGCCGATCGCGTCTCCATCCTGCGCGACGGGCAACTGATCGCGACCCACGACATCGGCGCGATCGACGAACAGGGGCTGATCCGCGGCATGAGCAACCGCTCGATCGAGCAGATCTACCACAAGGAAAGCATCGCCCGCGGCACCCGCCTGATCGAGACGGAAGGACTGAGCGGCGCGGGGTTTGCCGATATCTCGCTCGCCGTCGATCGCGGCGAGATCGTCGGCCTCTACGGCCTGATCGGCGCCGGGCGCAGCGAGTTCGTCCATGCCCTGTTCGGCAGGCGTCCCGCCACCGCCGGCCGCATCCTCTGGCAGGGCCAGCCGGTCACGATCCGCCATGAGACGCAGGCGATCGCGCTCGGCATCGCGCTGGTTCCGGAAAGCCGGCGCGATCAGGGCCTGTGCCTCAATCTCGGCGTCGGCCTCAACCTCAATCTCAGCATCTATGACCGTCTGACGCAGGGCATCGTGATCAGCCGCAATGCCGAGGCGGCGGCGGCCGACCGGCAGATCCGCGACCTGCGCATCGTCACACCCTCCCGCGCCACGCCGGCTGCGTCGCTCTCCGGCGGCAACCAGCAGAAGGTGGTGGTTGGCAAATGGCTCAACCACGGCGCCCAACTGTTCATCTTCGACGAACCGACGGTCGGCGTCGATGTCGGCACCAAGCTGGAAATCTACCGGCTGTTCGCGCGCCTGCTGCGTGACGGGGCCGGGATCATCCTGATCTCCTCCTATCTGCCGGAGGTCTATGAGCTGGCGGATACACTGCACGTGTTCCGCCGCGGCGGCAGGGTGGCGAGCTACCGATACCGGCAGGCCTCGGTCGAGGCGATCCTGACGCAGGCGATCGGCGTCTGAAGGGCAATTCACGTGAGCGAAACCGCCGTCCTCAGCAACAAGCCGCAGGCGCGGCTCAACCTGCTGCTCAGTCTGACGCTGCTCGGCCTGCTGCTGCTGCTGTGGGCCGCCCTCGCGGTCAGCACCGACACCTTCCTGACCGTCAACAACCTGACCAATCTGATGCGGCAGGCGACGATCTGGGCGGTGATCGCGATCGGGCAGACCTTCGTCATCATCACCGCCGGCATCGACCTTTCCGTCGGCACCGTGCTCGGCTTCGCCGGCGTGGTGATCTCGCTGCTGTTGCAGGCCGCGGTGCCGATCTGGCTTGCCGTCCTGATCACGCTGCTGGTCGGTGTCGCGATCGGCATGTTCCATGCTTTCGGCGTGATCCGGCTCGGCCTGCCGCCGTTCATCATGACGCTGGCGACGCTGACGGCGCTGCGTGGCATCGGGCTGCTGATGACCAACGGCAGCTCCATCTCGATCACCGTGGACAGCTTCACCGGGTTTTCGCGCGGCGCCTTCCTCGGCATTCCCGACCTGTTCTGGATGGTGATCGTGGTCGCGGTGCCGTCCTACGTGTTTCTCCATCTGTCGCGCTGGGGCCGCTATCTGTTCGCGATCGGCAGCAACCCGGAGGCGGCGCGCCTGTCCGGCGTGAACGTGCAGGCGATGCTGTATGTCGCCTACACGCTGTCGGCGACCTTCGCCGCGTTCGCCGGCATCCTGACCACCTCGCGCATCGGCATCGGCAATGCGACGACGGGGCAGGGCTGGGAATTGCAGTCGATCGCCGCTTCGGTGATCGGGGGCACCAGCCTGTTCGGGGCGGTCGGATCGATCCAGGGGCCGCTGCTCGGCAGCATCCTGCTGACCACCATCAACAACGGCGCCAACCTGCTGAACGTCAATCCGTTCTGGCAGCTGATCATCACCGGCGGCCTGATCATCCTGATCGTCTATTTCGACCAGTTGCGCCGCCGCAAGCGATAGCCGCGCCCGGCCGGCGCCCGCATCAATGGCGCGACGGCGGCCCGGCGGGGCCGGGATCGGCGGCGGGCAGGCGCAGCAGCAGTTGCACCAGTTCGGTCTGGCTGTGCGTCTCGGTCCGCGCCATCACGTCGGCCAGATGGCGGCGCACGGTGAACAGGCTGATGCCGAGTTCGCCGGCAATCCCGCGCAGCGACCGGCCGCGGGCGAAGGCGGCGGCGATCTCCGCCTGCGCCGGGGTGAGCGTGAAGGCAGCGCGCACCGCCGCCGGCGCCGGACCGCGTGCGGCGTCTAGGTCGGTGAGGCTGACCAGAACCCGCGCCGGGGCGGGGAACAGGCCGACATGCTCGCGCCTCCGCGGCATGACCTGGACCAGATAGGGGCGCCGTCCGGAACGGCGCGGCACCGCCAGCGTGCCGCCGGCTGGCGGCTCGGTCACCGCGGCGCGCAGGATCAGGGCGGCGAGGCCACGGTTGGCGCCGGGGTCGGAAGCCACCAGCATGCCCTGGCGCAGGCCGATGCCGTCCTGGGCGGCAAGAATCCGCTCCGCCGCCGGATTGGCATAGAGCAGACGCAGATCGGCGGCGAGCAGCAGCGTCGGCATCTGCCACAGGTCGAGCGCCGGTTCGGCCGATCTCGCCCCCGGCAGCCACGGCGGCAGGCGCTCGGCAATCGCCACAGCGCGGCGCAGATGCGGCATGAACGGGCCGAGGATCGCCGCATGCCGCGGCTGGAACTCGCCGCTGCCGGGCGGGCGGGTGAGGTTGATGATCGCCGCATCCGGCCCCTGCCGCCAGACCATCAGGCCGAGCACGCCGTGGATCTCGCGCCGGAGCAGGAATTCGTTGTAATATTCCGACCGCATCAGCCGCCGCTTTTCCATCACCTGCCAGTCGATCAGGAAGGCGCCGGCGGGCAGCGGGGCGATCGCCTCGGCGAGCGGATTGGCGCGGGCGAAGCGGGCGAAAAAGGCGGTGAACTGGGCGGCGGTGATGCGGCTGAACAGGCCGCGGCCCTGGCCGGTGCCGAGATGCTTGCGGATGAAGGCAGTGGCGCCGCCGCCGACGGCATCGGCCAGCCGGTTCATCACGGGTACCCAACCGGCCTCATCGAAAGCGGCGTCATAGATCAGCCCGGTCAGCGTCGTCGCGTCGTCCTCGGTCATGTGTCCCTCCGAGGGATACGAAGCAGTACTCGCCCCGCTGTCAGGATAGTCCAATCCTGTCGCCGGTGTCATTCTCAAAATGCGACATCGTCCGCGCCGTCTGGTGCATCCGCACCATGCTGCCGCGATGCCGATTGAGTAACATAACCGGGATCGCAAGAATCCATCCGCCGCGGGCGGGCCACGGGGGCAATGTCATGCGCAGCTGGTTCGGACGGCTTGGCTATTCGATGTGGGGCGTGTTCGCTGTCCTGGCGGCGCTGGTGCTGGGCGCTGGCCCGGCCGACGCGGGAAGCTGTTCGCTGACCGGGTCGATTTCGACCTGGGCGCTGAACGCCAACGGCAGCTGGAGCGTCAGCGGCAACTGGAACCCCGCCGGGGCGCCGAACAGCGGTGCCCAGAATGTCTGCATCGTCGATGGCAGCAGCACGGTCACGGTGGATGGCGGTTTCTCGTCGGGCAGCGTGCAGATCGCCGGCGGCAACGGCCTGACCATCAGCGGCGGCAACAGCCTCTCGATCGGCGGAACGCAGCTGCTCAATTCCGGCTCGTTCATGATCAATGGCGGCGCCGGTCAGAATGGCTCGTTGCAGCTCAACAACACGGTGACGCTGTCGGGCGGCGGCGGAGTGGTGCTGACCACGCAGGCGGGCGGCGGCACGGCGCAGATCATCCAGAACGCCAGCGGCGCCAACCTGACCAATGTGGACAACACCCTCCAGGGCGCCGGCGTCATCGGCAATTCCGGCCTCGGCCTGACCAACCAGACCAAGGGCATCGTCAATGCCAACGCCAACGGCGGCACGCTGACCCTGAACGGCAGCAACGGGGTCACCAATAACGGCCTGCTGGAAGCGACCGGCGGCGGCATCCTGCAGATCGCAAATGCCGTGAACAATGCCGGCACCACCGCAGGCACGATCAGCGGCGACAATGGCACGGTCAGCCTGGTGAACGGTGCCTTCATCCAGGCCGGCACGCTCAGCACTGCCGGCAGCGGCGTGGTCCAGAGCGCCAGCAGCAATTCGGTAACGTTGGATGGGCGTTCGGTCGTCAACGGCGGTCAGGGCACGCTGAGCAACACCGGCTCCTATGTCGTGCAGAGCAACAGCAACACCGCGCTGCTCGGTACGATCGCCAACAGTGGCACGATCACGGTCGAGGGTGGCGGCGGCCAGAACAGCTCATTGCAGATGGCAAACCCGGTGACGCTCACCGGCGGCGGCAACGTGGTGCTGACCACGCAGGCGGGCGGCGGCACGGCGCAGATCATCCAGAGCGCCAGCGGCGCCAACCTGACCAATGTGGACAACACCCTCCAGGGCGCCGGCGTCATCGGCAATTCCGGCCTCGGCCTGACCAACCAGACCAAGGGCATCGTCAATGCCAACGCCAACGGCGGCACGCTGACCCTGAACGGCAGCAACGGGGTCACCAACCAGGGCCTGCTGGAAGCGACCGGCGGCGGTACCTTGCAGATCAATACCGGCATCACCAACACCGGCGGCACCATCCTGGCAAGCGGCGGCACGGTGACGAATACCAGCAGCATCAGCGGCGGCACGCTGACCACCGGCACCGGCGGCGTGATGCAGAGTTCGGGCGGCGGTGCCGCCCTCAACGGCGTCACCATCAGCACCGGCAGCACCTACACCACCGCCACCGGCAACACCACCACGCTCACCGGAACCATCACCAACCAGGGCACGCTCGCCCTCGGCGGCGGCAACGGCAACAACGGCACGTTGCAGATGGCAAACCCGGTCACGCTCACCGGCGGCGGCAATGTGGTGCTGACCACGCAGGGCAGCGGTACCGCGCAGATCATCCAGAGCGCCAGCGGCGCCAACCTGACCAATGTGGACAACACCCTCCAGGGCGCCGGCGTCATCGGCAATTCCGGCCTCGGCCTGACCAACCAGACCAAGGGCACGGTGAATGCCAATGCTTCCGGCCAGTCCTTGACCCTGAACGGCGGCGGCGGCGTTACGAACAGCGGGGCCTTCATCGCCTCCAACGGCGGTACTCTCAGCGTGGCAACGGGCCTGACCAACCTGTCCTCCGGCACCCTCACCGGCGGCACCTGGCAGAGCGTCGGCAGCGGCTCCCAGCTCGCACTGAGCGCCGGACCCGTGACCAGTGACGCGGCCAACATCACCCTCTCCGGCGCCGGCTCCAGCTTCACGGCCAACGGCAGCTCGCTGGAATCGAGCCTTGCCGCCGTCACCGCCGCCGGCCAGTTGCACGTCCTCAACAACCGCAATTATTTCACCTTCAACGATATCACCAACGCGGGACTGCTCGATCTCGGCGGCGGCACCTTCACCGCGAACAGCGTCTCCAATACCGGCACACTCTCCGGCTTCGGCACCGTGACCAACGGCAATCTCTCCCCGCTTGCCAACACCGGCGGACAGGTGACGGCCACCGGCGGCACGCTCAAGGTGACGCAGGGGATCAACGGCAGCACCGGCAACATCACCGTCAATTCCGGCGCCTCGCTCGATCTCTCGTCCGCCACCGTCGGTTCCACGGTGGGCACGCTGCTGCACAACGGCAGCAACCTTGCCCTCGGCAGCCAGAACATCACCGTCTCGGGCGACTACAACAACGCCAGCTTCGGTACAGGGAACAGCTTCAACAACCATAATGCGGTCAGTGGCTCCGGTCTCATTCTCGCCGCCGGCGATGTCGGCCTGTCGGTGACGGGCAGCAGCATCACCGGCGGCGCAGCGCCCACCCTCAACCTCGGCGTCGTGCATGTCGGCGCCAGCAACGGCGGCAGCTTCGCCATCAACAATACCGGCACCTCAGGCCCGGTGCTGCGCGGCGCCGTGCAGACCAGCGGTCTTCTCAATCCCGCCGTCGGCATCACGGCGCAGAATTTCGGCCCGATTGCACTCGGCGGATCGGTCAGCGAAAACTACAGCTTCGCGCCGGTCACGGCCGGCGCGATCAGCGGGCAGAGCTTCCGGGTCGTCTCCAACTTCGACAACGTCGCCCCGGTCACGGTCAATGTCGTCGGCACCGCGACCAACCTCGCGACGCCGCAGATCACCACGCCGACCCCGATCTTTGTCGGCAGCACCCGCGTCGGCACGGCGCTGCCGACGGTCGGCGTCAGCGTCACCAACGGCGCCCCGCTCAGCAGCTTCTCGGAGGGGCTGATCGCCGCTGTCACCGGCACCACCGGCACCGGCATCACCGCCAGCGGCGGCTTCGGCAGCCCGGGTGCCTCGCTCGCCGCCGGCCGCAGCAACACCAGCGGCATCCAGGTCGGCATCGATGCCCGCAGCGCCGGCGTCAAGAGCGGCAACGCCGTGGTCGATTTCAAGTCCGACGGCACCGCCTTCGCCGGCGGCACCGTCACCGACCTCGGCGCGACCAACGTCGCCGTGACCGGCAACGTCTATGCCCCGGCGGTCGCCCACGTGACCACCACGGGCATCGACTTCGGCACCGTGCATGTCCACGACGTGGTGACGGCGCAGGCGATCACGCTCGGCAATGCCGCGGCGGTGGCCGGCCTGAACGACACGCTCACCGGCACCATCGGCAGCATCACCGGCGCCGGCAGCGCCGCCTTCAGCAGCAGCGGCACGCTCGGCGGCGGCATTGCCGCCCAGGGGACCGACAGCACCTCGCTGAAGGTCGGCCTCAATACCGCCTCCTCCGGCCGTTTCAGCGCCGCGGCCAACCTGGCGCTGTTCAGCCATGACAGCAATCTGGCCGACCTCGCGCTCGGAACCGCCCCGATCGCGCTGACCGGCACGGTGGACAACTACGCCATTGCCGCTTTCCACAGAACCAGCGGCGGCGGCACGTTCTCGGGCAGCGGCAGCAACTTCGTGCTCGATTTCGGCACCGTGGCGCGCAACAGTGGCCAGGAATCGGCGGTGCTGGCCGCTTTCAACGCCGCGACCGGCATCGCCGACCTGCTCGGCGGCAAGCTCCTGGTCAGCGGCACGCCGACGGCGGATTTCTCGGCCGCCGGCCTGGGGACGTTCGCCTCGCTCGGCGCCGGCCAGGCGGCGGGACCGTTCAGCATCGCCTTCAATCCGACCGCGAGCGGACGGCAGAGCGAGGTGATCGACCTGATCGGCACCGGCAGCAACAGCAGCGGCTACAGCGAGGTACTCACGGCCACGCTGACCATCGAGGCGGACGTGACCGGCAGCGGCGGCGCGCCGGTGCCGGAGCCGGACTCGGCGCTGCTGTTCGGCGCGGCGGCGGCGGGGCTTGCGCTGGTGTGCCGTCGCGCCCTCCGCGGCTGAGGTGGCGGGCGGGACGGCCTGCGCGCCGCATCCCGCCCGCCGGCCCCGCGGCGATTTGCCGCTACCACTGACCGGACGGCATCAGCACCAACTGGGCGATCACGACATGGCGCGGCTGGCCGATGGCATAGATGACGGCCTGCGCCACGTCGTCGGCGGTCAGGGTCGCCGGCGCCCGGTCGTAGAACTGCCGCGCGGACTCGGCATCGCCATGCAGGCGGGTCTGCGCGAAGTCGGTACGGGTCAGGCCCGGCATGACCTCGATCACGCGGATGCCGTGCCGGTCGAGATCGGCCCGCAGCACGTCGGAGAACGCATGCACGCCGGCCTTGCTGGCGACGTAGGCGGCCATCCGCGGCGCCGGACGCAGCGCCGACAGCGAGCCGATGTTGACGATATCGCCGCCGCCGCCGCCGATCATGTCCGCCACCAGCGCATGCGTCAGGCGCACCAGGCCGACCAGGTTCGCCTCCAGGATTCCGGCCCACGCCTCCGCCGCCGCGTCCTCGAACGCGCGCCGGCCGCCGACATCGTGCCCGGCGCAGTTGACGAGCAGGGAGAGCGGGCGGAACGCCGCCGGCAGGGCGCCGGGCAGGGTGGCGACGGCGGCGGCATCCGTCAGATCGACCGGCAGGACGTGGGTGGGAACGGCAAGCGTGGCGGCAACCGCATCGAGCCGCGCGCGGCTGCGCCCGCACAGGACGATGCGCCAGCCGCCGCCGGCCAGCGCACGCACAATGGCAGCGCCGATGCCGCTGCCCGCCCCGGTGACGAGGGCGGTGCGCCCATGATCGGCAGCATCCGCGCTCATCGGCCGTTCTCCGTCGGTTGGGGTTCGCCAAGCTCCAGGTCGAGCAGCAGCCAGATCGCCGCCTTCTGCCAGTGCATGCCGGCATGCAGTGAGGCATGCACGCCGCCCCGCAGGGCGGTGGGGGCGACGAATTTGAGCGCGCGCAGGCCGGGCAGCACGTAGCGCCGCACCTCGCCCGGCACCACGCGGTTGAGCGTCCGCTGCACGAGCTCCGCCGTCACGCCGCGTTCGATCCGGCGCCAGGCATCCTCGTCGGCGGCGACCAGCGTCAGGTCGAGGACATCGCCCTTGTCGCCGGAACGGGCGGCGCAGATGTCGCCGATGCGCATCACGAGGTCTCCCACGCCAGGGTCCAGGGCACCGCTTCGCGCGGGATCAGGCCGCTGATGGTCTCGATTCGCGGCCGACGCTCCGAACGGATGCCGGCGCCGCCGGCGGGGCCGCAAAGAGTGAGCGCGTACACCTCATCCTCGATGATCTGGGCGGCCTCTCCGTCCTCGCAGCGGGCGGAGACATGCACGCGCAGCTCGGGCGGCGGCGCGCGCGGCGGCGCCGACGCGGGACCGAGGATGGAATCGATCCCGACCAGGTCGATGCGCAGATCCTCCGCGGCCCAGTCGGCGAGGCGCAGGCGCAGGGTATCGGCGGCGCGGCGGGCCAGATCGAGCGCCGCACTGCCCGCAAAGCCGATCTCCGCATCGGCGATCACGCCGTGCCGTTCGACGAAGGCGACGACCTTGAGCCGCTCCGGCGGCGGTGCCACGGCGGCGCCGGTCATGCGCACGACGTTGCGGCCGGTCTGCGCGAAGCGGACGGCGGTGAAATCCAGCACACCATCGGGCGTGATGTAGTGCGCCGGATCATGCACCTCATAGAGCAGTTGCAGCGTGCAGGTCAGCGCATCGAGCCGCCCCTGCGCGCCCGGCAGCAGCGCGATCTCGGCGGCGCCGTCCGGCATCAGACGCGCCAGCGGATAGCCGAGTGCGGCCATCGCCGCGGCGTCCAGGCCGCCGCCGCCGGGCGGGGCGAAATTGCCGCCGCTGAGTTGGCCGCCACATTCCAGCAGATGTCCGGCGGCCAGCGCGCCGGCGCGCAGTGCGTCGGAAATCCCGCCCCGGGCCAGCACCGGTGCCGCGAACAGCGCCGAATCGGCGACCCGGCCGGCCAGCACGATGTCCGCGCCCTCGGCCAGCGCCGCCGCCAGGCCGTCGGCGCCGAGATAGGCGTGGGCGCCGATCAGCGCGCCCGCGATCGGCGCTTCCCACGCGATCCGGTCGGCCAGATGGGCCACGTCATCGCCGAGCAGCGCCGCGATGCGCAGTCCGGCATGGCCGGCTTCCCTGGCAAGGCGCGACGCGGCACGCGCCGCCGCACGCGGGTTGGCCGCACCGAGATTGGAAACGACGCGGCAGCCGCGGGCGACGAAGGGCAGCAGCGGCGCCAGCCGGCGGCGCAACCGCGGGTCGGCGCCCGCCTCCGGCGACGCGGCACGGGCGCGCAACGCCGCCACCAGCGTCCGTTCGGCGAGGCATTCCAGCGCCACCACATCGACCATCCCCGACGCGGCCAGCGCCACCGCCGGGTCGATGCGGTCGCCGGCGAACCCCGCGCCGGCGCCGATTGTGCACAGCGGACGCATCAGAGCCCCATATAGGCGCGCTGCACCTCGACATCGTCGCGCAGCGCCGCCCCTGCGCCGCTCCTGACGATGCGGCCCCGTTCCAGCACGTAGCCGTGCCGGCTCATGGCCAGCGCCTCGCCGACATTCTGTTCGACCAGCAGCACCGTGATGCCTCTGCGCACGGCCAACTCCTTCACCATCGCAAATACCCGCCCGACCATCAACGGTGACAGGCCGAGCGAGGGTTCATCCAGCATGAGCAGGCGCGGCCGGCTCATCATCGCGCGCGCGATCGCCACCATCTGCCGCTCCCCGCCCGACAGCCGGGCCGCGAGCTGATCCCGCCGCTCGCGCAGCAGCGGAAAGAGGTCCATCATTTCCCCGAGGCTTTCCGCCAGCCGCCGGCGCGCGGCCGGGTGCCAGGCGCCGAGCAGCAGATTCTCCCGCACCGACATGAACGGGAACAGCCGCCCGCCCTCCGGCACCATGACGAGGCCGCGCGCCACCGCCCGGTGCGCCGGCGCATGCGTGATGTCGGCGCCGTCGAAGCGCACGGTGCCGCCGCGCACCGGCAACTGCCCCGCGATCGCCAGCAGCAGCGTGCTCTTGCCGGCACCGTTGGCGCCGACCAGCGCCGCGATCTCGCCCGCCGCGACGGTCAGGCTGACCCCGTGCAGCACCGGCACGTCGCCGTAGCCGGCCCGCAGCCCGGCGACCTCGAGCAGGGCGCTCATGCCGGCCGGCGTCCGACATAGGCTTCGATCACCGCCGGCATCGCCAGGATGTCCTCCGGCCTTCCTTCGCCGATCATCGCGCCGTGGTCGAGCACGATCACCCGCCCGGCGAAGCTGCGCACCACCTTGAGGTTGTGCTCGATCACCAGGAACGTCATGCCGCGCTGGTGCAGCGCGCGATAGAGCGCGACGGCGCGGGCGACTTCGCTCGGGTTGAGGCCGGCCATCACCTCGTCGAGCAGGATCAGATCGGGCTCCGTCGCGAGCGCGCGCGCCACTTCCAGCCGCCGCCGCTCGCTCAGCGTCAGTTCGCCGGCGCGGTCGGCGGCGCGGTCGGCGAGGCCGACTTCCTCCAGCACCCGCAGGGCGCGCGCCTCCGCCACCCGCAGCGACGAATGGCGGGCGAAGGCGCCGATCATGGCGTTCTCCAGCACCGTCAGGCCGGCGAGCGGGCGCGCGATCTGGAAGGTGCGGCCCATGCCGAGGCGCGCCCGGCGGTGCGGCGGCAGGCGGTTGACCAGGGCACCGCGCAAGCGGATTTCGCCGCTGCTCGGGGCGACCTGGCCGGTCAGCAGGTTGAACAGCGTCGTCTTGCCTGCCCCGTTCGGCCCGATGATGCCGACGACCTCGCCGGCGTGGAGTTCGAAAGAAACGCGATCGACCGCGAGCAGGCCGCCGAACCGCCTGGACACGTCATGCACCGAAAGCAGGGGCGCGTTCATTGCCGCCGCCGTCCGAGCGCACGCACCCCATCGGCGAGCGCACCGGCGATGCCGCGCCTGAGGAAGCGCGCCGCCAGCACCATGACGGCGCCGAGCACCACGAGGTCGGCACCCGGCCAGTCGGTGGTGATATGGGCGCGCAGGAAGTTTTCCACCGGCACGATCAGCGCCGCGCCGAGGACCGGCCCGGGCAGCGTGCCGATGCCGCCGATCAGCGCCAGCAGCGCGAAACGCACGCCGATATCGGGCAGGCTGAACACCGTTGGCGGGTCGATGAAGCGCAGATACATCGCGAACAGCGTCCCCCCGGCGGCCGTGAGCGCGGCACTGATCGCCATGCCCCTGAGCTTGGCGCCGAGCACGTCGATGCCGGCGGCACGCGCCGCTTCCTCGTCCTCGCGCACCGCGAGCAGCGCATAGCCGAGACGCGAGCGGCGCAGCAGCAGGGCGATGCCGGTCACCAGCAGCAGATAGAGGAATGTCAGCACGCCGTAGCGCCAGCGCTGCTGGAAGATCATGCTGGCAAGGCCAGCTTGAAACGGGATCAGGATGCCGCGCGGCCCGTTGGTCGGCCAGTCGAGATAGTTGACCAGGACGAACGCGACCTGGTTGAACGCCATCGTCGCGATGGCGAAGAACGGGCCGCGCAGGCGGAACGTCGGCCAGGAGATCAGCAGCGCAACCGCCGTCGCCAGCACCATGCCGATCGGCATGCCGAACCAGGGCGACATCCCGGCATCGGTGAACAGGATGGCGGCGGTGTAGGCGCCGATGCCGAAGAATACGCCATGGCCGAGCGAGAACTGTCCGGCGAAGCCGCCGATGATGTTCCAGGCGCCGGCAAGCCCCGCCATCAGATAGGTGACGACGACGATATCGAGCCAGTAGCTGTCGGCGAGCGCAAGCGGCAGCGGCAGCAGCGCGAGCGCCATGCCGGCGGTGAATTTCGCCGCCGCGCGCGCCCCGCTCTCCAGCACCTGGCGCGCCGGCGCGGGCGTGGTCAGCACAGTGGCATCGGCCTCATTGCTGTCCACGGAATCCCACTTCCTCGGCCCCCACCTGGCCGAGCAGACCCGCGGGACGCAGGATCAGCACCGCGATGAAGATCGCGAACCAGATCGCCTGGCGCAGCGCCGGATCGATGTAGAACCCCGCGCACGCTTCCACCACGCCGACCAGCAGGCCGCCGATATAGGCGCCCCACAGGCTGCCGAGGCCGCCCAGCACCACCACCGCGAAGGCGGCGAGGATGAAGTTGCCGCCGATCGCGGGCGAGAGCGTGAAGATCGGCGCCAGCAGCGCGCCGGCGATGCCGGCAAGTCCGGCGCCGGCGCCGACGGTGAGCAGGAGCACGCGATCGACATTGATCCCCATCGCGCGCGCCGCCCGCCGGTCCTGGATCACGGCGCGGATGGCGCGGCCCGGCATGGTGTCGCGCAGGAACAGGTGAAGCCCGACGGTGATCGCGGTCAGCGCGGCGAAGACGACAAGGCGCGCGACGTTCACGTTGACGCCGGCGAAGGCAATGACGGTACGCGCGAACGGCCAGTCGATGCTCAACGCCTGACCCTGCGTGATGCCGAGCAGCAGGTTCTGGATCAGGATGACGAGGCCGAAGGTGGCGAAGATCTGCATCATCGGCTCGTCCTGCAACGGCGCCAGCACCAGCCGGTGCAGCAGCACGCCGAGCACGAACAGCGCCGGCACCACCAGCAGCACCGCGAGATACGCGTTGATGCCGTAGTGGGCATAGAGCCAGTACGTCGCATACATCGCCAGCGTCACCAGTTCGCCCTGGGCGAAATTGACGACGCGGACGACCCCGAACACGAGATTGAGCCCGAGCGCGACCAGGCCGTAGACCGCGCCGAGCAGCAGGCCGGCAACCAGGACTTCGACGATCTGGCCCATCGCCCCGCCGCGCGTCAGCCCCGGCCCGACAGCGGCGCCAGCCTGACGCCCGCCGCCGCCGCAGCCTCGGGGAACACCGTCACCTGACGGCCCGCCTGCCACTGGATGGTGGTCGGCAATGCACGGATGTTCTGGAAATGCGCATCGAACTTGGCACCGAAGCCGGTGGCGTAGCTGTGCAGCGGTCGGTCCATCGCCGCCGCCGCGGCGCGCAGCTTCGCCATCTCCGTGCTGCCGGCGGCGGCGATCGCCTCCAGCAGCATCTGCATGCCGACATAGGCGGTCAGGCCCTGCGGCGCGATCGGGTCATGGCCGAACTTCCTGCGGTACGCCTCGGCATAGTCCTGCGCACCCGGACCATAGGCGGGCGCCACGTCGGGCCGCGGATACGATTCCACCAGCTTGCCTTCGAGGAACGCCGCGCCGAGCGAACTCAGCGTCTCCGGCGTGTCGCCGGTGCCGACGAACAGCGTCGCCCGCGGGGTGAACCCCTGATCGCGCGAGGTGCGCAGCAGCAGGTTGCCGTCGGGAACATAACCGGTCTCGATGAATACGTCGGGGGCGGCGCGGCGCGCGCGCAGCACTGTGTCGGTAAGGTCGATCGCGCTCGCCGGATGCGCGCCCACGCCGGCAATCTTCGCCCCGGCCGCCTGAAGCAGCGTGCGCTGCGCCGCGGCGATCGAGGAGCCGTAGATCGAATCCTCGTGCTCGATCCAGACCGAAAGATCCTTCACTTCCCTGCCGAGCGCCGGTGCGATCAGGCCCTTCACCGCCTCCACCGAGCCGCGCGCGAAGGCGTCGGCATCGGGACCGGAGCGGATGAAGTTCGGCAAATCCCGCTGCGTCAGATCCTGTGCCAGCGCGTTGGTGTCCCAGTAGATCCTTTCGTGACGCAGCGCCGCGTCGCTGGCGGCGTTGGAGACGGCGCTGAGATAGGTGCCGGCGAACACGTCCACGCTCGGCGCAAGCTGTTCGACCGCCGAAATCCCCTGCTGCGGATTGGCGGCATCGCCGCGCAGCAGTACCACCTGCCGTCCCAGCACGCCGCCCGCGGCGTTGGCGCGCTCCACCGCCAGTTCGTAGCCGTGCGTGACCTCCGTGCCATAGAGCGCCATCGGGCCGGAATAGGGATTGATCGCACCGATGCGGATGGCCTCGGCCGCCTGTGCACGCCGCCGCGACGCCGCTACGGCCAGCATTCCCGCCCCGCCGAGCCGGATCGCCGCGCGTCTGGAAAGTCGCATTGCCTGTTTCCTCCCCCTTTGGTGCCGCGGTCAGTCGGGCCGGAAGCGCGCGACCGCGACGCCGTGTTCCTGCCCGATGGCGAGCGTCAGCGCCTGATCGATCCGCAGCGTCTCGGCATCGTCGATGCCGACGATGCTGGAGATCAGGCGCGGCCCTTCGGCGAGTTCGACGACCGCGACGTTATAGGGAAGCCGGTCGGCGAAGGCCGGATGATAGGCGACATGATAGACCACCCAGCTTATCAGCTTCGCCCGTCCGCCCGCGTCCTCCCAGGCCCAGTCCGCCGACAGGCAATGCGGGCATTCCGGGCGCGGCGGCAGCCATGCGCCGCCGCATCGCGCGCAGCGCTGGAACGTCAGCCGGCCCTGCGACAGCGCCTGCCAATAGGGCGCGCTCACCGCATCCGGAAGCGGCAGCGGGAACGGTGCCTGGTCAGCATTCATCGTCCGGTCCTCATTCCTGCCCGAGGATCAGTGTCGCATGCGTGTGCATCACCCCGCCCTGGTTGCTGACCGCGCAGAAGCGCGCGTTCGGCACCTGGAGGTTTGCCGTGCCCCGCATCTGGCGCACGCCCTCGACCACCAGTTGCAGACCCGGCATCCCGGTTTCCGACAGCAGCCCGCCGCTGGTATTGACCGGCAGTTCGCCGCCGAAGGCGATGCGCCCGCCCTCCACGAACCGCCCGCCCTCGCCCTTGCGGCAGAAGCCGTAATCCTCCAGCGTCATCAGCACGGTGATGGTGAAGCAGTCGTAGATCTGCGCCACGCTCACCTGCGACGGCGCGATGCCCGCCATGGCGAATGCCGTCTGCGCCGAGATCGCGGCCGCGGTGGTGGTCAGGTCGGGCCGCTGCGCCACTTCCCATGACGTCTGCCCCTGCCCGAAGCCGAGGATCGGCACCGGCCGCGCGACACCGAGCGCGCGGGCGCGTGCTGCGCTCATCAGCACCACGGCCGCGCCGCCGTCGGAGACGAGGCAGCAATCGTCGCGCCGCAGCGGCGATGCGATCATGCGGGCCGCGCGATACTGGTCGAGCGTCAGCCTCTGGCGCAACTGCGCCTGCGGGTTGGCCGCGCCGTGGCCACGGCAGGCAACCGCGATGGCGCCGAGCTGGTCGGAAGTGGTGCCGTACTGGCCCATATGGCGCCGCGCGATCATCGCATAGCCGGGGGCGACGCCGAACCAGCCGTAGACCTCGTCATGGCCCCACGCCTTCTCGTACGCCTGGCGCGTGCCGCTCTTCGGGTTGTCGGCGAAGGTGACGACGGCGACCTCGCACTGGCCATGCTCGATCGCCATGGCCGCGAAGCCGATCATGGCGATGTTGGCCGCCCCGCCCTGGTCCCAGACGCCGCCGATGCGCGGCTGGATGCCGAGCGCCTCCGCCACCGTCTGGCCGTACATGAACTCGAAGGTTGAGGTGGGAAACTTCACGAACAGCCCGTCCACCGCATCCTTGCCGATGCCGGCATCTTCCAGCGCCGCCCGCACCGCCTCGACATTGAGCGAGGTCGGGCTGCGGCCGGGCAGGCGCCCGAACGCGGTGTGCCCGATCCCCGCGATCACCACCCTGCCGCGCATCAGATCACCCCTGCCGCCGCAAGCGCCGCAATGCCGGCCGCATCATATCCCAGCCAGTCGCCCAGCACCGCCCCGTTGTCGCGACCGAGCTCGCCGCTCGGCGCGATCGGCAGCGGTGCGACGCCATCGAAGCGCAGCGGCGAGTGCGGCAGCACGACGCGGCCGTAGATCGGATGGTCGATCCAGTGCAACGCGCCGCGCTCATGCATGTGCGCGTCGTTCACCACCTCCACCAGATCGCGCACCGGGGCGCATGGCACGCGATGGCGCATCAGCAGGTCGAACAGTTCCTGCTTGTCGAAGCGCGCGGTGAACCCGCCGACCAGCGCATCGATCTCCTCGATATGGGCAACCCGCTCGCCGAGCGAGCGGAAGCGGGGATCGTGGCACAGATCGTCCCGGCCCATCGCCCGGGTCAGCGATTGCCAGTGCGTCTCGCCGACGCAGATGATGGCGATGTAGCCGTCGCGGGTCGGATAGACATTGTACGGCGCCTCGGCGAGGCCGCCATGGCGGTTGCCGGTGCGCGGCGGGGTATCGCCGCCGGAGCCGTAGAACAGGCCGAGATTGGAAGCGAGTGAGGGGTACACCGCCTCCTGCATCGAAACTTCCACCAGCCGGCCGCGGCCGGTGCGTTCGCGTTCATAGAGTGCCGTGACCAGCGCGCCATAGAGATGCACGCCGCCCAGGAAATCGCACAGCGCCGGCCCCGCCTTCACCGGCGGCCGGTCAGGGTATCCGGTCACGCTCATCACCCCGGCCATCGCCTGCACCGTCAGGTCCATCGCCGGATAGTCCCGGTTCGGCCCGGACCGGCCATAGCCCGAGCCGGACGCATAGATGAGCCGCCCGTTGTGCCCCCGCAGCACGTCATAGCCGAGGCCGAGGCGTTCCATGGCACCCGGCGCGAAATTCTCCACCAGCACGTCGGCGCGCCGCACCATCTCGATCAGGATGTCGCGCCCGCGCGGATCCTTGAGGTTGAGCGTGACGTTGGCCTTGTTCGAGTTCAGCATGGCGAAGGGCAGCGCGGCACCGCCGACGACGCTGCGGCGGCGCAGATGCTCGCCCGTCTTCGGTTCGATCTTGATCACCCGCGCGCCCGCCATTGCCAGCAGAAACGTGCAGTACGGCCCGTTGTAGATCTGCCCGAGATCGATCACGGTGACGCCATGAAGGGGATGGCCTGCGGTGTCCTGCATGGTCACTGCCCCCGGAACTGCGGTGCCCGCTTGGCGGCGAAGGCGGCCGGGCCTTCGGCTGCATCCTCGCTGAATTGCAGCATCCGGTTCATCACCTGCTCCATCCTGAGGCCGGTGGCGAGGTCAACGTCGCGGCTGCGCACCGCCAGTTCCTTCGCCGCCTGCACGGCGAGCGGCGCGTTGGCGGCGATGCGGCGGGCGTAGGCGAGCGCGGTCGGCATCACCTCGACCGCCGGCACGACCTTGTTCACAAGTCCCCAGCGTGCCGCTTCCGCCGCGCCGATCGCATCGCCGGTCAGCAGCATCTCCATGGCGATCGCATAGGGCAGTTGGCGGATTGCGCGCTGCGTGCCGCCGTTGCCGGGCACGACGCCGCGCTTGACCTCCGACAGGCCGAACGTGGCATGCTCGGCGGCGATGCGGATATCGGTCGCCAGCAGCAGCGTCATGCCGCCGCCGAGGCAGAGTCCGTTCACCGCCGCGATCACCGGCTTCCACACTTCCAGCCCGCGGTTCAGCAGCTGATCGCGCTGGGTCAGCCACAGATCGGGCAGCGGCGCCGGCCGGGTCAGGAAGCTTTTGATATCGGCGCCGGCCGAGAACGCGCGCGTGCCGGCCCCCGTCACCACCGCGACGCGGATCGCCGCATCGTCGCGCACGCGCATCCACGCTTCCGAAAGCGCATGGTAATGCTCCGCGTCCATCGCGTTCAGCCGCTCCGGGCGGTTGATGGTGATGGTGGCGATGCCGTCCGTGACCGCGACGTCGATTGCCATGTCAGCCGCTCCTGCGCTGGCCGCCGAGCAGATGGCGGGCGAGCACCATACGATGCACCTCCGACGGGCCTTCGCCGATGCGCTTGATCCGCAGTTCGCGGTACCAGCGCTCCAGCGGCATCTCGCGCGCCACCCCCATGCCGCCGAGGATCTGGATGCAGCGGTCCACTACCCGTCCCGCCGTCTCCGTGCCGTAAACCTTGCAGACGGAGGCATCGACCTTCACGTCCCGCCCGGCATCGGCGCGCGCCGCCGCCTGCTGGACCAGCAGGCGGGCGGCGCGCAACTCGATCTCGGAATCGACGATCATCCACTGGATCGCCTGCCGGTCGGCAAGCTTCGCGCCGAACGTGGAGCGGTCCTTTGCCCAGGCGATGGCGATCTCCAGCGCCGCCTGTGCGATGCCGATGGTGGCCGCCGCGTAGGGCGGGCGTTCGTGGACGAGCCAGGTTTCGGCGAGCGCGAACCCCTGCCCCTCCTCACCCAGCCGGTTCTCCACCGGCACTTCATAATTCTCGAAGTGCAGTTCATAGGGGAAATAGGAACGGATGACCGGGATCGGCCGCACCGTGAGCCCCGGCCGATCCTTCTCGATGATGAAGGCGGAGATGCCGTCGCGGCCCCTGCCCGGCCCGGTGCGTGCGAACAGGATGCCCCATTTCGCCTGGCCGGTGCCGGAAATCCAGATCTTCGTCCCGTTGACGACATAGCGGTCGCCCTTGCGTTCCGCGCGGGTGGCGATGGCGCGGCCGGGGTCGGAGCCGCCGGAGGGCTCGCTGATCGCGACGAACGTCTTCTCCCCGGCCGCCGCGGTCGGGATAGCGTATTTCTCGATCTGCGCGCGCGTGCCGCGGTAGATGATGTTCGGCGGATCGAAGCCGAAGGCGCCGCAGGCGGGAATGTAGGCGCCCATGCGGCATTTCGCCGCCTCCTCCGCCACCACGCACTGGCCGAGCAGGCTGAGGCCGGCGCCGCCGTATTCGGAGGGTGTCTGCACGTTCCACAGACCGAGCGCCCGCGCGCGGGCCTGAAGGTCGCGCAACTCCTCCGGCGGCAGCGTGTAGGCATCGTGGGGCAGACGGTCCTCCAGCGGCTTGACCTCCTGCACCATGAAGCGGCGCACCGTTTCCTGAAGCATCGCGAGTTCTTCGGGGAGTTCCCAGCCGGTCCGGTCCATGTGGTGTCCTTGTACGATGTTCGCTCCCGCTCAGCCGCGCGGCGCTGCCCGGCGCGCGCGCGTTGCCGCCTCATCCACCCGGTAGCGCGGATGGAGGCGCCCGGCGGAAACCTGCTCGACCACCACGCCATACTCGGTTGCCGCCGTGTCCGGGCCGACGTAGCCGAGATTGAGGTCGCGCTCGACATCGCCGGGCGGGCGCAGACGCGGGTCGCCAAAGCCGCCGCCGCCGGGCGAGGCTAGGCCGATCGACTCGCCTGCCCGCAGCACCTGCTTTTCCTGCTTGCTGCGCAGTTCCGGCACCCAGTCCCTGCCGCCGGTATGGAACACCACACGGCTCGGCCGCGCCGGACCGCCGCCGGCGATGCCGAACGGGGCATGATCGACGCGGTCGCCGAGCACCGATACGATGCACTCGGCGGTCGCCTCGATCGCGTATTCCGTGCCGCAGCCGCCGCGGTGCAGGCCGGCGCCGCCGGAATCCTCGCGCAGACGGAAATGCGCGAAGCGCAGCGCGAACCGGTGCTCCGACATCTCGATCGACATGAAGTTCGCCATCGATTGCGGCGATGTCGCGTGCACCAGCCCGTCCGTCGCGCGCGTGGCGCCGTAGCCGCCGGGATAGGGGAACACGGCAACGAAATACTTACCGGTGCGCGGATGCACCCCGCTCATCGTCGTGACGCCGGTGGTGCCGAAGAAGGCGGCCGGCACGCGGTCCGGAATCGCCTGCGCCAGCGCGCCGAACAGCAGGTTGATGACCTGCCCGAGCACTTCCAGATAGCCGCCGACCGCGGTCGGGTATTCGGCCGACAGCAGCGTGCGGTCGGGCACGGTGAAGCGCACCGGGCGGAACGTGCCGCCGTTCACCGGCACGTCGGGGAAGATGTGCTTCAGCGCGACATAGCAGGCCGACAGCGTGGTGTTGCGCGACATGTTGAGCGGTCCGCGCGTCGCCGCCGCGGTGCCGGTGAAGTCGATCGCCATCTCCTCGCCCGCGACCGTCACCGTGACCGAGATCGGCACCTTCTCGTCCACGATCCCGTCATTGTCCAGCCAGTCGGTGAACCGGTAGCTACCATCAGGGATTTCGGAAATGTGGGAGCGCATCTGCCGCTCCGAGCGGACGATCATCTCGTCCAGGCAGTCGTTCAGGGTGGCCACGCCATAGCGCGCCACCAGCGCGTCCAGTCCGCGCCGCCCGACGGTGAATACGTTGCTCATCGCGGCAAGGTCGCCGGCGATCTGTTCGGGCAGGCGGACATTGGCGGTGAACATGCGCACCAGGGCGGCGTTCAGCCGGCCGCCCTCGTACAGCTTCACCAGCGGGATGATGATCCCCTCCTGATGGATCTCCCGCGCCCGCGGCGCCCAGCCGCCGGGCACGTTGCCGCCGATATCCATCCAGTGTCCGGTGCTCGCCATGATGGCGAACAGCCGGTCGCCGACGAAATGCGGCGCGACGATCTGCACGTCCTGCAGATGGCTGCCGCCGATATAGGGCTCGTTCAGGATCCAGACATCGCCGGGCCGGAACCCGCCCTGTTCGGCGACGATCTTCAGCAGGTTCTGGACGGTGAACTGCATGTAGGCCAGGAACACCGGCAGGCCATAGCGTCCCTGCGCGATCGTCTCGCCGGTGGTGGGATGGAAGATGCCGTGGGCGCAGTCGTTGGTCTCGGAGATGATGGGCGACAGCGCGGCATGGATCAGGTGCAGGTCCATCTCATCGGCGATCTGCTCCAGGCTGCCGCGGACGACGGCGAGCGTCACCGGGTTCATCGGCCGAGCTCCACGATCAGGTTGTCGTGTCGATCGACGCGCAGCACCATGTCCGGCTCGATCACCGTCGTCGTATCGGCCTGCTCGATGATCGCCGGGCCATGCAGCGCGACCCCGGCGGCGAGGTCGCTGCGCCGGTAGATCGGCGTCCGGTGCCAGGTGCCGAAATGCACGCGGCGATGCGCCGCCGGCGCCGGCGGCCCGCTTGCCGCCGTCGCGGCCGGTGCGGCCGGCGGTGCGGCGTCGCGCTGGCCGGTGACGGTGGTGCGCAGGTTGACCAGGACGACGGGAATGCCTTCCAGCGTATTGCCGAATTCGGCGCAATAGGTCTCGTTGAAGGCCGCCGTCATGCGCGCGGGCGTCCAGCCCGCCTCGACCGGCACGCGCAGCGCGTGGATCTGCCCGGCATAGGCCATGTCGGCGCTGTGCGTCGCCGCGATCCGGGCGGCGGGCGCCTCGCTGCGGCGGAGTTCCGCCTCGCCTTCGCGGCGCTGCGCCGCCAGGATCGCGGCCAGCGTCTCCGCCGCCAGCTCGGCGAGCGGCTTTTCCACCGTCTGGGAGAAGTCGAACCGGATATCCGCCATTGCGCAGCCCATCGCGCACAGCACGCCGGGGAAACGCGGCACCAGCATCGCCCTGACACCGACCTCGCGGATCAGGGCGGCACCGTGCATCGGGCCGGCGCCGCCGAACGCCACCAGCACGAAGGCCTGCGGATCGAGGCCGCGCTCGACCGAGAGCAGGCGGATGCGTCCGGCCATGCGCTGGTTGACCACCGCCAGGATCGCCTCCGCCGTCGCCTCCGGGCCGAGGCCGAGCCGCGCGCCCAGTTCGGCGACGGCGTGCTGCGCGCCCTCAAGGTCGAGGCCGGCATCGCTGCCGGTCATCGGCGAGCGGGGATTGATCCGGCCGAGCACGAGGTTGGCATCGGTCACGGTCGGGTCGCTGCCGCCGCGGCGATAGGCGACCGGCCCGGGCACGGCGCCGGCGCTGCGCGGGCCGACCTGAAGGATGCCGCCGCGATCGACGCCGGCGATGCTGCCGCCGCCGGCGCCGATCGTGTGCACGTCGATCATCGGCAGCCGCAGCGGCATGCGGAAATCGAGATTGGTCAGGTCGGCGACCTTCGGCTGTCCGGCGATCACCACCGCCACGTCGAAGCTGGTGCCGCCCATGTCGGCGGTGATGACGTGGGAAAATCCCGCCTCGGCAGCGATGCGGGCCGCCGCCGTAACCCCCGCCGCCGGGCCGGAGCGCACGATATGCGCCGCCCGCGCACCGAGCCGGCTGAGCGGTGCCACGCCGCCGTTCGACTGCATGATCAGCACGTCGCGCGCAAAACCCCATTCGCCGAGCCGGCGGCCGAGGCTGCGCGCATAGCGCGACACCAGCGGTTGCAGATAGCCTTGCACCACCGCCGTGCTGGTGCGCTCGAACTCGTAGTATTCCCGCAGCACCTCGCTGGAGGCGACGATCTCCCATGCGGGATTGGCCGCGGCCAGGATCGCCTTCGCCCGCATCTCGTGCGCCGGATTGGCATAGGCGTGCAGGAACGAGACCACCACCGATTCGACATCGCCGTCGCGCAGCGCCGTGGCGAGATCGTGCAGCGCCGCCTCGTCCAGCTCCACCAGCACGGCGCCGGTGTAATCCATCCGCTCGCGCACCTCATAGCGCAGGTCACGGGGCACCAGCGGCACATGCACGCCGGTCAGGCCGTACATGTGCGGCCGGTCGCGCCGGCCGAGTTCCAGCACGTCGCGGAATCCGGCGGTCGTCACCAGCGCGGTGCGGGCGCCGCGGCGCTCGATCAGCGCGTTGGTCGCGATCGTCGTGCCGTGCAGCAGCATCGCGATGTCGCCCGGATCGAGGCCGGCTTCCCGCAGCGATGCCAGCAGCCCGTCGGACGGGTCGTGCGGCGTGGACGGCACCTTGAGCACGACGGGCGGGCGCACCCCGTCGCCGGCATAGAACAGGTCGGTGAACGTGCCGCCGACATCGATCCCCACCAGTCCCGGCATCAGCCTGCCCCCCGCGCTGCCGCCGCATCCGCCTCGTCCGGCGCCGCGCGCCTGCGCACCTGCGCGGCATAGGCGCCGACATGCCGTGCCATCCGCCGCGCCGCCGCATCGCCATCGCCGTCGCGGATCGCCTGCAGCACGCGCTGATGCGCCCGGATCACGGTGGCGCGCACCTCGTCGGAGTTGAAGTTCTCCAGATCCGTTCCGGCATGCAGCGCATCCGAGATCGCGACCATGAACGCGGTCAGCAATTCGTTGTGGCCGGCGCGCGCGACCGCCAGATGCCATTCCAGGTTCACATCCAGGAACGCCGGAATTTCGGCATAGCTGTCCTCCAGCCGGCGCTGGAGCGTATCGAGCGCCGCCAGGTCGCGCGCCGTCCGCCGCAGCGCGGCGAGGCGGGCGCACGCCGGCTCCAGCGCCTCGCGCGTCTCCAGCAGCGAACGGAACAGCGTCTTCTGGCCGCGGATGAACAGGTTGACGGAGCGCACCACTACGTCATGCGTCGGCCGCCGCACCGCCGAGCCGCCGTTGCGGCCGAGCCGCGTCGTGATCAGCCCCTCGATATCAAGGATGCGCAGCGCCTCCCGCACCGAGGCGCGCGACAGGCCGGATTGCTGGGCAAGGTCGCGCTCGGTCGGCAGCGGATCGCCGTCACGCAGGTCGCCGGCGAGGATGCGTTCGCGGAGCTGTTCCGCGAGGATGCTCGACGCCTTTTCCACCTGCACGCGCCCGACCACGATGCCTGGCGGGTCTTCTGCCCCTGCCATCCGGTTTCCCCCCGCGCGGCCCTGTCCGGTCGTGTGACGGCGGGCCGTTGATCGGGGAAAGGCTAGTGGCGGCCAAAATGGACGTCAAGCAAAAAGGACTGACCAAATCCCGTGCAACGACCCCCGGCCCCCATCGCTCCGGCCGCTCCCTGCCGGGCCGCGCCGGCGCTGCCGGATCAGCCGGCGCTGCGGCGGGCGGCGTCCACGCTCCATTCGCCACCGCCGGCGGCAGCGAGGTAGAGGAAGATGAAGCAGAACAGCACCGCCGCATCGCCGCCATTGAGAGCGGGGAAAAATCCGCGCGGCGCGTGGGCCATGAAGTAGCCGATGGCCATTTCGCCGGACAGAAGGAAGGCGACCGGCCGGGTGAACAGGCCGATCGCAAGCAGCACGCCACCGACCGTCTCGATCACGCCGGCAAACCACAGCAGGGTGAACGGATGCAGCACTTCCCCCGCCGGCAGCGGCAGCGGGGCGGGGAAGCTGAACAGCTTCTGCAATCCGTGTTCGAGGAACAGCAATGCCGCGATGATGCGCAGCACGCTCAGCACCCGGGGCGCCCAGACGGCCCCCGCAACATCCCCAAACGCCATGCCTTTCCCCCGTTTGCCGCGAACCTGCCGGACGCGCCGCATGCTGCGCCCACCCGGCCGCCTTCCGCAAGACGGCGCTTCGGTGTAGAGCCGCCCCGCCGACCCGGAGGATGGATGACCGCGCCGTACCCGACCGCCGCTCTCGACCCAGATGCCGCGGCACCGCTCGTGCTGGCGGTGCCGAAGGGACGCATCCTCAGGGAATGCGGAACGCTGCTGGCGCGGGCCGGCATCGTCCCCGCCCCCGACCTTGCCGATGAGGACAGCCGGCGCCTGCGCTTCCCGACCGACGATCCGACGCTCGACGTGGTGCGGGTGCGGCCGTTCGATGTCGCCACCTTCGTCGCCTTCGGCGCTGCCGAACTCGGCATCTGCGGGGCCGACGTGCTGATGGAGTTCGACTATCCCGAGATCTACGCCCCGCTCGACCTCGGCATCGGCGCCTGCCGCATCTCGGTGGCCGAACCGGCGGCGACCGCCGGCAGCGACGATCCGCGCACCTGGTCGCGCGTGCGCGTCGCCACCAAATACCCCGCCATCGCCCGCCGCCACTACGCCGCCCGCGGCGTGCAGGCGGAGGTGGTGGCCCTCAGCGGCGCCATGGAACTGGCACCGAGCCTCGGCCTTTCCCGCCTGATCGTCGATCTGGTGGCGACCGGTGCCACGCTCGCCGCCAACGGGCTGGTCGAGACGGAGGTGATCGCGCCGATCACCAGCCGCCTGATCGTCAATCGCAGCGCCCTGAAAACCCGCCCGGAAGCGATCGGCGCCTGGATCGCCCGCTTCCGCGCCGCGGTCGCCGGCGCATGAGACGGCTTGCCGCCGCCGACCCGGGTTTCGCGCGGGATTTCGCCGCCCTGCTCGCCGATCGCGACACCCCCGCCGACGTCCGCGATGCGGTCGCCGCCATCCTCGCCGACATTCGCGCACGCGGCGATGCGGCGCTGATCGAGGCCACGGCGCGCTTCGATCACCTCACCCTCACCGCCGACCGGCTGCGCCTGTCGTCGATGGAGATCGACGCCGCTGTCGCCGCGGTGCCGCCGGCGCTCCACGCGGCGCTCGATCTTGCCGCCGCCCGCATCGAGGCGTTCCACCGTGCGCAGCGTCCGCACGACCTCGCGCTGCGCGACGAGGCCGGGCTCGCGCTCGGGCTGCGCTGGATGGCGCTCGATGCGGTCGGCCTCTATGTGCCGGGGGGCAAGGCGGCCTACCCGTCCTCGGTGCTGATGAACGCGATCCCCGCCCGCGTCG
>JAJZNE010000071.1 GCA_021847995.1 Pseudomonadota bacterium | reverse complement strand
CCCCAGCCATCCCTGTGCCACTCCCACCCCACGAGGACTCCTGTGAATCAGAAAGCGCCGCCGATTCCTAGAGGCTGATTGGGTTTGGAGCCTAGCGCCGCTCCCGCTCCGCCACCTTGGCCGCGGCCCATGCCGCTTCCATCTCGTCGAGCGTCGCCTCCTCCGGCGTGCGGCCCTCGGCGGCGAGGGTTGCCTCCACCGCGGCGAAGCGGCGGGCAAACTTGGCGTTGGCAGCACGCAGGCAGGATTCCGGATCGAGCGCGAGCCTGCGCGCGAGGTTGGCCAGCACGAACAGCAGATCGCCCACTTCATCGGTGAGCCGCTGCCGGTCGGCGCCCGGCAATTCGGCACGCAGTTCCGCCGCTTCCTCCTCCAGCTTGTCCAGCACCGCGCCGGCATCCGGCCAATCGAACCCGACGCGGGCGGCGCGGGAAGTGAGCTTCGCGGCGCGCGTCAGCGCGGGCAGCGCCAGCGGCACGCCGGCAAGCGTCCCGCTTTCCCCGCGCGCGGCGCGTTCGGCCTGCTTTCCGGCCTCCCAGGCCACCGTCTGGGCGGCTTCGTCGCGCGTGGCGGCATCGCCGAAAACATGCGGATGGCGGCGCAGCATTTTGTCGGCGATCGCCGCGGCGACATCGGCAAAGGCGAAACGCCCCTCCTCCTCCGCCATCCGTGCGTGATAGACGACCTGAAACAGCAGGTCGCCGAGCTCGTCGCGCAGGGCGGCAAAGTCCTGCCGCGCGATGGCGTCGGCGACCTCGTAGGCCTCTTCGATCGTGTACGGCGCGATGGTGGCAAAGCTCTGCACCCGATCCCATGGACAGCCGCTGCGCGGATCGCGCAGCGCGGCCATGATGTCGAGCAGGCGGCGCAGCTCGGCCTCGGCACCGGCCATGGGATCAGTCGTACCGCACGGCAACGGCGCGGCCCGTGCGCAGGGACTCGAACGCGGCATCGGCCAGGATCAGCGCCCGCCGCCCGTCCTCGAACCCGACATGGGGTGCCCGTCCGTTCTCCACGCAGGCGATGAAATCGTCGAGCTCGTCGCGATAGGCCTGGGCGTAGCGTTCGATGAAGAAATGCAGCAGCGGCGGCTGCGCATCGGTGGCCTGCGCACCGGACCGGCGCAGGCTGGTGCGCCGCCAGTTCTCCGTCTGCACCATGCCATGTGCGCCGAAAGCCTCCACGCGCTGGTCATAGCCATAGACGGCGTGGCGCGAGTTGTTGATGTGGACGAGCGCGCCCGACGGCGCCTTCAGCACCAGCATGGTGGTATCGACATCGCCGAGGGCGGCGAGCGCCGGCTCGATCAGCACGCTGCCGGTGGCGTACACCTCCGCTGGATCCTCGTCGAGGATGAACCGTGCCAGGTCGAGGTCGTGGATCGTCATGTCGCGGAAAATGCCGCCCGAAGTCTTTATGTACTCCATCGGCGCCAGCCCTGGATCGCGGCTGGTGATGACCAGCATCTGCACCGCCCCGATCTCCCCCGCCGCCACCGCGTCGCGCAGGGCGCGGTGCGACGGATCGTAGCGGCGGTTGAACCCGATCTGCACCGCAACCCCGGCCCCCGCGATGTCCTGCCGGCAGCGCTCGACGCGCGCAATATCGAGATCGATCGGCTTCTCGCACAGCACCGCCTTGCCCGCGCGCACGGCGGCGGTGATCAGATCGACATGCGTGTCGGTGGAGGAGGCGATCAGCACCGCATCGACCTGCCGGTCCTCCAGCACCTCGCTGACGCTCGCGGCGACGGTCGCGCCATGCGCCGCCGCCACCCGCCGCGCCGCCTCGGCAAACAGGTCATAGACGCAGTGCAGCGTCCCGCCCCGGCTGGCGGCGATGTTGGCGGCATGCATGGCGCCGATCCGTCCCGCCCCGAACAACGCGAACCGCAGCATGGTCCCCTCCTGCCCTTCAGCCTTGGCGACCATTCTGCCCGCGCCTAGGATGCGCGCCAAGGGCAGGAGGGGGCGGCAGCGATGGCGGCGGGGACGATCAGGCTCGGCGTGGCGCCGATCGCATGGAGCAACAGCGACCTGCCGGAACTCGGCGGCGACACCCCGCTCGAAACCTGCCTCGCCGAAAGCCGCGCCGCCGGCTATGCGGGCACCGAGACCGGGGTCAAATTCCCGATGGATGCGGCCACCCTCGGCCCGATCCTGCGCCGGCACGGTCTCGCGCTCGTCTCCGGCTGGTTCTCCGGCCGGCTGCTCGATCTGTCGGTGGCCGAGGAGCAGCAGCGGATCGCCCCGCAACTCGCCACCTTCGCCGCCCTCGGCGCGCCGGTGCTGGTCTATGCCGAAACCACCGGCAGCGTGCAGACCCGGCGCACCACACCGATCAGCCGCCGCCGGCGCCTGTCCGCCGAGGAGTTCAAGGTGCTGGGCGCCAGGATGACGGCGCTCGCCCGCCATACGCAGGCGGCGGGGGTGCGGCTCGCCTACCATCACCACATGGCAACCGTAGTCGAGACCGAGGCGGAGATCGACGCGCTGATGGCGGCGACCGGCGAGGAGGTGGGGCTGCTCGTCGATACCGGGCATGCCTGCTATGCCGGTGCCGATTGGCTGGCGCTGACCCGGCGCCATGCCGCCCGCGTCGTGCATGTCCATTGCAAGGACATCCGCCCCGCGGTGCTGGAGGAGGCGCGGGCGCGCGACCTCAGCTTCCTCGATGCCATCCTGGCCGGGGTATTCACCGTGCCCGGCGACGGTTTCATCGACTACGACGCCTTCGCCGCAACACTCGCCGCGATTTCCTATGCCGGCTGGGTTGTGGTGGAGGCGGAGCAGGATCCGGCGACGGCCCCGCCCTATGACTACGCCTGCAAGGGCCACCGCCATCTGAGCGCGGCGTTCGGCCGCGCCGGCTTCACCATTGCGGCATGAGGGGGCAGGCCATGCAGGGTCGGATCGCCGTCGTCACCGGCGGCACGCAGGGGCTGGGGGAGGCGGTCGCCCGCCGTTTCGCCGCCGCCGGTGCCGCCGGTCTCATCGTCTGCGGGCGCAATGCGGCGCGCGGGGAGGGGGTTGCGGCCTCGCTCACTTCCTCCGGCTGTCCCACCGAATTCGTCGCCGCCGACCTCGCCGAGGTCGCCGCCTGCCGGCGCGTGATCGCGGCGGCAGCGGCGCGGTTCGGGGCGCTGCATACGCTGGTCAACGCCGCCGCCATCACCGACCGCGGCACCATTCTCGACACCTCGCCCGCATTGTTCGATGCCATGTTCGCGGTCAACGTGCGGGCGCCGTTCTTCCTGATGCAGGATGCGGCAAAGCTGATGCGGCACACCGGCGCCGGCGGCAGCATGGTCAATATCCTGAGCATTTCGGGGCATGGCGGACAGAGCTTCCTCGCCGCCTATTGCGCATCCAAGGGCGCGCTGGCGACGCTGACGAAGAACACCGCCTTTGCGCTGATGCCCGACCGCATCCGCGTCAACGGACTCAATATCGGCTGGATGGACTCGCCGGGCGAACATGGCATCCAGGCCCGGTATCACGGCGCCGCCCCGGACTGGCTACGGGCCGCCGAAGCCAGGCAGCCGTTCGGGCGCCTGCTCAAGCCGGAGGAGGTGGCGCGCGCGGTGCTTTTCCTCGCCAGCGAGGAAAGCGGCCTGATGACCGGATCGGTGATCGATTTCGACCAGCAGGTGATCGGCGCCGGCGATGCGCCGTCGCATCCGCTGGGCCGTCTGCCGGACCCCGCCTGAAGCCCGCGGGGTCCGGCCGCGCTGGCGGTCATTGTCAGTAGCGGCGATAGGTGCCGTCGAGGATCGCAGGAATGTCGCCCCGGGTGATGCCGAGATCGAACAACTCGCGATCCGTGTAGCTCAGCAGTTCGCGGGCGATGCGGGCGCGTTCGCGCCGGCGCTCGCGCCAGGCGAGGAACCGAGCCTTCAGGCTGGGGCGCCGTTCCGCGGAGACGAGACCGGCGGCGGAGTCGATTACATGTGAGGCCATGAGAGCCCTCCTTGGTCAGCAGCGAGCTTTGCTGCGCCGCAGCATATCGGTCAGTGCCGTTGCCCTTCAAGGCGGCCGTAATTCGTTTTACGAGGCTGTGGCCTGCGCGCCACGCGGGAACAAGCCGGGACGAGGCCGCACACGCGCGCGAATGGGTCGCGACAGAATCGAACAAATAGAAAACGGGCGGAGCCTACGCCCCGCCCGTTCCGGACACCCGTCTCCGGTCAGCCGCCGATGCAGTGGTCCACGTTCTGCGGCGTGCAGATGTCAAGGCCGGTATAGGTCGGGTCTTTCGGTCCCGGCTTGCCGTCCTTGATGGCCTTGAGGAAATACATTGCCTTGTAGCCCATCTCGAACGGCCGCTGGCCGACGTTGCCGGAGGCGAGGCCGAGCTTCAGTTCCTCGATCTGCATCGGCAGCGTATCGGCGACGGCGACCACCAGCGACTTGTCGGCGATCTTGCTCTTGTATTTGGTGGCGACGTTCTTGTACGCCTGCTCGACGAACTCGGGGAAGCCGCCGGTCGGCGTGAAGGCGTCCAGGTTCGGATATTTGCCGAGGATGTCCTCCATCTGCTGCACCGCGACGGTGAAGTCGTCGTTGGTGTAAAGCGGGCAGCCATCCGCTTCCTTCCAGCCGTTCTGGCCGGTCAGCCGCACCCCGGGCGCCTCGCTGCTCGCCTTGCCGGAGAGCGTGTCGCGGATGCCCTGCATGCGTTCGTTGTGGTTGGCGGCGGCGGCGCCGCCGGACTGGATGCAGATGGTGCCACCCTTCGGCTTCGCCGCCATCACGATTTTCGCGAGATTGACGCCGATTTCGTAGTTGTGCGTGCCGACGAAGGCGATCCGCTCGCCCTTGTCCTGGGGCAGCAGGTCGGCATCGAAGGTCAGCACCGGGATGCCGGCCTTCTTCGCTTCCGCCAGTTCCTTGCCCATGGCGGCGGCGTTGGCAGGCGAGACGGCGATGCCATCGACGTGCTTGGCGATCAGATCGGCGACCACCTGCACTTCCTCCTCGCCGCCGCCATGCTCGTCGGGGCCGATATAGAGGCACTGGATCGCGCCCTTCAGTTCCTGCTCGGCCTTCTTGCAGCCATCGCGGGCCTGATCGAAGAACGGATTGTTGGTGTTCTTCGGCACCAGCGCGAAGACATACTTCTTGTCGGCGGCGTGGCCGGGCTGGGATCCCGCCGCCAGAGCGATCGCGATCGCGGCGGCACCCGCCAGATATTTCAGCATGTACGCTCCTTCCTTGCTTCCACCATTTTCATCGACCCGCGCTTGCGGCGCCACCGGCGCGCGGTGCCGGCCGGGCTATTCGCGCCTGCGCCCGCGGATACGCTCAAGCAGTACCGCGAGGATGATGAAGCCGCCGACGAAGATGCCCTGATAGTTGGAATCGACGCCGGCCATCAGCAGGCTGTTGCGGATCACCTCGATCAGCGCCGCGCCGACGAAGGCGCCGAACGCCCCGCCTTCGCCCCCGATCAGGTTGGCGCCCCCGATCACGGTGGAGGCAATGACCCGCAGTTCGTAGCCGATACCGAGCGCGTTGATCGCCGATCCCTGCCAGCCGAGGATCAGAATGGAGGCGACCGCGGCGCACAGCGAGCAGAACACGTAGGCCTGAAGCTTGACCCGCCGCACCGGCACGCCGGTAAGTTGCGCCGCGTGCTCGTTGCCGCCGACCGCGAACAGGTGCCGGCCCCAGACGGTGAAGTGCAGCACGCCCGCGAAGCCGACCGCCATGATCACCAGCACCCACACCGAATTGGCGATGCCCGCCACGGCGCCGCCGAAGATGCGGAAGAAGTCATCGGCGTAGGGGCCGAACTGGTAGATCATCTTGTTCTGCGAAAGTACCACTGCCACCGACCGCGCGATGGACAGCGTGCCCAGCGTCACCACGAACGGCGACAGGTTGAGGTAAGTGATCAGCACGCCATTGAACAGCCCGCACACCAGCCCGGCGCCAAGGCCCCCGGCGACGGCGACGATCCAGTGATAGCCGGCATGCATGATGACGCCCACGGCGATGCCGACGACGCCCATCACCGAGCCGACCGAAAGATCGATGCCCCCGGTGATGATGACCGCGGTCATCCCCAGCGCCATGATGCCGATGAATGAGAAGTTGCGCGTGATATTATAGAAGTTCTCGACGGTGCCGAACGCCTTCGGATAGGTGCCGGACATCAGCGCGACGATCGCGGCCAGCGCGATCATCACCCAGAACGACTGGCTGCCGAGCAGCTTCTGCAGCGGCGTGCGTTCCTTGATGCCCACCACGTCGGAGATGGCGACGCCGGCGGCGGCGGTGGCGGTGTCAGGCGGCATGGATCGCCCCCGTGATGAGGCCGGTGACTTCCTCGGGGCTCGACTGCGCGATTGGCTTCTCGGCTACCTTGCGTCCGCGCCGCAGCACGAAGACGCGGTCGCAGACCGCAAACACGTCCGGCATGCGATGGCTGATCAGCACGACCGCGATGCCCTGGTCGCGCAGCCGCCGGATCAGGTCCAGCACCTCCGCCACCTGGCGCACCGAGATCGCCGCCGTCGGCTCGTCGAGCAGTACGATCTTGGAGTTGGAGAGCCGGGTGCGGGCGATCGCCACCGCCTGGCGCTGGCCGCCCGACATGCGCCGCACCAGATCATGCGGCCGAGTCTCGCTCTTCAATTCGGCGAACAGCTCGCCGGCGCGCTCATACATCGCGCGGTAGTTGAGGATGCGCAGCGGGCCGATTCGCTGCCGGATCTCGCGGCCGAGGAACACGTTGGCCGCGGCCGAAAGGTTGTTGCACAGCGCGAGATCCTGATAGACGATCTCGATGCCGCGCTGGCGCGCCTCCACCGGCTGGTGGAACACCACCGGCCGCTCGTCCATCACGATCTCTCCGGACGAGGGGGGGAAATTGCCGGCGATGATCTTGACCAGGGTCGATTTGCCGGCGCCGTTGTCGCCCATCAGGCCGAGCACTTCGCCGGGGTCCAGGGTCAGGCTGACATCCGTCAGCGCCCGGATGGCGCCGAAGTTCTTCGACACGTTGCGCAGTTGCAGGACCGGCAAGTTACGTTTCCACTCCCTGATTGCGACATCGCGGCTGTTGCCCGCCTGCGACAAGACTACGCTGCCCGCGCCGGGCTTGTCCAGCCGTGGCGCGGCATTTGGTCCGATAAATCCGGTGCGGGAGAGCCGGTGCCGGCCGGCCGCGGTCAGCCCGGTGCGGGCAGCCGCGGTGTCGCCAGGATATAGCCGGCGCCCCGCACCGACTGGATCGCCCGGCATCCGCCCTCACCATCGCCGAGCTTGCGGCGCAGGCTGAAGATCAACTGGTCGATGCTGCGGTCCTCCGGCCGCCACGGCCGGCGCAGCGCCACCTCGCTCAGCCGCTCGCGCGACACCGGCTCACCCTGCGCCAGCAGCAGTTCCTGAAGTGCCGCGAACTCCGCCGCGGTGACCGGCAGCGGCCGACCTTCGGCATCGATGACACTGCGCCGCTGCAGATCGATCTGCCACGGACCGGCCTGCACCGGGTGCATCGCCGGCACCGCCGCGGACGGGGGCGTGCCGCGCACCGCCGCCCGCAGGTGGGAACGGCGATGCACGGCGCGAATCCGCGCCACCATCTCGCGCAGTTGCGGCGGCTTGGCGATGTAGTCGTCGGCGCCGAGTTCGAGGCCGACGATCCGCTCCGCCTCCTCTCCCCGGCCGGAGACGACGATGATGCCGCAGTCGTGCAGCCCGGAAAGCCATCCGATCAGCGCGACGCCGCTCGTGTCAGGAAGTTCAAGATCGACCAGCACCACATCGGGCACGAAACTGCGCTTGAGCTCGATCGCCCGCGCCCCAGTCTGTGCCCAGGCCGTCCGCATTCCCGAGCGTTCAATGAATTTCTGTAGAGTTTCGGCGACCGCCGGATTGTCCTCGATCAGGAGGACTCGCGGGTCGGGCAGGGGACTGGAGAACTCGCCTGATATCACGTCGCACCGATCCTGGGCGCCCGCGGCCGGGAAAGGCGGCGTGGCGTCGCCTACGCAACCGTTAGTGTCGTTTGCTGGTTCTGTCCAGTGCCGTAAGGTACCGATCCGATAATGCGACGGAAACCGCCGCCTTGATGCCACAGGGTCGCCCTGCCGATCGGAACGCACTATACTGCAACCAAGTTCGGGAAAGGGGCATCCTGGCCATGGGCGAGGCGGCAATGAGCTACGTGAGCGGTCTGGCCGACAAGCCGCTGCTGGGCGAGACCATTGGCCGCCAGCTCGCGCTGGCCGCGGCGCGCTGGCCGGAGCGGACGGCGCTGGTGGTCCGCCAGCAGGGCGTGCGGCTGACCTGGCGCGAACTGAATGAACAGGCGGAGTCGCTTGGCGCGGGGCTGCTTTCGCTCGGCCTCGCGCCGGGCGATCGTGTCGGCATCTGGTCGCCCAACAACGCCGAATGGGTTCTGACCCAGTTCGCCACCGCGAAGGCCGGGCTGATCCTGGTCACCCTCAACCCCGCCTATCGCGCCCACGAGCTGGAATATGCGCTGACCGCGGTCGGATGCCGCGCGCTGGTGACGGCGACCGCGTTCAGGAGCAGCGACTACGCCGCCATGCTGCTCGCCCTGCTGCCCGAGCTGGCGACCTGCCCGCCCGGTGCGCTCGCCGCCGCCAGGGTGCCGACACTGCAAAGCGTGATCCGCATCGGCCCGCACCCGCTCGCCGGCAGTTTCGCCTTTGCCGAAGTGGCGGCGCGCGGCGGCGCGCAGGAGCGGGCGCGGCTCGCCGAACTCGCCGCGACGCTGCAATTCGACGATCCGATCAACATCCAGTTCACGTCGGGCACCACCGGCGCCCCCAAGGGCGCGACGCTGACCCACCACAACATCCTCAACAACGGCTTCCTGACCGCCGAGGGCATGGCGCTGTCCGCGCAGGATCGCCTGTGCATCCCGGTGCCGCTCTATCACTGCTTCGGCATGGTCATGGGCGTGCTCGGCTGCCTGACGCACGGGGCGACGATGGTGTTCCCCGGCGAAGGCTTCGATGCGCTTGCCGTGCTCGAGGCGGTGGCGGCGGAGCGGTGCACCGCGCTGTACGGCGTGCCGACCATGTTCATCGCGGAAATGGGGCATCCCGACTGCGACAAATTCGACCTGAGCAGTCTGCGCACCGGCATCATGGCCGGCGCACCCTGCCCGATCGAGGTGATGCGCCGGGCGATGGAGAAGATGCACCTGCGCGATATCACCATCGCTTACGGGATGACCGAGACCAGTCCGGTGAGTTTCCAGACCGGCCTCGATTCGCCGATCGAACGCCGCGTCTCGACCGTCGGGCGCATCCATCCGCACCTGGAGGCGAAGGTGATCGACGCGCGGGGGCGGGTGGTGCCGGCGGGGGTGCCGGGCGAATTGTGCACGCGCGGCTATTCGGTGATGCTCGGCTACTGGAACGACGATGCGCGCACGCGGGAAGCGATCGACCGCGCCGGCTGGATGCACACCGGCGACCTCGCCACGATCGATGCGGAGGGTTACTGCGCCATCGTCGGCCGCATCAAGGACATGGTGATCCGCGGCGGCGAGAACGTCTATCCTCGCGAAATTGAGGAGTTTCTCTATACCCATCCGAAGATCGTCGATGTCCAGGTGTTCGGCGTGCCCGACGCGAAATATGGCGAGGAGATTTGCGCCTGGATCAGGCTCGCGGACGGCGAGAGCATGACCGGGGAGGAGGTGCGTGCCTTCTGCCGCGACCGCATCGCGCATTTCAAGGTGCCGCGCCATGTCCGCTTCGTTGCCGAATTTCCCATGACCGTGACCGGCAAATTGCAGAAATACCTGATGCGGGAAGCGATGGTGCGCGAACTCGCGGATGCTCCGCCCGGCGGCTGACCATGCGCCGGGCGGCGCGGCCCGGATCAGGCCGGGCCGGCCAGCCCGTACTCGACCTCGGCGGCATAGACCGAGGCTTCCTTGCCGAGCCGCGAGCTGAACAGGGTAAAATGTTCCACCGGCACCGGCCCGGCGCGGAACAGGTTGTTGGCCTGGACATAGGCGGCAAGCCGGGCGGGGGCGGCGTTGTCCAGCCGCGCCAGGGTGACATGCGGGGCGAAGCGCCGCCGCTCCGCCGACAGTCCGGCGCGTTGCAGCGCCGTCTCGATCTTGCTTTGCAGCAGGTCGAGCGGCGGACTGCGTTCCACCCCCACCCACAGCGTCGTCTCCCGCCCCGAGCGGCGGAACGTGCCGACGCCGGCGAGCGCCAGGGCGAAGCCGCGTGCCCGCAGCGCGGCCAGGGCGTGGTCGATCTCCTCCGCCTGATGGGCGGCGACCTCGCCGATGAAGCGCAGCGTGATGTGATAGTTCTCCGCCGGCACCCAGCGTGCGCCGGGCACCCCGCCGGCCAGCAGCGCGAGCCGGCTGCGCAGCGTCCAGGGCAGGTCCAGACCGACGAACAGCCTCATGAGGCAGGGGCCTCCGCCAGCAGTTTCTGGACCGCGGGCAGGATGCGCGCGACGATGCGGCGCACCCCTTCGGGGTTCGGATGCAGGCCGTCCGGCTGATTGAGCGACGGGTCGGCGGCGACGCCGGCAAGGAAGAACGGGTCGTAGATCACGCCCGGCCGCTGCCCGAGCCGGTCGAACACGGCACGGAAGGCGGCGGCATAGTCGCGGCCGAGGTTGGGCGGTGCGTACATGCCGCTCAGCAGCACCGGGATGTGGCGTGCCGCCAGCGCGTCGAGGATGGCGGCGAGATTGGCCGCCGTCGCCTCCGGGTCGATCCCGCGCAGGCCGTCATTGCCGCCCAGTTCGACCAGCGCCGCGTCGGCCCCCTCCGCCAGCGTCCAATCGAGCCGCGCCCGCCCGCCGGCAGTGGTGTCGCCGGAGACCGCGCCATCGACGATGGCGGCCGGGGTGCCGTGCGCCGCCAGGGCTGCGGCGAGCTGCGCCTCGAACCCCTGCGACGCCGGCAGGCCATAGCCGGCGGCGAGGCTGTCGCCCAGAACCAGCAGCCGCTTCGGCGCCGCCGCCGCCGGGCCGGCGGCAAGGGCGAGCAGGCAGGCCGCCACTGCCACGGCTTTGCACATCCGCGCGCGGAGGCCATATCGCGCGGTCATGGACCTCATCGTCACTCCTCCGGCCGCGCCCGCCGCGGTGGCGGCCCATGCGCTGGTGCGCGTCCGCGGCCTCATCCTGACCGTGCCCGCCGCTGCCGGGCCGGTCAACATCCTGCGCGGCATCGATCTCGATATCGCGGCCGGGGAAGCGGTTGGCATCGTCGGGCCGTCCGGGTCGGGCAAGACCAGCCTGCTGATGGTGCTGGCGGGGCTGGAGCGTGCCAGCGCGGGCAGCGTGCGCGTCGCCGGCCGCGAACTGACGGCGCTGGACGAGGAGGCGCTGGCGCGGCTGCGGCGCGACCGGATCGGCATCGTGTTCCAGGCCTTCCACCTGATCCCGACCATGACCGCGCTGGAGAACGTCGCCGTGCCGCTGGAGCTTGCCGGGGCGCGTGACGCGATGGCGCGGGCGGCGGCGGCGCTCGACGCGGTGGGGCTGGGCCACCGGCTTGGCCATCTGCCGGGCCAGTTGTCCGGCGGCGAGCAGCAGCGGGTGGCGCTGGCCCGTGCCATGGCGCCGCGCCCGGCGCTGCTGCTCGCCGACGAGCCGACCGGCAATCTCGACCGCGCCACCGGGGCGGCGGTGATGGACCTGCTGTTCGGCCTGCGCCAACAGGCGGGGGCAACGCTGCTGCTGATCACGCACGACCCGGCGCTGGCGGCGCGTTGCGGGCGGATCATCACGCTCGCCGACGGGTGCATCGCCTGATGCTGGCATGGCGCCTGGCGCGGCGGGATCTGCGCTCCGGCCTCAGCGGCCTGCGCATCGTGCTGGCCTGCCTTGCCCTCGGCGTCGCCGCGGTCGCCGCGGTCGGCACCCTGCAGGCCGGCATCGCGCGCGGCCTCGCCGCCGACGGCAGCCGCATCCTGGGCGGCGATCTGGAGGTGGAAAGCGGCGCCGAGCCGCTGCCGGAGGCGCTGCGGGCCTGGCTCGTTGCCCGCGGCGCCCGCGTCTCCTCGGTGGCGACGCTGCGCGCCATGCTGGTGGCGCCGGGCGGCGGACGGATGCTGGTCGAGTTGAAGGCGGTGGATGGCGCCTGGCCGCTGGTCGGCGAAGCTGCGATCGCGCCGCCCCGCCCGGTGGCGGCGGCGCTGGCCGGACGGGGCATGGTCGCGGATGCGCTGGTTGGGCAGCGGCTCGGCCTCGCGCCGGGTGCCACGGCGCGGCTCGGCGATGCCGCCTTCACCCTGCGCGGCACGCTCGCGGCGGAGCCGGACCGGGCGGCCAGCCCCTCCATCCTGGGCCCGCGGGTGCTGATCGCGCTGGCCGACCTGCCGGCGACGGAGCTCGTGCAGCCGGGATCGATCGTCGAATACCGGCTGCGCGCCGTGCTGCCGCCCGGACTTGCGCCGGCGCGGGCGATCGCGGAGCTGCGCGCCGCCTTTCCCGCCACCGGCTGGCGCCTGCGCGATACGCGGGAGGCAGCGCCCGGGGTCGCGCGCTTCATCACCGAGATCGGCAGCTTCATGACGCTGGCCGGGCTGACGGCGCTGCTGGTGGGGGGCATCGGCGTCGCCAACGGCGTGCGCGCCTGGCTGGCGGCGCGGGCGCGCAGCATTGCCATCCTGCGCTGCCTCGGCGCCTCACCCGGGCTCGTCGTCCGGGTGGCGCTGATCGAGGTGATGGCGCTCTCGCTGCTCGGCGTGCTGTTCGGACTGATCGTCGGGGCGGGGCTGCCGGTGCTGGCGGCGCCGCTGCTCGCGGCGCTGCTGCCGGTACCGCCGCGGCTCGGCCTGTTCCCCGCGCCGCTGGCGCTGGCGGCGGCGTGCGGGCTGCTGACGGCCGCGTCCTTCGCGCTGCTGCCGCTGGCCCGTGCCGGCGCCATTCCCGGCGCCGCCCTGTTCCGCGACACGCTGCTGCCCACGCCTGTCCGCCCGCCGCGCCGGGTTATGCTGGCGGTCGCGGCGCTGGCGGCGGCGCTGGTGGCGCTGGTGGTGGTAAGCGCCACCGGCCGCTGGTTCGCGCTCGGCTTCTGTGGCGCCTCGGCGGCGGCACTGGCGGCGTTCCGGCAGGGCGGCATGGCGCTCGCATGGGCGGCCCGCCATGTGCCGCCGCCGCGGCGCGCCTGGGCGCGACTCGGCCTCGCCAACCTGCATCGGCCGGGGTCGGCGACGCCGCTCATGCTGGCCTCGGTCGGCCTCGGGCTGGCGACGCTCGCCACGGTGGCGCTGGTCGAGGGCAATCTGCGCCGCGCCGTCGCCGAGCAGATGCCGCAGCAGGCGCCGAGCTTCTTCTTCATCGACATCCAGAACGACCAGATGCCCGCCTTCCGCCGTCTGGTGGCAGGGCTGAAGGGGGTCTCGGACCTTGAGGAAGTGCCGAGCCTGCGCGCCCGCGTGGTGGCCGTGAACGGCGTGCCGGCCGAGCAGGTGCGCGCGACCCCCGACTCGGCCTGGGCGCTGCGCGGCGACCGCGGCCTGACCTATGCCGCCGCCATGCCGGCCGGCACCAGGCTGACGGCGGGACGCTGGTGGCCGCCGGATTATCGCGGCCCGCCGCTGATCAGCTTCGATGCGGCGCTCGCGCGCGGCTGGGGGGTGGGGGTGGGCGACACCATCCGGCTCAACGTGCTCGGCCGCGATCTCGACATGCGCATCGCCAGCCTGCGCGACATCGCCTGGCGCAGCATGGCGCTGAACTTCGCCATCGTCGCCAGCCCCGGCCTGCTGGAGGGCGCGCCGCACACCCATATCGCGACGCTGCGCGCAACGGCGGCGGCCGAGGTGCCGCTGCTGCGGGCGGTGACGGATGCGTTCCCCAATGTCTCGGCAATCCGGGTCGCCGACGTGCTGGCGGCGGTCGCCGACCTGCTGGGCAAGGTGGCGGCGGCGCTGACCGCGACGGGGGCGGTGGCGCTGGCGGCGGGAACCCTGGTGCTGGCCGGTGCGGTCGCCGCCGGCCAGCGGCGCCGGGTGCAGGAGGCGGTGATCCTGCGCAGCCTCGGGGCGAGCCGCGGGCAGATCCGCGCGGCCTGGCTGGTCGAATTCGGCCTGATCGGTGCGGCCGCCGGCCTGCTCGCCGCCCTGGTCGGCACGCTCGCGGGCTGGGCGGTGATGCGCTTCGTGATCGGCAGCCCGTTCAAGTTCCTGCCCGGGCGGCTCGCCCTGTCGGTGGCGGGGGCGCTCGCGCTGATGCTGGCGGTCGGCTACGCCGGCACCGCGGCGGCGCTGCGCGCGAAACCGGCGGCGATGCTGAGGAACGAGTAGCCACTTCCGCCCCGGCGCCGCGCATGTTGCCGGGCAGGGAACGGCCGCCTATTGTCGGATCGTCGAGTACGAGCCCGGTCACCGCCGTTGCCCTGCGCGCGTCGGCCGTGAACGGGGCAACGGGTCGGCGCCGAGGTCGGTAGCCAGGAGGACAGGGGCCTTCCGACTCGGCCGTTTTGGAGCCGCCCGGCGGCTCCCCTTCGGTGGCGGCGATGGCGGCGCCGGCAATGCCGGGGGCGAACGGGCCGGTCCCTGGCAAACGGCCTCCCGTCGCCGGGGTTACGTGGATTTCGCTTGATCGCGGGGCCGCGTGCCCCAAATGTCACGGGCAAGGGCACAGCGCCCAAGAGGGGAAGAGTACGACAATGGCCATCAGTCCCGACTACCGGACCTATACCGGTGCACGCACCGCGCAGACCGAGGCGGTCCTGGACGCGGGTCTGCGCGCATACATGCTGCGCGTCTACAACTGGATGAGCTCCGGCCTGCTGGTGACCGGCATCACCGCTTATGCCATCGCCAACACCAGCTTGATCAATCTGTTCTACCCGCTGGTTCAGACGCCGTATGGGCTGCGCCATGCCGCCGGGCCGCTCGCCTGGCTCGCCATGATCGCGCCGCTCGGCTTCGTGCTGGTGCTCAGCTTCGGGGTCAACCGGCTCGCCACCCGGACGGTGCAGACGCTGTTCTGGCTGTTCTGCGTCGCCATGGGCGCGAGCCTGACCAATATCTTCCTGATCTACAGCGGTGAGAGCATCGTCCGCGTGTTCTTCATCACCGCTGCGACCTTCGGCGCGATGAGCCTGTGGGGCTACACCACCAACAGCGATCTGTCGCGCATGGGCAGCTTCCTGATGATGGGGCTGATCGGCATCATCATTGCCGGGCTGGTCAACATGTTCGTCGGCAGCGCGGGGTTGCAGTTCGCGATCAGCATCATCGGCGTGCTGGTGTTCGTCGGCCTCACCGCCTACGACACGCAGCGCATCAAGGCCGATTACGTGCAGTATGCCTATTCCTATGGCGGGGAGACGGCGGCACGCCGCAGCGTCTATGACGCGCTCAGCCTGCTGCTCAATTTCATCAACCTGTTCATGCTGCTGCTGCAGCTCACGGGCAACCGCAACAGCAGCAACTGACCGGCCGCGGCGTGCGGTCTGCGCAACCCCCGCCGGCAACGGCGGGGGTTTTTTCGTGCCGCCCGGCCGGCCGCGGCGGGGCGCCGCCGATGCGTCGGCGCGGGTTATTGACAGGACCGCAACCGAACGGTAGCAACCGGCCGCCTTCCGGCAAGGCGACTTGCTGAAGGGACACGCGCATGAGCGGGACCGATGGCGGCAGCGGCGGCAACGGGGGGGGCGACTCCTTCGACTCCCGTTTGCGTGCCGCGCGGGAGCGGCAGGGCCTCGGCCGGCCGCCGGCATCGGGACGGCCGGGCGCGGGCGGCCTGCCCACTTCGGCGCTCGGCGTCGGGTTGCGGGTCGCGGTCGAACTGGTCTCGGCCCTCGCGCTTGCGGTGGCCATCGGCTGGGGGCTGGATCGCTGGCTGCGTACGGCGCCGGTGTTCATGGCGCTGTTTGTGCTGCTCGGCGGCGCGGCCGGCGTGCTGAATGTCTGGCGGCTGATGGGGCCGGGACGGCAGGCGCGCTGAGGCGCGGGACGATGCGGGTTTTGGACGGGGCCGGGCCGGCAATGGCCCAGAGGACGGGGACGAGACGGTGGCGGCCAGCAGTTCGAGCAGCATCGATGCCCTCAGCCAGTTCCAGTTGCATCCCTCGCTTGGCCTGATCGGCGCGTCGGTCAACTTCACCCAGTCCAACCTGTTCATGGTGATCGCGGGCGCGCTGGTGCTGGCGCTGCTTTATTACGGCATGCGGCCGCGCGCGATGGTGCCGGGGCGCCTGCAGGCGGCGGCGGAGCTGTCGTACGAATTCATCCAGTCGATGTGCGTCGATACCATCGGGCCGGAGGGGCGGCGGTTCTTCCCCTTCGTGTTCACGCTGTTCTTCTTCATCCTGTTCGGCAACCTGCTCGGCGTCTGGCCCTACGACTTCACCTTCACCAGCCACATCGCGGTGACGCTGGCGATGGCGCTGTTCGTCGTGTGCATGGTGACGGTGGTGGCGCTGCGCCTGCACGGGCTGCACTTCTTCAGCTACTTCATGCCGGCCGGCGTGCCGAAGGCGCTGGCGCCGCTGCTGATCCCGATCGAGATCCTGTCCTACCTGTCGCGCATCATCTCCCTCTCGGTTCGTCTGTTCGCCAACATGATGGCCGGGCACGTGATGCTGGAGGTATTCGGGGCGTTCGTGGTGATGCTCGGCAGCGCCGGACTGCTCGGCATCGTGCCCGCCGGCGTGTCGCTCGCCGTCAATGTCGCGCTGATCGGCTTCGAGATTCTGGTGGCGAGCCTACAGGCCTATGTGTTCGCCATCCTCACCTGCATCTACCTGCACGACGCGGTGCATCTGCATTAGCGCCGTCGCCGCGCCGTCCCCCTTTTTTCCACCGCCCCGACGCCGGTCGGGCGCAGCACCAAGGAACGGAATCATGGACCTCGCTTCCGCAAAGAATCTCGGCGCCGGCCTTGCCGTGATCGCGCTCGCCGGCGTCGGCGTCGGCATCGGCAACATCTTCTCGGCGCTGGTCTCCAGCGTCGCCCGCAACCCGAGCGCGCGGGACAACGTCTTCGGCCTCGCCATCCTTGGCTTCGCGCTGACCGAGGCGGTGGCGCTCTATGCGCTGGTGATCGCGTTCATCATCCTGTTCGTCTGATCGCGATGCGGGCGCTTCTCCTGGCATTGCTGCTCGCGCTGCCCGCCGCGGCGCGGGCGGAGGGCATGCCGCAGCTCGACTTCAAGACGCCGCTGACGGTGAGCCAGGTGGTGTGGGGGGCGATCATCTTCGCCCTGCTCTACGTCATCGCCTCGCGCGCCGCGCTGCCGAAGGTGGGCGAGGTGCTGGAGGAGCGTGCCGCGCGCATCGCCCGCGACCTGGAGGCGGCGCGCGCGGCAAAGGAGGAGGCCGACGCGGCAGTCGCCGAATTGACCCGCGCGACGCGGGAGGCGCATGCCGGGGCGCAGGCGCAGATCGCGGAGTCGCTCGGTGCCGCCAAGGCGCGGGCGGCGGAGCAGGCGGCGACGCTGAACGCTCGGCTCGATTCCGACATCGCTGCGGCCGAGCAACGTATTCACGCCGCACGCCGCGCGGCGCTGGGTGCGCTCGGCCAGGTGGCGGGCGAGACGGCACAGGCGGTGGTGGCGCGGCTTGCCGCCGGCACCGTGGCGCCGGACATGGTGGACCGCGCGGTGGCGGCGGCGCTGGCGGCGCGCCGGCCGCAACTGGCCTAAAAGGGGCGTCGGACCATGCACGAGACGAGCTTCTTCGCCGAACCGCGCACCTGGGTCGCGGTTGCCTTCATCATCTTCTTCGTGCTGTTCGGCCGCCGGCTGTGGGCGGCGCTGGCCGGCCTGCTCGACAGGCGCACCGAACAGGTGCGCGCCGAACTGGCCGAGGCCCAGCGGCTGCGCCAGGAAGCGGAGGCGATGCTGGCCGATGCCCGCCGCCAGCGCGAGACGGCGATGGCCGACGCGCGCACGCTGCTGGCGCGGGCCGGCGAGGAAGCGGAGCGGGTGGCGCGTGAAGCGGCGGCGGAGGCGGCGGCCGCAGCGCAGCGCCGCGAACGCATGGCGATGGACCGCATCGCCGCCGCCGAGAAGGCGGCAGTGGACGAGGTGCGCACCCTGGCGGCGGAAATCGCCGCGACCGCGGCCGAACAGGCGCTGCGCGAAGGGCTGACGGAAGAGGCCGATCGCGGGCTGATCGACCACGCCATCGGCCTCCTGCCCTCGGCACTGGCACCCCGCCGCGCGGCGTAGCACGCAGCGGGGCAGGGCAGGGCGGATCGTGCCGCCCTGCCTGCCGCCCTGCCTGCTCCGGCGCCGGCCGGCGCAGCGGGTCAGAACGGCATCCGGGCGCTCAGGATCCAGGCGTGGTTGTAGAGCGGGGTCAGCACCGGCGTCTCGGTCATCTTCGGCGTCACCGCCCATTGATAGGCGGCGCCGATCACGGCCTTGGCGCGCCCATAGATCTCGAAACGGCCGAGCAGCATTCCGGCGGAGAGGAAAACCTGCGTCTTCTCGTCGCGCAGGCCGCCGTACCAGTGCGTCACCGCGGTGTCGAACTCCGGCCAGAAATATGTCAGAAAATGATACTGATAGGTGGTGTTCCAGATCAACGCATCCCCGATGACGTTGGCATTCGCGGTCGGGATGGCGAGCGAGAGCGTGGACTGGATGTCGAAATCACCCCAGCCTTTGCCGCCGGCGATGGTCGGCGTCACTTCCCACGCATTGGCGGTGAAGGCGGTGATTCCGGTCGGCGCCTGCAGGCCGAGGAAGACCGTGAGGATGCAATTGCCGTTCTCCTCGTTGGCGCTGAGCAGACGCTGCTTGACGATCAGGAACGGATCGTCGCCGAAGCCGGAGATGGGCTTCGGGCCATTGCGTACCATGTAGGCCGGCGGATTGATCAGGATTTCCTCGGTCGTCGTCGGAATGAGTTCCAGTAGCTTGCCGGAGTCGTACTGGTTGACGGAACTGCCGTTGCCGAGCACCTCGAAATACTGGTCGGAGCGCACTTCCTGCTCCAGCCGCGGCGTCACCGTGACGATCGGCGTCATCCAGTTCGGCTGCGTGGCGCGGGCGTAATCGGAGCGTTCGAACCATTTTTGGAAATACTCGCTGACATTGCTGCCATAAAGCGAGTCGGTCGATTGCGGCATCGGTGCGGGTGTGCTGGTGCCGTTGGCGGGGACGGTGGCTTCGTCGGCATGCGCCGGCATGGCTGACGGCGCCAGAAATGCCGCGACAAGGATGACCGCGGCGGGATAGGGATGTCGCATCATCGAGTCGTTATTCCTTTTCGGGTATAACGACTCCTTGCAGGTTCGGCCAGATCTGTAAACTTCGTTTCATGATATTTGTGTCATGTTCCGCGCGGGACGTGGTGGTGTCCCGACGCGGGCGTAGTGCGGCGCTTGCGCACCGAAGGCAGGGATGCGGCCTCTTCGCACCCCGCTCCTGGGTCGCGTCGATGCCGGCCAACGGGACGGCATCCGGACGGCCGTACAGATCGCTGTGTCGCCTGAGAAAATTGTATAATATATTAATAGGACCCACGCCGAGATCTGGCGATGATATGAAAATGTCTGCCTTACAGCGGCAGGAGTGACAAATGCGCGTGAAACTGTTTACATACGTGGCGTTTGGCGCGTGCGTGATATTGCTTTCCGGCTGCGACGATGATGATTACGGCCGGCGCGGTTATTATCCTCCGCCTCCGCCTGTCGTGATCCAGAACCCGCCGCCCGCCGCGCAGGCGTCACCTTATGCCGCGCCGCCCGGCTATGGGGCGCCACCCCCCGCCTATTACGCGCCGCCGCCGGTCTATTACGGCGCGCCCCCCTATGGGGAAGGCGAGCGATGGGGGGAGGGAGACGGCGATTGACGCGGCCGGGCGGCTGCCTACCAATGATAGGGCGTATAAAGACTCAGCCGAAGATGCAGCAACAGGCCGAAAGCGTAGCGCCGACCGTTGCCGTAGCTGGTCTGGGCCACGGGCAGCAGCGCCGTCAGCGCCACGCCGTAGCGCGGCGTGCTCCAGTCCAGTCCCGGATCGATCAGCCACAACTGGCCGCCGGTGCCGGGCACGGATTGCCCGTGAAGCCGGTTGATCGTATCCGAGTAAAAATTGGTTTCCAGCGAGGCGAACAATTCGCCGGGGATGCCGGGCTTCACCTGTCGCGGCCACAGCACGTAGTGAAATGCGGCGTCCGCAACGAATTGGTTGCCAAATTCGTAGTCTGTTCCCGGAAAGCGGTTGTCATAGCCGATCTCGGCTTCCGCATTCCAATAGAGCGTCTGCCATGAGGAGGTCACCGCGCCGCGGACGGCCCAGTTCCCGGTCGCGGGCTGGAGATCGTGGGGAAGCTGCGCATTGACGTTGTCCATGCCGGTCGGGAACGTGACCCCGATCAACGGCGCGATCCGGAACGTGGACCCGATACCGTCGCGCTGGAACACAGTGTAGCGGAATTCCTGCAAGGTGTCCCCGGTCCCCACGGCCGCGAGGCGCACCGTCCTGCCATTGCTCATCGCGTCGGCGAGATTCCAGACCAGCAGGTTGCTCTCGGTGATCAGCGCCAGATTCGAGGACGCGCCATACACCAGTACCCCCTGTCCGATGGTGCTCTGGAACCCGCCCGTCTGTTCCACCATGGTCGGCTGCGCCATGACGATCACGTTGCCGGCCGAGATCGGCGAGGCGCCTGGGAACGTCAGTTGCGCCCGTGCCGGGGAGGGCGCTGCGAGCATCAGGACGAGCAAAGCCGTCGCGATGGCGGCCCCGCACGGTCGGCGATGCCGGTGCAGGGCTCCGCGTCTAATTGGCCGGATGCCCCGCCTGCACGGTTCCGTTTTGCCAGCGGATCGGACCGGGCGTGTAGCTGGCGTTGCGGATCGCCTCGCGTATGTCGTGGTCGGAGACGACGGCACCCGGTTTGAACGTCAGATCGGCCAGCCCCTGGCTGAGATCGAAGGTGGCGCCCGTGACACCGGGGATCTGGCGAAAGCGGCTGAGCAGCCCGAAGACGGAAAACGGCGTGGCCACCCCCTTCACGATCACCAGCGCCTCACGCCCGCCGGTCGCGTTGTCCGGGCCGGCGGCGATGGCGGACATCCCTGGATGCAGGACGGTTCCGCAACTCAGCGCGACAGCGACCAGCCTGCGAACAGATGAGAACATGCCGCAGAAACCTCCAGACTCTCGTCCCATGCCTGCCCCATCGACGCCAGGAGTATGGGCGCACGCATCCGACGGTCAATGCAAAATTCTTACACTGAAGAATGCTTCATTCGATTGCCTGAACGCCGCCCCTGGTCAGGTGATTCAAGTGCCCGGCTTCAGCACATAGCCGCGCCCGCGCACGGTATGCAGGAAGCGCGGCTCGCGCGGATCCTGCTCCACCTTGCGCCGCAGCCGCGTCACCTGCACGTCGATCGCGCGCTCTCCGGCCTCGTCCATCCCCAGGGCCGCGGCGATGTCCTCACGCGACAGCACTTCATTGGGGCGGCGTGCCAGCGCGCCCAGCAGCGCCGCCTCCCCCCCGGTCAGCCGCACCGGGCCGGACGGGCCGCGCAACTCGCCGCGCTCAGTGTTGAAGCAGAGCGGGCCGAGCGGCACCTGGGTATCCGGCTGGCCGGCCGGCAACGGCGGTGGCGCGCGGCGCAGCATCGCCCGGATGCGCAGGACCAGTTCGCGCGGGTCGAATGGCTTCGGCAGGTAATCGTCGGCGCCGGCCTCGAACCCGGCGATGCGGTCCTCCGGTGCGCCGCGGGCGGTCAGCAGCAGCACCGGCAGGTCGCCGTGCTCGCGCCGCAGCGACTCGGTGAGCGAGAGGCCGTTTTCGCCCGGCATCATCACGTCCAGCACGATCAGATCCGGTTGCAGGAAGCGCAGCCGGTCGCGCGCCTCGGCGGCGTGTTCGGCGGTGCTGACGCGGAACCCGTTCTCCGCCAGGTAGCGTGACAGCAGCGCCCGCAGCCGGGCATCGTCGTCCACCACCAGGATCAGTGCGTCATCCGCCATCGCCGTCACGCCGGGCGGGCGCGCGGCTCACGCGCGGCGGCTTCGGCGCGGTCCATGTAGGCGCGGGCACTTTCGTCCATGATGCCGCGCATCACGCGGCGGAATCCCTCCACCGCGCCTGCCCCGGCATCGCGATAGGCGGCGAGCAGGCGCTCGCGCTGACGCTCGAACAGGCGCCGTTCCAGCGCCTGGCCCGACGGCGTCAGCGTCAGCAGCCGCTGCCGCCGGTCGGCGCGGCCCTGGGCCTGCGCCACATAGCCCTGCGCCACCAGCGTCGTCAGCACGCGGGCGAGGCTCTGCTTCGTGATGCGCAGCAGCCCGAGCAGGTCGCCCACGGCGATGCCGGGGTTGCGGCCGATGAAATGCAGCGCCCGGTGATGCGCGCGGCCCAGCCCGAGTTCCTCCAGGATCACGTCGGCGGCATTGGTGAAATCGCGGTAGGCGAAGAACAGCAGGTCCTGCGCCCCCCGCATCTCCTCCTCCCGCAGGAACAGCAGGCCGGCCCCCGCCGGGGCATGGGGCTTGGCTTCGTTCGCGCGGGATTCGAGCGCGAGGGCGCCCTTCGGGTCGGGCATGTCTGGCATTCCCTGTAACTACGACAGCTTCGTTGACTTAACCAGGGGCGGATCATAGCGTCGCCCCCCGTGCAGCAACAATCTTGCGAGGATCGTCCCGATGGCGCTGGTTCCTTTCGATGATCGCGACGGCCAGATCTGGTTCGACGGGGCGCTCGTCCCCTGGCGCGAGGCGAAGCTGCATGTCCTGTCGCATGGTCTGCATTATGCCAGCGCCGTGTTCGAGGGCGAACGGGCCTATGCCGGCGAAATCTTCCGCCTGCGCGCGCATACCGAGCGGCTGCTCGCTTCGGCACGGCTCCTCGGCTTCGAGATCCCCTGGACGGCCGAGCAGATCGACGCCGCCTGCCGGCAGGTGGTGGCGGCCAACGGCCTGGTGGATGCCTATGTCCGCCCGATCGCCTGGCGCGGGACGGAGCAATTGTCGGTTTCGGCGCAGCAGACCCGGATCCATCTGGCGATCGCCACCTGGGCGTGGCCGAACCTGTTCGGCGACAACCGCATGAAGGGGGTGCGGCTCGATCTGGCAAACTGGAAGCGCCCGCATCCGGAGACCGCGCCGACCGCCTCCAAGGCGGCCGGCCTCTACATGATCGGCACGCTGGCCAAGCATGCCGCCGAGGCGGCGGGGTTCGAGGATGCCCTGATGCTCGACTGGCGCGGCCAGGTGGCGGAGGCGACCGGGGCCAACGTGTTCTTCGTCATGAACGGCGCGTTGCACACGCCCACACCGGATTGTTTCCTTGACGGCATCACCCGGCGCAGTGTCATGGCCCTCGCCCGCCGGCGGCAGATGGAGGTGGTGGAGCGCGCCATCCTGCCCGCCGAGATGGCGCGTGCGACGGAGGTGTTCCTTGCCGGCACGGCGGCGGAAGTGACGCCGGTGCGCCGCATCGGGTCGCTGGAGTTCACCCCCGGCCAGGTCACCGGGACACTGCTGCGCGACTTCGAGCAGCTGGTGCGCACGGCGCCGGCGGAGGTGGAGCGGACGGCGCCGATCTGAGGGGGGGCGCCGGTCGATGCGCGGGCCTGTCATCGGCTACCTCGCCGTCCTCGTGGTGATGGCGGTGCTGGACGCGGTGTGGCTGTCCACGATGGTGCCGGCGGTCTATCGGCCGGCACTCGCCGGTCTGCTGCGCGCCGCGCCGGCGAAGGTGCCGGCGGTGCTGTTCTATCTGCTCTATGCCGCGGGCGTGCTGGTGCTGGTGGTGCTGCCGGCGCTGGCGCAGGGCGGCTGGCGGCAGGCGCTGTGGCGCGGCGCGGCGTTCGGGCTGGTGGCCTATGCCACCTATGACCTGACCAATGCGGCGACCCTGCGCGACTGGCCGGCGGGTATCACGCTGCTCGACATGGCCTGGGGCACGGTGCTGACCGCCGTCACCGCCGCCGCGGCGACGGCGGTGACGCGGGCGGCCGGCGGGGCATAGCGCTCAGCCCCAGCGTGCCGCCGCCTGATCGTCTTCCGCCCGCGCCGCCACCCAGGCGTCGCTGCCGTCGGCGAAGCTTTCCTTTTTCCAGAACGGCGCGCTGGTCTTGAGCCAATCGATCAGGAACGACGTGGCCGCCAGCGCCGCCTCGCGATGCGCGGCGGCGGCCAGCACGAGCACGATCCCCTCGCCGGGAACGAGGCGGCCGACGCGATGGATCAGGGTGCAGCCGAGCAGGGTCCAGCGCCGCTCCGCCTCGGCGCCGATCGCCGCCAGCGCACGCTCGGTCATGCCGGGATAGTGCTCCAGCGTCATCGCGACGATCGGCCGGCCGCCGGCGGTGGCGCGCACGGTGCCGACGAAGCAGCCGATGCCGCCGATATCGGCACGTCCCGCGGTCAGTGCCGCGATTTCCGTGCCGACCTCGAAGGCCGCCGCCTGCACCGCCACCCGCGCCATCTCACCCCCCCGTGACCGGCGGAAAGAACGCCACTTCATCGCCCGGGCGGAGTGGTGTGGACGGGCCGGCAAAGTCCTGGTTGACGGCGCAGCGCACCGGCATCCCGGGCGCAAAGGCGGCGGCGAACCCGTCGCCGCGACCTTGCAGCCAGGCGCGCAGGCCGGCCACGTCGGCAACCCCCGGCGGCAGCGGCACCCTCTCCTCGGCCCGGCCGAGACGTTCGCGCAGCCAGGCGAAATAGAGCAGGCGCAGGGGCTTCTCCACCGTGATCATTTGGGCGTGGGGATGGTCTGGATGGTGCCGTCGGGGCGGATCACGGTGCTGGTGCCATCACCGTTCGGCACGATCACCGGCTGCCCGTCATCCGGCGTTCCGCCGGCCGCGCCGCTGCCGCTGCCGCCGCCGGGCGGCTGCTTGCGCGGCTTCGGTGCGGCAGCCGGGGTGGCCGGGGGCGCGGCCGGCGGGGTCACGCTGCCCTGCGGTCCCAGCGGGGTTTCGGGGAACAGCAGCGGCGGCGGGGCGGCCGGCACGTTCGGGGCGGGCAGGGGTTTGCCGGTGCTCTCATTGAGGTTCTCCAGGTTCGGCACCGTCAGCATCGCGCCCGGCCAGATATCGCCCTCCTCCGGTGTCAGCGGCTCGACCGCCACGTCCTTGCCCTGCACCCGTTGCATCGTCTCGTCGGCGCCCTGCGGCAGGTTGGGATTGCTGCGCCAGAATTGCGTATCATAGAGGAAGCCGCCGGCACCGTCTAACGGGTTGCCGGCGTACTGGCACCCTGCCAGCAGGCAGGAAAAGCCGAGCAGGGCGAAGCGCCGCATGAATGGTTTCCCTCGTTGCGCACCGATCCGGACCGGAGGGGCCGGCGGCGCGCACGGGAATGTGCCCGCAGCCGCGCGGCGGCTCAAGCGGCGGTTTGCTGCAACGCACCCGCCGCGAGTGCCGCCAGTGTCCATTCCGCCACGCGCGCCGGCGCATCGAGCGGCAGAACCGTCCGTCCGGTTCCGCTGAGCGGGGCATCGGCCGCGATCGCCAGGATGTCGGCGCGGCCGGGCCACAGCGGCGGCTTGCCGAGGGCGGGGCGATGCACCTCCAGTTTCGCCGCCGGCCCGGTCTTGAACCCCTCGACCAGCACCAGATCGACCGGCGCCAGCCGCGCCAGCAGCGCCCCGAGCGGCGGTTCCGCCGCCCCGTCCGGCAGCTCATGCAGCAGCGCCCAGC
>JAJZNE010000185.1:1458-25706 GCA_021847995.1 Pseudomonadota bacterium | reverse complement strand
CCGCCGCCGCCGCCGCGCCCGCGTCGGCCCGCATGTCGGCGAGCACGAGCCGCGCCCCCGCCGCGGCGCAGGCGCCGGCGATGGCATGGCCGAGGCCGCGCGCCGCGCCCGTCACCACCACGGTCCGTCCGGTGAGCGCGCTCATCGCATCGGCGGGCGCGGGATGTAGTGCAGCACCCGCGCCTCCGTGACCGCGACGAGTCCGTAGAGGACGATGCCGATCGCGGTCAGCAGCGCGATCGCATCGAACACCATCGCCGTGTTCGCCTGCCCTTCGCCATAGGAGATCAGATAGCCAAGTCCGCTTTCGCCGCCGACCAGTTCGCCGACGGTGACGCCGATCACGGCGAGCGTCGCACCGATGCGCAACCCCGCCATCAGGTTCGGCAGCGAGGCGGGAAACAGCACTTTCGCGAAAATCTGCCCGCGCCGCATGCTGAACGCGCGCGCCAGATTGACCAGATCGCGATCCGCCGTCTTCATCGCCTGCAACACATTGACCAGGATCGGGAAGAACACGACCAGCACCGTCACCAGCAGCTTCGGCATGGCGTTGTAGCCGAACCACATGATGAACAACGGCGCGAACGCGACCTTGGGGGCGATCTGCAGGGCGAGAATGTAGGGCGACAGCACCCGTTCCCACAGCGCGGAAAGCCCGAGCGCATAGCCGCAGACGGCACCGAAGGCGCTGCCGAGCACGAACCCCGCCGCCGCCATCGAGGCGGTGGAGACGAGGTGCAGCAGCAGATTCTCCTGCCGCCACATCCGCGCCATCTCGCGCACCAGATCGCCGAGCGGCGGCAGGATGTATTTCGGCACGCCGAGCAGCGGCGGCAGGAACTGCCAGGCCAGCGCCATCACGATCGCGACCGCGACGCTCGCCGCCGGCAGGGCGGCAGCACCGGCACGCGCACGCAGCGCCGCGCGCGGCAGCGCCGGGGAGGCGGCGACCGCGACGCCCAGGGCACGCTCAGCCGACGAAGGCATTGCTGTACAGCTCCGCAACCGGCACCGCGGTCTGGATGATGCCGTTGGCGAGATAGAATTTCTGCACCGCCGCGAGCCGTGCCGGATCGAAGCGGCCGAGGGTGAGCGGCGGGACCGGCGGATACACATCGGCGGCGTAGCGGCGCAGGATGCGGGCGATCGCGTCCTCTCTGCCCTGAAGCTGCGGCGCCGCGGCCACGTAGTCGCGCGCCGCCGCGTCGGGATCGGCGATGCAGTCGGCAACGGCATGCAGCACGGCACGCACCACGCCGGCGACCGCCGTCGGCCGCTGCCGGATGATGTCGTCGGAGGCCAGGATCGCCTGCGCCATCGCCGGAAAGACGGTATCGATCGAGATCGTGTCGAGCGGCACGCCGGCGTTCGCGACGGCATCGGACCACTCCGGCACCGCCATGATCGCATCGAGCGAACCGGCGATCATGAGCTGCGTCATGCCGGCGTTGCCCACCGCCTCGATATGCAGGTCGGTCTTTTTCAGGCCATTGGCCGCGAGCACGCCGAGCAGGGCGTAATAGCCGGTGTCCTGATAGCTGATGACACCGACACGCCGGCCGCGCAGGGCGGCAATGCCGCCGATGCCGGCCGCCCTGCGCACCGCGATGCTGTAGAGCGAATGGCCGCCGAGCAGCGCGACGCCGCGTACCGCCGGCCCGTTGGCGCGCACGATCATGGCGGTTTCACCGACCCCGCCGCCGAGATCGGCATTGCCGACGGCGACCTGCTTGGCGACATCGGCGCCGCCGCGCCCGGTGCGGAAGGTGACGGCAACGCCTTCCTGCGCGAAGTAGCCGCGCGCCGCGGCGAGATGGTGCGGCACGAAGGCCGGCAGGGAGGCGGGCGCGGGGAACAGGTAGCTGACCGCCTCCGCCGCCCGCGCGGGGCGCAGCGCCGGGGCCGCAAGCAGGGAAGCGAGCAGGGCGCGCCGGGTCGCCGCCGGGTTCATGCCGCCTCCGCCGCGTCGAGACGCAGTGTCGAGAACAGGCGGGCGGCATAGTCGTGCGCCCTGGCATGGCGCCGCCGCGCCATCGGGCTGCCGCGGTCCGGCAGATCGAGCCCGATATCCTCGACGATGCGGCCGGGCCGGCCGCTCATGACCAGGACGCGGTCGGCCATCGCCACCGCTTCCATCAGGTCGTGGGTGATCAGCAGCGCGGTCACGCCGGCGCCGTGGATCGTTTCGGCGAAGCTTTGCTGCAACGTCAGCTTGGTGATCGCATCGAGCGCCGAGAACGGCTCATCGAGCAGGATCACGCCGGGCGCGACCGCGAGCGTGCGGGCGAGGGCGGCGCGCTGGCGCATGCCGCCGGAAAGCTGCGCCGGATAGTGGTGCGCGAACGCCGAAAGCCCGCAGCGCGCCAGTTCCCGCTCCGCCCGCGCCCGCCGCTCCGCCCGCCGGATGCCCGGCCGCGCCTCCAGCCCGAATTCGACATTGCGTTGGATGCTGCGCCACGGCAGCAGCAGATCCTTCTGCAGCATGAAGGCGACCTGCGGGCTGGGGCCGGCGACGACGGCGCCGCCGATGCGCACGGTGCCTTCGTCGGGCGGATCGAGGCCGGCGACGAGGTTGAGCAGCGTGCTCTTGCCGCAGCCGGACGGCCCGACCACGGCGACGAAGGTGCCCGGGGCGACGCTGAACGACACAAGCTCGATCGCCACCAGCGGCGCGCCACCGGGGCGGACGAAGCGGCGGGTGACGCCGTCGAGATCGATGGCCGGCGGGATGTGCGGCATCTTCGGTCCTGCGCAGGGGAGCGGGCGGGTTGCGGCGTCAGCGTTCGTATTTGAACCTTGCGTTCAATATGCAACCCGGCTTACGACCCCTTCCGCGACGCGTCAACGGATTTTTTGCCGCCCTTCGTCCCGCCTGCCGGTCCAGTGAAGGAGACTCCGTCATGGACACCCCCATCCACGCCGCGCCGACGAGGCTCGCCGCCAGACTGCGCCGCCATCTCGGCCGCCATGCGGAGAAGTCGTTCGACTGGGACGCCTTCCCCTCCAACCGCGGCTTCCCCGAGCTGGCGCGCGCGCAGATGCGCTATATCGGCGCCGGCGGCTCGCCTAAGACCGGCGATGCCGCGACCCTGCCGCCCGGGCATTTCACGCTCAGCCTGCTCCACCAGCCGGTCGGCAACTACGCCGCGTGCCATGCGCACGAGACCGAGGAGTCGTTTCTGGTGCTCGCCGGTGTGCTGACCGTGGGCTGGGAGCGTGACGGCGATGTCGTGGAAGTGCGGCTCGGTCCCCGCGACATGATCCTGAACGCGCGCGACATCGGCCACGGCTTCCGCAATGACGGCATCGAGCCGGTGCTGATGTCGATCAGCGTCGATGCCGGCCGGCCGCTGCCGCCGCGCTATCTCTATCATCCGCGCGACACCGATGCGGCGCTGGCCCGCCGCTTCGGCGCGGCGGAAGGCCGCACGCTGCCGTGCGATCCCGACGGCGCGCATCCGTTGCAGACGCTGATGGCCCGCCACGTCGTCCGCCGCGCCGAACTGCCGGCGCAGCATGGCCCCGCCGGCATCACGCGGAAGGTCTATGTCGGCAGCGGCGGCATAGGGGCGGAGGCGTCACGGCGCGAACTGCTGGTCGTGCCCCCGGCCGCCGCCGTCGCGGCCGATGCATGCGATGGGGAGGAGGCATTACTCGTGCTCGCCGGCGCCCTCACCGTGGGATGGGAGGAGGATGGCGATCGCGCCGAAATCACGCTCGGCCCGCGCGACCTGCTGCTGACGCCGCCGCGCACGCGCCGCTGGTTCCGCAACGACGATGCCGTGCCGGCGGAAGTGTGGTGCGTGATCGGCGTGCACCTGCCCGATGCCGGACGGCCGCGATGACCGTCGCCGGCACCGGCGCGCGGGTCGCGCTCGTCACCGGCGCGTCGCGCGGCATCGGCCGCGCCGTCGCCCACGCCCTCGCCGCCGCCGGCATGGCGGTTGCCGTGAACTATCGCGCCCGCGAACAGGATGCCGCGGCGGTGGTGCAAAGCATCCGCGGCGGCGGCGGGCGCGCCGTCGCGATCGCCGCCGATGTCGCTGACAGCGCACAGGTCGCCGACATGGCGGCCGGTGCCGCGCGGGAGCTCGGGCCCGTCGACGTCCTGGTCAACAACGCCGGCATCGCCAGCCAGCGCGGGCTCGACGATCTCGACGAGGCGGAGTTCAACCGCATGCTCGCCGCCAACCTGACCTCGGCGTTCCTGTGCACGCAGGCGGTGCTGCCGCACATGCGCGCGCAGCGCTGGGGACGCATCGTCAACATCTCCTCCATCGCCGCGCGCGGCGCCGGCGCCATCGGCGTGCATTACAACGCTGCCAAGGCCGGCATGGAGGGGCTGACGCGCGGCTACGCCGCCCGCCTCGCCGCCGATTGCATCACCGTCAATGCCGTCGCACCGGGACCGATCGACACCGACATGGGCGCACCGCTGAAACAGGCCGGCGCCGCATCGCGCGTGCCGGTCGGGCGCATGGGCACGGCAGAGGAAGTGGCGCAGGCGGTGATGATGGTCATCGGCAACCCCTTCATCACCGGCCAGACCATCGCGGTGAACGGCGGCCTGCTGTTCACCTGACCGGCGCGGTATGCAATCTTGTCCCTCGCCGCCGCCCGTCGACCCGGCGCGCATGGCACGTCACTGAAGGACCGGAAGAGCCGGCTTTTCAGTGACCTGGCATCAACCGAAGGCAAAAGCGAGCGCGAACAGCGCCACCCCGACAGCGAGCCAGGCGACGTAATCGCCCACCCGGCCGCTGTGCAGCGTGCGCAGCACATCGAGCGGCGGTCTCGTCACCCAATCGAACCCACGCACCAGGCGTCCCGGCAGGCGCCGCCGCGTCAGTTCGAACGCCGCGATCGCCAGCGCCAGCCCGGTCGCGAGCCAGGGCAGAGCGGTCGTCGGCGGGTCGGGCGCGGGCGCCACCGGCGGCGATGGCGGCACCGCGGCACCGGGGCCGAGCAGAGCCGCCGTGTCGGGATGCATGAAGGCGGCGGCGGCCTGCCCGGCGAACGCCCCGGCCGCTTCCGCACCGCCCAATGCCAGCAGCAGCAGCAGCGCCGTCGGCAGCAGCATGAGCCACAGCGGGCGGTCCGACTTTTCCCGTTCCCTCTCGGTCGGCGAACGCTCCTCCTCCCCCGGTACCGGACCGAGGCCGAGGAACACCCGCCCCGTCACCCGCAGCACGGCGGCGCCGGTACAGATCGCGCCCGCCGTGATCGCCGGCACCACCCAGATATTGCCCACCCGCTGCGCGGCGTCGCCGATCAGCCGCGTGCCCTCGTCCATCAATCCGAACGGCAGGCCGGCAAGCAGCAGGCCCCCCGCCGCCATCGCCACGCCCGCCGGCCAGATGCCGCGTCCCCTGCCGCGCAGTCCGACCTCATCGATGCCGGAGCAGCGCGCGAGCAGGATGCCCGCCACCATGAACAGCGCGCCCTTCACCAGCCCGTGCCCGACCAGATAGACGAACAGGCCGGAAAGCCCGGCCGGATCCGGCAGCGCCAGCCCCACCACCATCACGCCGACATGCGAAATGGTGGAGAAGGCCAGCAGCCGCTTCACATGCCGCTGCATCAGGGCCATCACCCCGCCGAGCACCGCGCTCGCCGCCCCCATGCCGAGCAGCAGCGTATGCAGCACGCGCATCACCGGCGCCGCCGGCGCAAACACCGCGAAGCTGAGCCGCGCCGCACCGAACACGCCAAGCGCCACCATTGCCCCGGAAAAGATCACCGAGACCGGACTGGGCGCCACCGCATGGGCGTCCGCCAGCCAGAACTGGAACGGCACTTGCGCCGCCTTGATGAGAAAGCCGCTCATCACCAGGGCGAAGGCAGCGGCGGTCACCGGGCTGTCCGGGGCGCGCGCGACGCCCTGCGCCAGTGCGGAGAAATCGAGCGCCCCTGCCTCGGCATAGATGAGGCCGATCCCGCCCAGGATCAGGTAGCTGCCGATCGAATTGACCACGGTGAAGTTCAGCGCGCCCTCCAGCGCCGAGCTGCGCAGCGCGTAGCCGGTGACGGCGAAGGCGGCGACGCTCATCACCTCGAACCAGACGAACATATTGAAAAGATCGTGGGTCAGACAGAAGCCGATCATGCCGGCCATGAACACCAGCATCAGCACATGGAAGTGTGCATGAACCTCGTCGTAGTAGCCCCAGGCGAACACCAGCGTCGCGGCGAACAGCAGGCCGATGAAGGCGGCGATCGCGGCGCCGGCCTGATCGATGACGAAGCCGATGCCGAGCACGCGGCCCGCATCCGGTGCCCAGCCGCCGAACCAGTAGACCAGCGGCTGCGGCGCCGCGTGCCCCGCCAGCACGATGCAGACAAGGACGACGCCGAGCGCCGTCAACAGGGCGATCACGTCAGGCAGCGGCCGCGGCAGCGCCTTGCTGAGCATCAGCAGCAGCCCGGCGACGGCGAGCGGCCCGGCGACCGGCAGCGGCGGCAGCAGCCCGATCATCGCTGCATCGGCCGCAGCTTCTCCGGATCGAGCGTGCCGCGGGTCTTGTGCAGTTGCAGTGCGATCGCCAGCAGCAGCGCCGTCACCGTGGCACCGATCACGATGTCGGTCAGCACCAGCGCCTGCACCACGGGATCGACGGCCGGCGTGCCGGGCGGATGGGTATAGAAGATCGGCGGCCCGGCACCGCGCCGGTAGCCGACCGCAAGCAGCAGAACGTAGGTCGAGGACTGCACCACCGACAGACAGCCGATCAGGTGGACGTAATGGCGGCTGGTGACGATGGCATAGACGCCGATCGCAAGCAGCCACGTAGCCGCTGCCCACGGGAACAGCGCCAGCGCCTGGCTCATGCGCCGTCGCCGTCGCGTTCCGCCCGCGTCTCCTCCAGGAACTCCACGAACAGCACGGCGAACCCGCCGGCGACCGCAAATCCGACGCCGGCGTTCTCGATCTGCATCAGCCCGCCCGAGAACACGTCGCGCGGCGTGCCGAGCGGCAGGAAGTTGTGCAGGAACGGCCAACCCGCGGCCATCGCCGCGAAGCCGCACAGCGCATAGAGCGCGGCGCCACCCCCCTCGGCGGCATCGAGCAGACCGGTGCGCATGATCCGCCGCCAGCCGCGATAGCCCTCGCCGAGAAAGATCAGCGCCGTGGCGGCGGCGATGATGGCACCGCCCTGGAATCCGCCGCCCGGCGTGGTCATCGCGTGCAGCACGACATAGACGCCGAACAGCACCGTGAGCGCGGCGAGTGCCCGGCAGATCAGCACGACGGCATCGCTGCGCGGCGCGACCGGCCGGTTGCCCACCCGTCCGGGCCGCGCGGTGAGCTGTTCGCCGCGACTGCCGCGCAGCAGTACGGCGGTGCCGGTGACGGCGCCGAGCAGCATGAACTCCTCGCCCAGCGTATCGAGGCCGCGATAGTCGAAATTGACCGCGCTGACCATGTTGGTGACATGCCGCTGCCGCGTCGCCAGCGCATTGATCGCCTCTCCGTAGGGTAGCGGATGGGCGCCGAACGGCGGCATGTGCAGGGCGACATGCAGGCAGGCCGGCAAAAGACATGCCGCCGCGAGGACGCACAGCAGCAGGCGCGCACGTCGGGTCATCCGCCGTCGCGGGCGCGATCGGAACGACGGTCCATGCGCACGCTCGCCAGCGCGGCGAGGAACAGCAGCGGCAGCGCCACGGTGCCGACCGCCAGTTCCGAAAACGCAACGTCAGGCGCCTGCAACACCATGAACAGCAGTGCCAGCACCAGCCCGTTCACCGCCATCGCCATCACCTGCCGGCGCGGGGTGCGCGTGAGCGCGACGCCGCTTCCGGTGGCCGCCGCCAGCAGCAGCAGCGCCGCGATCAGGATGCTCACCGGCCCGTCCCCTCCTCCGCCGCGGCGGCCCGCTGACGCAGGGCGCGGCCGACGGCGTGCGACGAGGCCGCACCGGCGAGCAGGCTGACACCGACCAGGAAGGCGATCTTGAAGGCGCGCAGCGTTGCGCCGTCGCTCAGGAACCCGGCCACCAGCAGGGCGCTGCCGGCGGTCGCATTGACGAAGGCGATGCAGTGCATCCGGTCGAGCGGATCGCGCAGGCGTGCGAACCCGGCAGCGCCGAGCCACACGGCAAGCACCGCAAGCACGAGCAGCGCCGCCACGAGATCGGCCGTCACAGCCACCGCTCCAGGAACAGCGCCATCGCCAGCGTCGCCGGCAGGCTGAGCAGCGCCAGGGTGAGCGCGAGGTCCATGAAGGCGCTCTGGTCGAAGGCGAAGGTCATCAGCGCGAACTCCAGAGCGGCTATGGCGCCGGCGAGCTGCACCGCCACCAGCCGCGCCCCGGTCCCGCCCCGGCAGGCGGCCAGGACCGGCACGGCGAAGGCGGGCAGCAGCGCGATCGTCGCCAGCATCCAGGGCGTCATGCCGGCCACTCCCTGTCCGTCTCGGCGGCGGCCGGTGCCAGACGGTGCAGCAGCAGCGCGTCGCGCCCCCCGGCGCGGTCCAGCACATAGCCGTTCGGCGCCAGCGAGAGAGCGAGTGTCACCAGCGCGCGGCGGCCTGCGGCGTCCTCATCGTCGCGGAAGGGCTGGCAGATGATGACGCCCCTGGTCCCCCGCGGCCGGCGCCGAAGGGTGCCCAGCAGCACTGCTCCCACCCGCATTGCGTCGGGGAAAACCGCGGCCAGTGGACGTGCGATGAGCCGCGGCCACGGCGCGCGCAGCGACAGACGCCGCGTGCCTGCCCGATGCAGCGCCACCGCGAAACCGGCCGCCGGGAGGGTGGCGATGGCCCCCGCGATCACCTCGGTTCCGCCGGGCTGGCCGACGAACAGGACGTAGAATGCCGCCAGCACGCACCAAACTACGGCGGGGAACCGCGTTGCCCTCATCATCCTCCACCCGTGCCCCCGAGCCTGCGCAGCACGACTCTGCGCACCACGCCGACAACGCCACGACCGCGGCGGACGCATCTTCAACTGGCGTTGACCGCGGCCCCGCCCAGGCATGCAACCGCGCGGCCGGCCGGCGGTTAGGGGCGGCGGACGTGATGCGAGCGACGGGAGGAGACGGTGACATGCCCGAGGACAGCAGCCCCCGCGGCGATCTGCACGCCAGCGTGCGGGAGGTGGAACAGGGCCTGTTTCGCGCCGAATATCTCGGCGAACTCAATCCGCAGGATCCCGACGCGCGCGCGCTGCCGGACTCCCACCTCGCGAGCAGCGAGCGCGACGTGAAAGTATGGGTGGAGGAGATGGCACGCGGCCTTGGCTACCGCCAGGTGGTCTGGCACGGGCAGAAGAGATAGTCGCGCACCGGCGGGAAGGATCAGCGCAGGAGCATCACCAGCACCGCCACCGCGGCGACCTGCACCGCCCAGGCGCGGCGATAGAGGCGCAGTGCCGCGCCGAGATCGGCCGGCGTGGCGGCGGCCCTGCCGTCGCCCATCCAGGCATCGGCGATGCGCACGGCGCCGTAGCTGCGCGGGCCGGCGAGCGCGAGGCCGAGTGCCCCTGCCATCGCCGCTTCCGGCCAGCCGGCATTGGGGGAACGGTGATGCCGCGCGTCGCGCCATACCGCACGCCAGGCGCCACACGCATCGGCCCCGCGCGTGAACGTCGCCGCCAGGATCAGCCACAGCGCCGCCAGCCGCGAGGCCGGCAGGTTGACCAGATCGTCGAGCCGCGCCGCTGCCCAGCCGAACGCCGCATAGCGCGGGGTGCGATGGCCGATCATGCTGTCGGCCGTGTTGACCGCCTTGTAGGCCGCCATCCCCGGCAAGCCGAGCAGCACGCACCAGAACGCCGGCGCGGTCACGCCGTCGGCAAAATTCTCCGCCAGGCTCTCGATCGCGGCGCGCAGCACGCCGGCTTCGTCCAGGCTGTCGGGATCGCGTCCGACGATGTGCGACACCGCCGCCCGCCCGCCCGCCAGCCCGTCGCGTGCCAGCGCATCGCCGACCGCGCGCACATGATCGTGCAGGCTGCGGCCCGCGGACAGCGACGCGGCGACCAGCGCCAGCGCGACGAACCCTGGACCCGGTGGCGCCAGCAGGCGTTGCAGCGCCCACGCCGGCAGCAGCGCCACAGCGAGCAGCAGCAGCAGCGCCAGCACGCCGCCAGCGCGCCGCGCCGCAGCCGACCATGCGGGACGATTCAGCGCCCGATCAGACACGGCGATCAGCGCGCCGAGCCAGACCACGGGATGGCGGATAAGGCGGAACAGGCGGTCGGGATAGCCGCTCACGCCCTCGATCAGCAGCGCCGCCAGCGCCAGCGCCGGCCCGGTCACCCCCCCTCCGCCAGCCGCGCGACGGCGAGCAGCCGGACCAGGGTGCCGGCATCCGCCTCACCGGTCACCGCCTCGTTGCGCCAGTGGCGCTGGAACGCACGCAGAACAGCGACAAGCGCCGGGTCGAGCGGCCCTTCCGCCGCCACGCGATAGCCGATCGCGGCCAGGGCGCCGCGCACGTCGCGCAGCGAGGCGGCATCGCGCACCGCGCCGCCGGTGCCGCGGTCGGGCACGCCGGCCGGGAACAGGCCGACGCCGTTCGCCGCCAGCGCCGTCCACGGGAAACGCTCACCGGGATCCTGCTTGCGCTCGGGCGCGATGTCGCTGTGGGCGACCACGTTGCGGGCGGGAATCGGGTGACGCGCCAGCAGCTCAAGGCACAGGTCGCACACGGCGGCGAGTTGCAGCACCGGGAAGTCTCGATAGCCGAACTCGTGGCCCGGATTGACGATCTCGATGCCGATGGACCGGTCGTTGAGTGCCACATGTCCGCGCCAGAACGACACGCCGGCGTGCCAGGCCCGAAGCTGCTCCGCCACCAGCCGCCAGATCGCCCCCTCCTCTGTCACCAGATAGTGGGCGGAGACGCGGGCGGCCGGGTCGCACAGCCGGTCGAGTGCCGCCTGCGCCGTCGGCATGCCGGTGTAGTGCAGCACCAGCGTGTCGATCGGCGTGGCGGGCGGCCGGTCGTCCCGGTTGGGGCTGGGACAGTCGCGCACTGCGCCGCTCACAGCCCCCGCTCGCGCTTGATCCGGTCCCATGCGGCGTTGATGCGGGCGACCTTGTCGCTGGCACGGGCGATGAACTCGGGCGGCACGCCGCGGCTCGCCAGGCTGTCGGGATGGTTCTCCCGCATCAGGCGCTTCCAGGCGGCACGCAGCGTCTCCGGCGTGGCGCCGCGGGGGACGCCGAGCACAGCGTAGGGATCCTCTCCCGCCGGCGCCGGTGCGGCGCGGGCGGTGCCGCTGCTCGCCCGCTGCCATGCTGCCTCGCCAAGGCCGAAGCGGTGGCAGACGGCGAGCAGGAACTGCTGCTCGGCGACCGTGACCGGCCGGTCGGCGCGCGCGATCGCGAACAGGGCGGCGAGCACGTCCTCCAGCACGCCGGGCGCGTCGGCGAAGGCCTGGCCGAGTTCGGCCGCATAGTCCTCGAACCCCTCGGCGCTGTCGCGGGCATGGTCGAACAGGCGGGCGATGTCGCGGGCGGAGTCGGGCGGGATCTGGAAATGGCGCTTGAAGGCGTCAATCTCGGTCCGGTTCACCGCACCGTCGCACTTGGCGAGCTTGGCGGCGAGCACGACGACCGCGACCGCGAACAATTGTTCGCGCCGGCCGAGTATGGCGGCGAGCCGGGCCGGGCTTACCCCGAAGCCGGCGGTGCCCGGCAGGCGGAAGCCGCCCGGCGGCAGGCCGCCGCGTTCCGCGGCATGGCCGAGCGCCGCGCCGACCACCGCCCCGAACGGGCCGCCGAAGGCGAAACCCGCCATGCCGCCGATGATCTTGCCCCACACCAGTGCGAGTTCCCAGTACGTCCGCAGCCTGCCTTTACCACGCGGGGGATGACGATGCCAAAGAAAGCCCCAGCTTCGCCCGATTCCCCGTTGCCGCGCCGCCGCACCGCCCGCATGCTTCGCGCCGATTGTCTTCTTCGCAGTGGAAACACGATGGCAGCCCGGCGGTTCGATGGCTGGAACTCCGACGGCGGCGGCGACTGACGATGCGGCTGGTGCGCGCCGCTCTGGTCGCCGCCTGCGTGCTGGTCACGCTGCTCGCCGCGGCGGCGTGGCTGGTGCCGCCGCGCCTCGACCTCGGCACCTACCGCGCCGACATCGCCGCCCTCGCCAGTGCGAGGCTGGGGCGCGAGGTGCGCATCGACGGGCCGATCGCCTTCCGCCTGCTGCCCGAACCGATGCTGAGCGCGGCCGGCGTCAGCCTCGGCGCGCCCGGCACCGGCGCTACCGCGACCGCGGCCGAGCTGCGTCTGCGGCTCGCGCTCGGCCCGCTGTTCGCCGGGCGGGTGGATGCGCGCGAGCTGGTGCTGCGCGGGGCGGAGCTGCGGCTGCCCTGGCCGCTCGATCCCCTGGTGCTGAGCCGCCTGCGCACGCCGCGCTGGCTCGCCGCGTTTTCCGCGCGGGTGGAGGACGGGCGGCTGCTGCTCGGCAACCTCGCCATCACCGGCATCGACGCGACGATTGCGACCCGTGCCTGGTCGGGCAGCTATGCCGCCGCCGGCACCGCCCGCGCCGCCGGGGCCGTCTGGCGGTTCACCGCCCATCTCAGCCAGCCCGGCAGCGACGGCTCGGCGGCACTGGACGTGACGCTGGATGGGCTGGGGCCGGTGCTGGGCGTCGGCGGCACCCTGAGCGGGCAGTTCGCCCCGGACGGGTCGTTCGCCGGCCGCCTCGCCGCGCGCGGCCCCGACCTCGCGCAGCTGCTGCCGGCGCCTTCCGTGCCGTTCCGCGCCGAGGGGCGGCTGACGGTCGGGGGCGGACTGGCGGCGGCGGACGACCTCGCCCTGCAGATCGGCGGCTCGCCGGCGCGCGGGGCGGTCGCCCTGCGCCTGTCGCCGGCGGCGCGGCTCGACCTCGCGGTGGCGGCGAGCCGGCTCGATCTCGATGCCTGGCTGCCGGTGCTGGCCCGGCCGGCCGTTGCCGGACTGCCGACCGGCATCGACCTGTCGGCGGAGGCCGCGAGCTTCGCCGGCGGCACCCTGCGCGGCCTGCGCGGCGCCGTCGATCTGACGCCGGGCGGGGCCGAGGTGCGGGAGGCGCGGGCGATCCTGCCGGGCGATGCGGCGCTGCGGCTGTCCGGGCGGGTGCTGCCGGGCGATGCGGCGGCGCCGGGGCCGCATTTCGAGGGCGAGGTGACGCTGGCGGCGCCGGCCCTGCGCACCACGCTCGCCTGGATCGCCGCGGCCGGGGCGACGCCGCTCGCGGCGCTGCCCGACGGGGTGCTGCACAGCGCGACGATCGCCGCCCACCTCGCGGCCGATCCCTATCAGGTCGTGGTCAGCAACCTGGTCGCCGAGGTGGACGGCAGCCATCTCTCGGGCAGCCTCAGCATGCGCGGCGGCAAGCGGTTCGCGATTGGCGCGGGCCTTGCCGTCGATCGCATCGCGCTCGATCCCTGGCTGCCGGCGACGCTGCCCGCCCTGCCCGAGATGCCGGCGCGGCTCGGCGGGTTCGACCTCAATCTGCGGCTCGACGCGCAGCACGCGATGCTGCACGGCCTCAGTTTCGCACCGCTCTCGCTCGACGCCGGGGCGGAGGGCGGGCGGCTGTCGCTGCGCAAGCTCGATCTGGCGATGGGCAGCGTGCATGCCTCCGCCTCCGCCACCGTCACCGAGGATGCCCGTGTCACCGAGGGCCGGCTCGACCTGCAGGCGCCGCAGGCGGCCCCGCTCGCGGCCCTGCTGCCCGACCGCCTTGCTTTCCTGGCCGATCGCGCGCCGGGGCTGTGGCATGCGGCGGCGGCGGTGCAGGTGCTGGGCGCCGGCACGCCGGATCACCTCGCCCTCAAGGTCACCGCCGATCTGGAGGATACGCGGCTGGAGGCGCTGCCGACGCTCGACCTGACGCATCATCTGTGGAAGGCATCGGTGACCCTGCGCCATCCCGGCGCGCCGCGGCTGTTGCAGGCGCTGGGCGTGGCCGCCGCCCCGGCCTGGCTCGGCGACGGCTCGCTCGGCCTGGTCGCGCAACTGTCGGGGACGCAGGACAAGCTGTCCGCCGACAGCTTCGACCTGACCGCCGGGCTGCTGCACGCGACCGGCGCCCTGCTGCTCGACCGCGGCACGGCGGCGGGGAGTCGCGGCGTGCCGACGCTGAGCGGCCATCTCGACACCGAAACCCTGCCGCTGCCGCTGCCCCGGCCACGCACCGACGATCCGCTGCCGCTCGGCGCGCTTTCGGGGTGGAACGCATCGCTGCGGGTGCAGGCGGGGCGGGTGCTGGCCGATCTGCGGCCGGTGCTGCAACGCGCCGCGGCGACGGTGACCCTCAGCGGGGGGGTGCTGCGGCTCGATGACCTGACGGCACAGCTTGCCGGCGGCACGCTGGCCGGCAGCGCCCGCGTCGATGCCGCCGCCGAGCCGCCGGCGGCGGCGCTGACGCTTTCCCTGCGCGGCGCGTCGGCAAGCGACCGGCCGTTCGGCCTGCCGCTCGACCTCGCCGCCGGCACGCTGGATGCCCAGGCTGATCTGTCGGCCGGCGGGCATGCGCCGGCGGCGCTGCTCGCCACCCTCGCCGGCTCGCTGACGCTCGATGCCCAGGGCGGCACGCTGGCCGGTGTCGCGCTCGGGCGGCTCGGCGACCTGTCGGACGCGGCGGTCACGGCGGCCCTCGCCGGCGGCACCACCCCGTTCGAGCGCCTGCACGTCGCTGCCCACGCCGAGCGCGGCGTCATCACGCTGGACGCCGGCACACTCACGCTGCCCCCCGGCACGGCCACGCTCGCCGGCAGCATCGACCTGCCGGACAGTTCGCTCGACCTGCGGCTTGCCGTGCGGCCGGCAGGGGCGGAGGGGCCGGAGATCGGGCTTGCTATCACCGGCCCGACCGGGGCGCAGCTTCGCACGCCGGAACTGGCCGAGCTGACGCGCTGGCGTGCCCAGCATCCGGAGTCGGCGACCCCCTGATACGGCACGGCTCAATCCTGCCGCCCCGGCCCCTCCTCCAGCACGGTGTGGGCGAGGAACAGCAGGTGCTCGGCGGTGACGGTGCAGCCTGCCCGTTCCGCCTCCTCGGCGAGGCGCAGCAGGCGGTCGCACAGGATGAGCGGGCTCGGTGACGGCCCCGGCGGCGAGCCGGAATGGTCCAGTTTCATCGGCGATTCCCCGTGCAAGGCCGACACGTCGGCAACGGGCGGGACCGGCCGCGCCCGCGCAGCCAGCAAAGCCGATGCAACTTTGCGTCCCGGTTAACGCGCCCGCAGCGCATGCACGCGCAGGGCCGAGGCGAGCGGCCGGTCGGGCAGGCGGGCGGCGTCCACCTCGGCGACCAGGGCGGCGATGCTGACCCGCCGAGCGGCGGCAAGGGCGGCCAGCGCCTGCCAGAATTCCGGCTCCAGCGCCACGCTGGTGCGGTGGCCGGCGAGGGTGAAGCTGCGCTTGACCAGGGCGCCCATGGCAGGCCTCAGCCGCCAGCGGAGCCAGCGCCCGGATGCACCATCGCCTCCGGCCGCACCCAGCGGTCGAAGTCCTCCGCCGATACCAGCCCGAGGCGGACCGCGGCTTCCCGCGGCGTGACATTGTCGGCGAGCGCCGCTTTCGCGATGCGCACGGCACGGTCGTAGCCGATATGCGGATTGAGCGCCGTCACCAGCATGAGCGAGCGGGCGAGATGGTCGGCGATGCGGGTGCGGTCCGGCTCCAGCCGATCGACCATGTTGTGCGCGAAGCTGACCGCGGCGTCGGCGAGCAGGACAGCGGAATGCAGCACGTTGCGGATGATGAGCGGCTTGAAGACGTTGAGTTCGAGGAAGCTCTGCGCGGCACCGAAGGTGACGGCGACATGGTTGCCCATGACCTGCACGCAGGCCATGGTCAGCGCCTCGCTCTGCGTCGGATTGGTCTTGCCCGGCATGATGGAGGAGGAAAGCCCGTCGGCGGGGATCACCAGCTCCCCGATCCCGGCGCGCGGGCCGGAGCCGAGCAGGCGGATGTCGTTGCCGAGCTTGTGCAGCGAGACGGCCACGGTGTTCAGCACGCCCGACAGTTCGACAAAGGCATCGTGCGCGCCGATGCCCTCGAACTTGTTGGGGCTGGGGGTGAACGGCAGGCCGGTCAGCGCTGCCAGCCGCTCGCAGAATACGCGGTCGAAATCGGGATGGCGGTTGAGGCCGGTGCCGACCGCGGTGCCGCCCTGCGGCACGGCGAGCAGGCGGGGAAAGGCACCGCGCAGACGCTCCATGCCCAGTTCCACCTGGCGTGCCCAGGCGCCGAATTCCTGCCCCAGCGTCACCGGCACGGCATCCATCATGTGGGTGCGGCCGAGCTTGACGATGTCGTCCCATTCCAGCGCCCGGCGCACCAGCGACGCATGCAGCGACCCGAGCGCGGGAATGAGCCGGTGCTGCACGCATTCGGCGGCAGCGAGATGCATCATGGTGGGGAAACTGTCGTTGGAGGACTGGCCGAGATTGACATGATCGTTGGGATGCACCTGGCCGCGGCTGCCGCGAGCGTGCCCCAGCATCTCGTTGGCGCGGTTGGCGATGACCTCGTTCGCGTTCATGTTGGTCTGGGTTCCCGATCCGGTCTGCCAGACCGGCAGCGGGAATTCGGCATCGTGCCGCCCCTCGGCGATCTCGCGCGCCGCGTCGATGACCGGCCGCGCGACCGTCTCCGGCAGTTCGCCGAGGGCGAGGTTCGCCTCCGCCGCCGCCTGCTTCTGCAATCCGGCGGCGCGGATCAGCCCCGGCGGGAAACGTTCCGTGCCGATCCGGAACAGGCGCCGCGCCCGCTCGGTCTGCGGACCCCAGAGCCGTTCCGCGTCGATTTCGATGCTGCCGAGACTGTCGGTTTCGGTGCGGGTCACGATGTGTTCACTCCCCCGAGCCGCGCGGCTGCCCAGCCCGCTGCCTCGGCCACGACTGCGTCCCGATCGGCGGTGAGCGGGGCAATGACGGGCAACAAACTATCATCGCGCGAGTTGCCGATGGCGATCGCAACGTTGCGGACGAAGCGGTTGCGCCCGATGCGCCGGATCGGCGAGCCGGCGAAGCGGCGGCGGAAGCCGGCGTCGTCGAGCTGCGCCAGCTCGGCCAGCGCCGGCGCGGCCAGGTCGGCGCGGCCGGCCAGTCTGGCATGGCGCGTGGCCTGCGCAAAACGGTTCCACGGGCAGACGGCGAGACAGTCATCGCAGCCATAGATGCGGTTGCCGATCAGCGGGCGCAGCGCATGCGGGATGGGGCCGGCATGCTCGATCGTCAGATAGGCAATGCAGCGCGTGGCATCGAGGCGGTACGGGGCGGGAAAGGCCGCAGTCGGGCAGGCGCTGAGGCAGCGCGTGCAGGTGCCGCAGCGATCCGCGTGCGGCGGATCGGGCGGCAGCGCCAGCGTGGTGTAGATCTCGCCCAGGAACAGCCAGGAGCCGTGGCGGCGGGAGACGAGGTTGGTGTGCTTGCCCTGCCAGCCGAGGCCGGCCGCCGCCGCCAGCGGCTTTTCCATCACCGGCGCGGTATCGACGAACACCTTGATCTCCGCCGCACAGCGGGAGACGATGAACTGCCCGAGATGCTTCAGCATCCCCTTGAGCACGTCGTGATAATCGCGGTTGCGGGCATAGACCGAGATGCTGGCGCGGTCGCGCCGGCCGACGGCGGCGAGCGGATCGCCGGCCGGCGCGTAGCTGAGGCCGAGGCAGATGACGCTTCTGGCCGCGGGCCACAGCGACTGCGGATGGCTGCGCTGTTCCGACCGCGCCGCCAGCCAGCCCATTTCGCCATGCTGGCCGGCGGCGAGAAAGGCGTGCAGCCGGGCCCGCGCCAGCGGAGCGAGATGGGCGGGGGCGAAACCGACGGCATCAAAGCCGAGCGCGAGCGCACGGTCGCGGATCAGGGCGGACAGGCCCGCGCCATCGGCGGATTTCGCGGATGCGATGGTCATCGCGGAAGACCGGTCTCTGTCATCTGCGCGCCCGGCCAGGCGGCCCTGCCGCTAGCCGCGCCCGCGATAGGGCGCTACGCCCTGGTCGGGAATCCAGACGCCTGCGGGCGGCGCGCCGGTTTGCCAGAAGACGTCGATCGGCATTCCGCCGCGCGGGAACCAGTAGCCGCCGATGCGCAGCCATACCGGCGCCAGCACATCGACCAGCCGCCGCGCCACTTCCATCGTGCACGCTTCATGGAAGGCACCGTGGTTGCGGAAGCTGTTGAGGAACAGCTTGAGCGACTTGCTCTCGACGATCCAGGCGCGCGGGATATAGTCGATGACCAGATGCGCGAAGTCCGGCTGGCCGGTGAGCGGACAGAGCGAGGTGAATTCCGGCATCGCGAAGCGCACCAGATATTGCGCATCGGGGCGCGGATTGGACACCCGCTCCAGCGTCGCCTCGTCAGGGCCGGTGGGCACGCGCGCCGGCCGGCCGAGTTGCGTCAGGTCGTCATAGCCTTCGGTCATGCCACATCCCCCGCCTGCCACGCCGCGCGCAGCGATGCCGCATGATCGCCCAGCCGGCCGGCAGCGATCGCGGCACGCAGGCCGCGCAGCAAATCCTGGAAATAGTGCAGATTGTGCCAGGTCAGCAGCATCGGCCCGAGCATTTCCCCGCAGCGGAACAGATGATGCAGGTAGGCGCGCGTGTGGCGCGCGCACAGGGGGCAGGCGCAGCGATCGTCCAGCGGGCGCGCATCGGCGGCGAAGCGGGCGTTGCGCAGGTTGAACACGCCGAAGCGCGTATAGGCGCGGGCGGTGCGGCCGGCGCGGGTCGGGATCACGCAGTCGAACATGTCGATGCCGCGTGCCACCGCGCCGACGATATCGCCCGGCGTGCCGACCCCCATCAGATAGCGCGGCGCGTCGTCCGGCAGCAGCGGGACGGTGCGTTCGAGCACCCCGAACATGGCCGCCTGTCCCTCCCCCACCGCGAGGCCGCCGACGGCGTAGCCGTCGAACCCGAGGCGCGTCAGCGCGTCCGCCGAGCGTGCGCGCAGATCGGGGAACACGCTGCCCTGGTTGATGCCGAACAGGCCGTAGCCGTCGCGCGGGATGAAGGCCGCCCGGCAGCGCGCCGCCCAGCGCATGGAAAGTTCCATGCTGCCCCGCGCCTCGTCCACGGTGGCCGGGAATTTCGTGCATTCGTCGAACGCCATCGTGATGGTGGCATCCAGATCATGCTGGATGGCGACGGCACGCTCCGGCGTCAGGCGGTGTTCGCTGCCGTCGGTGTGGGCGCGGAAGGTGACGCCGTTGTCATCCAGCCGGCGCAGAGCCGCCAGCGACATCACCTGAAAGCCGCCCGAATCGGTCAGGATCGGCCCCGGCCAGTCCATCATCCGGTGCAGGCCGCCCAGCTCGGCGACCCGCGCGGCGCCGGGGCGGAGCATGAGATGATAGGTGTTGGCCAGCACGATCTCGGCCCCGGTCGCGCGCACCGCGTCGGCGGTCATCGCCTTCACCGACCCCGCCGTGCCGACCGGCATGAAGGCGGGCGTTGCCACGTCGCCATGCGCCGTCACCAGCCGCCCGGCGCGGGCGGCGCCGTCGCGCGCCGTACGGTGCCACGCGAGGCGCATGCTCATGCACGCTCCAGCAGCGAGGCGTCACCGTAGGAGTAGAAACGGTATCCGGCCGCGATCGCGTGCGCATAGGCGGCCCGCATGCGCGCGGTGCCGGCGAAGGCGCAGACCAGCATGAACAGGGTCGAGCGCGGCAGATGGAAGTTGGTGAGCAGGCGATCGGCGGTGCGGAAGCGATGGCCGGGGCGGATGAACAGGTCGGTCTCACCCGCGAACGGGCGGATCGTGCCGTCATCGCGCGCGGCACTTTCCAAAAGGCGCAGGCTGGTGGTGCCGACGGCGACAATGCGCCCGCGGGCGGCGGTAATCGCGGCGGCGGCTGCGGCCGTGATCTCTCCGCGTTCGGCATGCAGACGGTGCCGGGCGGGATCGCCTTCGCGCAGCGGCAGGAAAGTGCCGGCGCCGACATGCAGCGTGACGGCGACGCGGCTGACGCCATGCGCCGCCAGCGCCGCCAGCAGGGCGGGCGTGAAATGCAGGCCGGCGGTGGGTGCCGCGACGGCGCCTTCGCGCGCCGCGAACAGGGTCTGATAATCCTGCGCATCCGCTTCCGTCGGGCCGGCGGGACGGGCGATATAGGGCGGCAGCGCCAGCGCGCCCGCGACGCGGAGGGCGGCGGCGAACTCTGCCCCCTGTCGGTCGAACGCCAGCACCACGCCGCCATCGGGGTTGCGCGCACGCACCTCGGCGCACAGGGCTTCGCCGAAGGCGATGGCATCCCCGACGCGCAGCCGCCGCGCATTGCGCGCCAGCGCATGCCAGGTTCCGTCGGGCAGCTCGCGGTCGAGCGTGATGCCGATGCGTGCGGCACCGCGCCGGCCGTCCAACTGCGCCGGGATCACGCGCGTATCGTTGACCACCAGAAGATCGCCCGGCCGCAGCAGCGCCGGCAGATCGCCCACCACGCGATCCCGCAGCCCGCCGGCGGTGACATGCAGCAGGCGCGCGGCATCGCGCGGGCGCGCGGGATGCTGCGCGATGCGCCCGGCCGGCAGCGCGAAATCGAAATCGGCGCGTTCGTCCACCCCGCCCGCCGCCATCTCAATCGGCGAGATAGCTCGCGATCTCGATCAGGTTGCCCTCCGGATCGCGGCAATAGACGGAACGCATCGGGCCGAGCGCGCCGGTACGCCCGACCGGCCCGTCCACGGCAGCGACCCCGCAGGCGCGCAGATGCCGCACCACTTCCGGCGCGCCGACCGCGGTGACGAAGCAGAGATCGGCCGATCCCGCCGGCGTTTCCGCCGACGTGATCCATGCCTGCCGGTCGGCGGCGGCCGGCCGCAGATTGATCTTCTGCCCGCCGAATTTCAGCGCCGTGCGCTGCTCCCCCCCGGCATCGAACGCCTCGCGCTCCATGCCCAGCACGCGCTGATACCACGCCGCCGTGATCTCGATGTCCTGGCAGTGCAGCACGACATGGTCGATGCGATCCACGGCAAAGCGCATGTCATTCGAGCCCGTCGTAGAAGTCGTTGCCTTTGTCGTCAATCACGATGAAGGCCGGGAAATCGGCAACCTCGATGCGCCACACGGCTTCCATGCCAAGTTCGGGGTATTCCAGCACCTCGGCGCGGCGGATGCAGTCCTGCGCGAGCCGCGCCGCCGGGCCGCCGACGCTGCCGAGATAGAAGCCGCCATGCGCCCGGCAGGAATCGCGCACCGCGCGCGAGCGGTTGCCCTTGGCCAGCATCACGAGCGAGCCGCCGGCGGCCTGGAATTCGGCGACATAGCTGTCCATGCGCCCGGCCGTGGTCGGGCCGAAGCTGCCGGTGGGCATGCCGTGCGGCGTCTTGGCCGGGCCGGCGTAATAGACCGGATGTTCCCTGATATAGTCGGGCAGCCCTTCGCCGCGGTCGAGCCGCTCCTTGAGCCTGGCATGCGCGATGTCGCGCGCGACCACCATCGTGCCGCTGAGCGAGAGCCGCGTCTTCACCGGGTATTGCGAGAGCTGGCGTCGAATCTCCGCCATCGGACGGTCGAGATCGACGCGCACCACATCGCCGCCGAGCGTCTCCTCCGTCGTCTCCGGCAGGAAGCGCGACGGGTCGGTTTCCAGTTGCTCCAGGAACACGCCGTCCGGCGTGATGCGGGCGCGGATCTGGCGGTCGGCGCTGCACGAGACGCCGATGCCGACGGGCAGGCTGGCGCCGTGCCGCGGCAGGCGGATGACGCGCACGTCGTGGCAGAAATACTTGCCGCCGAACTGCGCGCCGATGCCGATGCGGCGCGTCATCTCCAGCACCTCGCGTTCCATGTCGAGGTCGCGGAGCGCATGGCCGGCGCGGCTGCCCGTGGTCGGCAGGGCATCGAGCCAGCGCGTGGAGGCGAGCTTCACCGTCTTCAGCGTCGCCTCCGCACTGGTGCCGCCGATGACGATCGCGAGGTGATAGGGCGGACAGGCGGAGGTGCCGAGCGTCCTGACCTTCGTCTCAAGCCAAGACAGCAGCTTTGCCGGCGACAGCAGGGCGCGGGTTTCCTGGAACAGGAAGGTCTTGTTGGCCGAGCCGCCGCCCTTGGCGACGAACAGCAGATCGAATTCGTCGGCGTGATCAACACCGGGGGTCGCGGCGATGTCGAACTGCACCGGCAGGTTGTTGCCGGTGTTGACCTCCTCGAACATCGACAGGGGCGCCATCTGCGAATAGCGCAGATTGGTTTCCGTGAAGGTGCGATGGACGCCGAAGGAAAGCGCCTCCTCCTCGTCGCCGTCCACCCAGACGTGCTGGCCCTTCTTGCCGAACACGAGGGCGGTGCCAGTATCCTGGCACATCGGCAGCACGCCGCCGGCGGCGATGCTGGCGTTCTTCAGCAGGTCGAGCGCGACGAAGCGGTCGTTGGCCGAAGCCTCCGGGTCGTCGAGGATGCTGCGCAGCTGGGCGAGATGGCCGGGGCGCAGCAGATGCGACACGTCGCGGAACGCCTGGAACGCGAGTTCCGAGAGCAGCGCGGGATCGAGGCGCAGGATGCGGCGGCCGGCACATTCGATGGTAGTGAGGCCGGCAAGATCGAGCCGTCGCCACGGCGTCGCCTCCGGCCCGAGCGGGAACATCGGCGCGTAGTGGAACCCGGACGGGCGGGGCAGCGGGACGTTCATCGGGCATCGCCTTGTCTGGAAGCGTCACTCTTTCGGCGGCGTGCGGCGGCGGAAGGCGTCGAGGCTGACCACCTGCGGCTTCTCCGCCGGCGGCGCCGGCGCCTCCTCCGGCGGCGGGGGCACGGGTTCCGCGGCCGCCGTCTCAGCCGCCGCGTCGGGCAGCTTCGGGTGGAACTGAAGGCCGAAGCGCACCTCCGGATCGGCGAAGGCGGTGACGGCGGCGAACGGGATATGCAGCGTCGTCGGCACGCCGCCGAACGACAGGCCGACGGTGAACTCGCCCGCCGCCTCGTCCACCGCCAGATCCCAGAACTGGTGTTGCAGGACGATGGTCATGTCCTGCGGATACTGCGCCGCCAGCCGCTTCGGGATGACCGTGTTCGGATGGTCGGTGCGGAAGGTCACATAGAAATGGTGCCCGCCCGGAAGTCCGTGCGCGGCAACATGGGCGAGCGCCCGCACCATCACCTGGCGCAGCGCCTCCTCCGTCCATTCCTCGTAGGGCAGCAGGCTTTCCGGCCGCTTGCCGTCGCTCTCGTCCATCGTGCGTCCCGCGGCTTGTGCCGCCCCCATAGCGCGCGACGGCTAGCGCGAAAAGGCCGCCGCCTGCGCCCAGGGCGGGCCGAGTTCGGCGATGCGGGCGGCGACCGGGCAATCGGCGGCATGCGCCCCCGGCAGATAGCCGAGGCTCATCAGGAACTCGCCCACGATTTCACCGCCGGTAAAGACGAAGGTCTGGCGGAACAGCCTGGTCCACGCGGCCCTGTCGCGCGGATGATGGGCATCGAGCCAGGCGGCGAACCCGCCGTGGCTGTCCCGCAGCGCCCGGATGCGACGGGCATTGGCGAGCAGGGCACCGACCTTGAGCCGGTTGCGGATGATCGCCGGGTCGGCGAGCAGACGCGCGGCATCGCCCTCATCGAACGCCGCCACGCGGTCCACGTCGAAGCCGGCGAAGGCGCGGTTGAGGCCGGCGCGGCGCTTCAGCACGATCTCCCACGACAGGCCGGCCTGCATGATCTCCAGCGCCAGACGCTCGAACAGCACGGGTTCGTCGCGCTGCGGGAAGCCGTATTCGCTGTCGTGATAGGTGCCATGCACGGGATGACCCGGCGCGATGCGACAATAGCTGCTCATCCCACCCGCCTGCCTGCCGCGGAAAATGGGGGGCTTCTGTTGCCCGGTGCCCCCCGGACCGCGCTTATCGCTTACGCAGCGACAGCGAGCGCCATGTTGTCGTTGGCACTTGTGATATGGCCCGATGACGGCGGAACCATGCCGGGCAAAAGGATCGCCTTTACTGCGCGTGTCGAGCCTGTTTCGCCCCCCTGCCCCGACAACCGGGGTCGATGGTGGAGGCGCCGGGCACTGCCCCCGGGTCCACAACGCTTATTCCACGAGCCGTTTATCGCCATAGCCGCAAGCGGCACGTCACAAATAGGCAATGGCGGCAATGACCGCAAGAGCGCGTATGGCGGGCTGACCCCGCGGCGGAGTTGCGGTAAGCTGCCCGGGTGCTGACCGATCTGCCCAACCTGCTCACGCTGTCGCGCATCGCGGCCATTCCGCTGCTGGTGGCGCTGGCCGCGCCCGGCCGGCCGGGTGCGGATCTGGCCGCCTGCGTCGTGTTCAGCATCGCCGCCGTCCCCGATT
>JAJZNE010000185.1:0-1448 GCA_021847995.1 Pseudomonadota bacterium | reverse complement strand
TGGACGGCCGGCTGGCGCGCGACTGGCGGCAGCAATCCGACCTCGGCCGCATGCTCGACCCGATCGCCGACAAGCTGCTGGTGGGTGCGGCGCTCATGATGCTGGTCGGCACCGCACGGCTCGGCCCGTTCGGCCTCTATCCCGCGATCGTCATCATGCTGCGCGAAATCCTGGTCAGCGGCCTCAGGGAGTATCTCGCCGGCGTGCGGGTGGGCCTGCCGGTGACACGGCTCGCCAAATGGAAAACCGGCGTGCAGATGGTCGCCCTCGGCACGCTGCTGGCCGGCGACCCGGCGGCACGGCTGCTCGGCATCGGGTGGCTGCCGGCCTCCGCGATCGGGGCGGCGCTGCTGTGGATCGCGGCGGCGCTGACGCTGCTGACCGGGTGGGATTATCTGACCGCCGGCCTGCGCCACGCGGCGCGCCCGCAGGCCAAGGCGCCGCGGCCGGGAACCAGCCCCGGGTGAACGTGCTGGCGCTGGTCGGCTGGTCGGGCAGCGGCAAGACGACGCTGCTCACCGCCCTGCTCGCGTGCCTGCGGGCGCGCGGCCTCACCATTTCGACCATCAAGCACGCGCATCACGGCTTCGATCTCGACCGGCCGGGCAAGGACAGTTTTCGCCACCGCGCGGCCGGCGCGCAGGAGGTGCTGGTCGTGAGCGGGGAACGCTGGGCGCTGTTGCACGAGCTGCGCGGGCCGGCGCCGAACCTGGCCGGGCTGCTCGCGCGCATGGCGCCGGCGGATCTGGTGCTGGTGGAAGGGTTTCGCAACGACACCTGCGCCAAGCTGGAAGTGCATCGCCCGGCCCTCGGCAAACCGCCGTTGTGGCCCGGCCGACCCGACGTCCTCGCGGTGGCCGGTGACGCCGCACTTCCCGGTTGCGACCGGCCGGCTTTGCCCCTCGGCGAGCCGGCGCTGATCGTGGCATGGATGCTCGACGCGCTCGAATCCGGCGTCCTCGTGCAACCAGAAGCTTGAGCGTGGCGCCCCATGCAGGCACATTCCGGCGCGCGCCGCCGGCCCACCGGTCGAAGCCGGTGCGCGGCAAGGGAATTTTTCATGCGGCGTAGCGCCCTGTTCGGCCTGAGCTTACTCCTCGGCGGCTGCCAGTTCGTCGGCAATCCGTTCGACGGCGGCGGTCGCTTCCTCTATGATACCGAAACCTTTCACTCCAACCCTAATCTTCCCCCAGGCGTCGATGAGACGGAGCTGCGGGTCGAGGAGAAGGACGTAACCATCGCCCCGTTGCTGCCCGAACCTGGGGACGTGTGGCCAGGCCCGATGAAGCCGCTCCCGACCATGCAGGATCAGCTACAGAACAAAATGCAACCGCTGCCGCCTCCGAACGTGCCGACTGCCCCGCCGCCGCTGCTGTTCCCCGAGACACCGACCGGCCCGCAGGGATCGTCGTCGCCGCCGGGGCCGCAGGGCGCGTCGTCTCAGCAGG
>JAJZNE010000111.1 GCA_021847995.1 Pseudomonadota bacterium | reverse complement strand
AGGGGGACGAACCGCCTCGATCAGCGGTCCCAACCGCTCCCACTGCGCATCCGTCAAAACCCCAAATCCCGCATTCTCCATCATGCGCCAGATGTAGGTGCCGCATTCAGGCTATAACAGGGCCTAGCAGGAATGGCAGTTGCGATTTTGCATACGCGGTGATCTTCATTTGAGGAAGGGCGTTATTCAGTTTCCGCCACGACATCGGCAAAAATTCGTCCCGTCGTCCCGTCGGCGATGCCGAGATCGGTGACGTGCGGGCCGGGGTTGCAGGCGAGGCTGGCGCCGACCACCGCCTTGAAGGTCAGGTCCGGCGGCTGCCAGTCGGCGATGCGATCCGCCGCCGCCCGCAGCGTCCGCAGCCCGGCGGCGACCTCGCCGATCGGCGCATCGGCGAGCAGGCCGCAGACGGGCAGCGCCAGCAGGGCGGTCACCTGCCCACGTTCGGCGACCGCCATGCCGCCGCCGGCACCGATCACGGCATTCGCCGCCGCCGCCAGATCCTCCGGCTGCCGGCCGAACACCACGAGGTTGTGGCTGTCATGCGCGACCGTCGTGGCGAGCGCGCCGCGCCAGGCGCTCCAGCCGGTCAGCACTCCCGGCACCGGCCGCGCCGGCGCCCTTCCGTGGCGATGGATCACCGCCATCATGATCGCATCCGGCGGCAGCAGCACGGTGCCGTCCTGCACCGCGGCCTCCGCCACGCCCCAGGCGGTGAAGCGCGGGCGATGCACGGTGCGCAGCCGCACCCGCGTCCCCGCCGCGCGCAGGATGAAATCGTCCGACCGCAGTGGCCGGACATGCATCGTCGCGGTCGGCGGCGCCACCGGATCGGGGCGCAGCGGCGCGCGCAGAAGGCCTTCGGCGGCGACATGACGGCCACCGGCGAACACATGCCGCACCGCGAACCCGTCGAGATCGTCGAGCACGATCAGATCCGCCCGCCGTCCCGCCGCCACCAGCCCGAGATCGCGCCGCCCGAGCCGCATCGCCGCGTTCAGCGTCGCTGCCCGCAGCGCCGGCAGCGGGCCGAGGCCATAGCGCACGACGCGGCGCACGACGTCGATCATGCCGCCCGCGCCCGCCAGGTCGTCGGCGAACACGTCGTCGGTGCACAGCGTCAGCGTCTGCGGCAGGAGCGGCAGCGTCGCCAGCGCCGCCACCGCCTGCCGCAGCACGGCATCGTGGGAGCCGCGCAGTTCGACGGTGAAGCCGGCACGCAGCTTTTCCAGCACATCGGCGCCCGAGGTGATCTCATGATCGCTCGTGATGCCGGCGGCAGCAAATCCTTGCAGCGCCGCGCCCTCCAGGCCCCGCGCATGGCCGCAGACCAGCTTCCCGGCAGCGAGCCCCGCCGCGACGATGCCGCGCATGCGCGGCGCGCGGTCCAGCACGCCGCGCATGTCCATCACCTCGGCGACCCCCGCGATCTCCGGCCAGGACAGCATCTCCGTCATTTCGGCCGGCCCGAACGCCGCACCGCTGCGCTCCAGCCCCGGTGCCGAGGGAACGCAGGAGGGCGCCAGCACCAGCACCCGCAGCGGCAACCCGCGGCTCGCCGCGATCGCCCAGCGCACGCCGTCGAGGCCGAGCACGTTGCCGATCTCGTGCGGATCCCAGCAGATCGTCGTGGTGCCCTGCGGCAGCACCGCCGCGGCATAGTGGCGCGGCGTCACCATCGAGCTTTCGATGTGCAGATGCGTGTCGATAAGGCCCGGCGCAATGACGGCGCCGGCGAGGTCGAACACGCTCCGCGCATCGCGCCGCGCGCCGCGCGGATGCACGCTGGCGATCAGGCTGCCGGTCAGGCCGACATCCGCGGCCCGCAGTTCCTGCGTCGCCACGTCGGCAACACGGCCGCCCGCAAGCAGCACGTCGAACGGTGCCCCGCCGCGCGCCGCCGCAACCGCCGCATCGCGCAGCACGGGATCATCGAGATCGTGGGGTTCACGCTGCTGCTCCATCGCACCATTCCCTGTCACCGCCGCCGCGCAGGATCGCAGAGCATCGGTGTCGCCGCCACTCTGCCCCCCCGGGGGCGGCGCGGGACGGAATGGCCGGGGCAGATTGTCGTTGACGGCCCCGCGAGGATGCAGATATGAGTATGATAACGTGATATTTGCAGGAAGGACAGGGATCATGCGGTCACTTGGCGCGCTTGCCGCCACCGTCATTCTGGGCGCGTCGGCGCTGCCGCTGGCCGCGGCCCATGCGACGGTCTTGTTTCCCTCCGGCACGCCGGTCGGCACGGCGATGGACACGCTGACGCTGTCCGGAACCTACGATACGCCGCTTCCGACACCACTCGCGCAGCCCTTCGCCGCGGTGCCGTTCACGCTGATTCTGACGCTGCCGGCGGAAGTTACGATATCCTCGCAGGGGATCGGTTTCCTTATACCGGTCGCAGGATCGTATTCCAATGGTGGCCAGACGGAGAAAGTCTCAGGTCTTTCAACTTTCGACATATTCAGCAAAACCGATGCGCTTGATCTGATGGCGAACAATCTTCTGATATCCGGCGATGTTTTCAATCTCTTCACAACCAATGTGGCGCCGCTTTATCAGCCTGCTGTCCTTGCGGCGTCGCCGCAGACAGCGGTCGGCCTGACATACCAGCTTACCACCGCCACCATTTCGAATGCGAGCGGCAGCGCGACCTATTCGCCCTTCGGTGATCCCAATTTCAGCGGGACGATCACCGTTACCGCCGCGGTTCCGGAGCCGTCGTCCTGGCTCGTGCTGTCGGTCGGGGTGATGGCGCTCGGCGCCGCGGTGGCCGGGCGGCGCGCGCGCTTCGGGTAAGCGGCGGCGGCGCTATGCCGCCTGCTCCAGCGTCGGGGCGCAGTCGGCGACGGTGACGCGGCGCAGGTCGCGCACCTGATCGGCCGGGTAGCGGCGGGCGCGGTGCATCGTCACCCGGTTGTCCCACATCACCAGATCATGCGGGCGCCAGCTGTGGACGAACACGAAGCGCGGCTGCGTCGCGTGCTCGATCAGGTCGCGCAGCAGCATCCGCGCCTCCGGCGTCGGCCAGCCGCGGATCGCGCCGGCGTGGGAAGCGAGGTAGAGCGAAAGCCGTCCCGTCACCGGATGGCGGCGCACCAGGCGCTGCGGCACCGGCACCCAGCGTGCCCGCTCCTCCTCCGTGAAGTCGGTGAAGCCGAGAGTGCCGCGGGAAAAAATCTGGCTGTGCTCGGCGACGAGGTCGCGCACCAGCGCCTGGGTTTCGGCATCGAGCGCGTCCCAGGCGGCGCGCATGTCGGCAAATTCCGTGTTGCCGCCGCGGTCGGGGATCACGCGCGCCGACAGGGCGGAATATTTGGCCGGCGTCGGCTTGAATGAACTGTCGGTGTGCCAGAGCATGTTGCCCAGGCTGAACAGCCGCTTGCGGTCGTCGCGCGCCATCACCCGGCCGTCGCGGTCGAGGTTGGAGATGTCGTTCACATCCATCGGCAGCCGCCGGTCGGCCCCCTGCACGATGTCGCCGGTCGCCTGCTCCAGCGGCCCGAAATGGCGGGCGAAGGCAAGCTGCTGCGCGTCGTCGATGTCCTGATCGCGGAAGCGCAGCACCGCGAAGCGGTCCATCCCTGCCGCGACCTCCGCGACCTCCGCGTCCGTCAGGTCGCGGCGCAGATCGATGCCGGAGACCTCGCCGAAGAAGCCGGGCGAGCGGACGGGATCGGCGGGTTCGATACGGACGGTCATGGCGGCATTTCTCCCCAGTCCGCAGGATAGTCCAGCGGCCGGCGCGGGCAAGCGGCGACCACCCCTTCCCACTGCGCAAGAATTCGCGCTTAATCGTCGCGAAACGGCGGCGGGAGGGCGCGGTGCGGCACGGGATCATGTCAGGCTTGCTGGGTGCGCTGTTCGGCGCGGCGCTGGCCGGTGCGGCGGCGGCGCAGGCGCCGGTGAAGGTCGGCGTGCTGGTGACGCTTTCCGGCCCCGGCGCGGTGCTCGGCCAGCAGGTGCGCGACGGCGTGGCGCTGGCGCTGAAGGACCGGGACGGCAAGCTCGGCGGGCGGCCGGCGGAGCTGGTCGTGGTCGATGACGAGTTGAAGCCTGATGTCGCCGCCGCCCGCGCCCGCCGCCTGGTCGAGAGTGACCGCGTCGATTTCGTCATCGGCCCCATCTTCTCCAACATCCTCGGCGCGATCTTCCGCCCGGTGACGGAGGGGGGCGCGGTGCTGGTCAGCCCCAACGCGGGATCGTCGGTGTTCGCGGGCAGGCAGTGCAGCCCGGATTTCTTCGTCACCTCCTACGAGAACACGCAGATCCACGCCGTGCTCGGCGAATACGCGCAGCGCCAGGGCTACAAGCGCGCCTTCCTGCTCGCGCCCAACTACCAGGCCGGCAAGGACGCGGTCGCGGGCTTCAGGAGCCGCTTCAGGGGCGAGGTGGTGGCGGAGGATTACGTGCCGCTCACCACCGTCGATTTCCAGGCCGATCTGGCACGCATCGCCGACGCCCGGCCGGACGTGATCTTCACCTTCATGCCCGGCGGCCTCGGCGTCGCCCTGGTGCGGCAGTTCCATCAGTCGGGACTGGCGGACAGGATTCCGTTCCTGTCCGCCTTCACCGTCGATGAATCGACCCTGCCGGCGGAGCAGGACGCCGCTCTCGGTCTCTATGGCGCGATGACCTGGGCGCCCGACATGGACAACGCCGCCAACAGGAAATTCGTCGGCGAATACCTCGCCGCCTATCATGCCGTACCCGGTTCCTACGCCATGCAGGGCTACGACGCGCTGCAACTGATCGACAGCGCACTGGCCAGGACCGGCGGCACCACGTCCGATCGCGCGAAACTGCACGCGGCGCTGCACGCGGCCGACTTCGCCTCGCCGCGCGGCGCGTTCCGGTTCAACACCAACGGCTATCCGATCCAGGATTTCTATCTGGTCAAGGCGGCGAAGCGGCCTGATGGCCTCTATCAGACCGAAATCGTGCAGAAGGTGTTTTCCGACTGGGCCGATGAGTTTGCCGCCGCCTGCCCGCTGAAATAGACGCTGCCCGACCGTCCGTGTCTCCCGCACTGCTGCTGGTGCAGGCGCTGAACGGGTTGGAGCTCGGCGTGCTGCTGTTCCTGATCGCCGCCGGGCTGACGCTGGTGTTCGGCGTCATGGACGTGGTCAACCTCGCGCATGGCGTGCAGTACATGCTCGGGGCCTATCTGGCGGTCGCGTTCCTCCCCTGGTGCGGCAGCGTCTGGGCCGCGATCGCGCTCGCCGCTGTGGCCAGCCTCGTCCTCGGCGCGCTGCTCGAACGCCTGGTGTTCCGCCACCTGATCGGCGCCGACCATCTTGATCAGGTGCTGGCGACCTTCGGCCTGATCCTGCTGGCGGAGGAGGGGGTGAAGCTGCTGTTCGGCCCGGCGCCGCGCACGCTGCCGGTGCCGGCGCTGCTGTCCGGCGCGGTGCCTCTGTTCGGCGGCCTGCACTATGCCGTCTATCGTCTGGCGGTGCTGGCCGCGGGCCTCGCCATGGCCGGGCTGCTGTGGCTGATGATCGAGCACACGCGCACGGGCATGCGCCTGCGCGCCGGGGCCAGCAATGCGCCCGTGCTCGCCGCCCTCGGCGTCGATGTCGGGCGGCTGTTCGCGCGGGTGCTGGCGCTCGGCGCGATGCTGGCCGGATTCGCCGGCGCCATCGCGGCGCCGATCGTCTCGGTCGATCCGGGGATGGGCGGGCCGGTGCTGATCCTCGCCTTCGTCGTGATCGTCCTGGGCGGCGCCGGCTCGGTGCGCGGCAGCTTCGTCGCGGCCCTGCTGGTCGGGCTGACCGACACGCTCGGGCGCGGCCTGCTGGATGCGGCACTCATCGCCGCTCTGCCGCCGGCGGCGGCGCACACCGCCGGACCGGCGCTCGCCTCCATGCTGATCTATCTGGTGATGGCGGCGGTGCTCGCGTTCCGTCCGGCGGGGCTGCTGCCGGCGCGGGGCCGCGCTTGAGGCGCCCACGCCTGCGGCAATCGGGGGTCGTCCTCGCCGCGCTGCTGCTGGCGGTGCTGGCGCTGGCGCCGGTGGCGGCGCGGCTGCTCGGCAACGCCTGGCTGCTGGCGCTGGCGACGCGCGCAGGGGTGTTTGCGATCGCCGCGGTGTCGTTGCAGTTCATCGTCGGCTTCGCCGGCCTCGCCAGTCTTGGCCATGCCGCCTTCCTCGGCATCGGCGCCTATGCGCTGCTGATGCTGGCGGGTGCCGGGTGGGACGAGATGGCGCTGTCGCTGCCGGCAGCGATCCTGGCCGCCGCCGCCTACGCCTGGCCGACCGGATGGCTGGCGCTGCGCACGCGCGGGGTGACGTTCATCATGATCACGCTCGCCTTCGGGCAGATGGCGTTCTTCGTCGCCGAATCGCTCGCCGTCTATGGCGGCGATGACGGCATGCCGCTCGACCGTGCGCCGCCGCTGTTCGGCTCCCGTCTGCTGGCACGGCCGGAGGCGTTTCATGCCCTGGTGCTGCTGCTGTTGCTGGCGCTCCTGCTGGCGGCGCGGCGGCTCGGGGCCGGCCGCTTCGGCCGCGCGCTGCGGGCGGCGCGGGAGATGCCGGGGCTGGCTGCTTCACTCGGCTTCGATGTCGTGCGGGTGCGGCTGATCGCCTATGTGCTGGCCGGCGGCGTCGGCGGTCTGGCCGGCTGGCTGCTTGCCGTTGCCAGCGGCTTTGTCAGTCCCGCCCTGTTCGACTGGCGGCTGGCCGGGCAATTGCTGGTGATGGTCATTCTCGGCGGCGTCGCCACGCCGGAGGGGGCGGCATCCGGCGCGATCTTCCTCGTGCTGGTGGAGGAAGGGCTATCGGCGGCCGATGAGCACGGGCGCATCGTGCTCGGTGCGCTGCTGCTCGGTGCCGCGCTGTGGCGGGTGCGGCGGGGGCGCGCGGGATGAGCGTGCTGGCGGCGGAGGGGCTGTGCAAGTCGTTCGGCGCCCTGGCGGTGACGCAGGCAGTCAGCCTCGATCTGCGGGCCGGCGAGGTGCATGCCCTGATCGGGCCGAACGGCGCCGGCAAGTCGAGCCTGATCGCGCAGCTTGCCGGCACGCTCGCGCCGGATGCCGGGCGGGTGCGGCTGGAGGGGGCCGACATCACCCGCCTCCCGCCGCATCTGCGCGCCCGCCGCGGCATGGCGCGCACCTTCCAGATCAGTGCCGTGGTCGGTGGACTTTCGGCGCTGGCGAACGTGGCATTGGCGGTGCAGGCACACGGCCCGCGCCCGCTCGCCCCGTTCCGCCGGGCCGACGGCGATGCCGCACTGGAGGGGCCGGCGCGCGCCGCGCTGGCCGATGTCGGCCTTGCCGATCGCGCCGCCGTGCCGGCGGAGGCGCTGTCCTACGGCGAGCGGCGGGTGCTGGAAATTGCCTGCGCCCTCGCCCTCGTCCCGCGCGTGCTGCTGCTGGATGAGCCGCTGGCCGGCATGGGCCATGCCGAAGGGCGGCGCATCGTTGCCCTGCTCGCCGGCCTGCGCGGGCGGTGCGCGATGCTGCTGGTGGAGCATGACATGGACGCGGTGTTCGCGCTCGCCGATCGGCTGTCGGTGCTGGTCGAAGGCCGCGTGATCGCCTCCGGCCCGCCCGCCGCGGTGCGCGCCGACCCCGCCGTCCGCGCCGCTTATCTGGGGGCGGCGTGATGCTGGAGGTGGCGGGGCTGGAGAGCGGCTATGGCCGGGCGCAGGTGCTGTTCGGCGTCGGCTTCACGCTCGGGATGGGGGAAACGCTGGCCCTGCTCGGGCGCAACGGCATGGGCAAGACCACCACCGTGCGCACCCTGATGGGAATGCTGCCGCCGTGGCGCGGCAGCATCCGCCTCGGCGGACGGGAACTGGCCGGGCAGGCGTCGCATCTCATCGCACAGGCAGGGATCGGGCTGGTGCCGGAGGGGAGGGGGGTGTTCCCGACGCTCACCGTCGCCGAGAACCTGATCGCGACTGCCCGGCCGGGCCCGTGGACGCTGCCGCGGGCGCTGGCGCTGCTGCCGCGCCTCGGCGCCAGGCTGCACCATCGCGGCGCCGAGCTGAGCGGGGGGGAGCAGCAGATGCTGGCGATCGGCCGCGCTCTGCTGACCAACCCGCGCCTGCTCATCCTGGACGAGGCGACGGAGGGCTTGGCGCCGCTCCTGCGCGCGGAGATTTTCGCCGCCCTCGCCGCCCTGAAGGCGGAGGGCGAGGCGGTGCTGGTGATCGACAAGCACGTCGCAGATCTTTCGCGCCTCGCCGACCGCATGGCGATTCTCGAAAAGGGGCGCATCGTCTGGCACGGCACGCCGGCCGCGCTGCACGCCGATCCGGCGATCGTTGGGCGCCATCTGCACGTCTAGCGGCAGGACCGGCTACGCGGCGGGCGCCTCGCTCGCCACCAGCCAGACCGCGCCTGCCAGCGCGACCCGTCCGTCTGCGGTCGCATGGCGGGCCAGGGCGGCGTGGATCGCCTCCCGCGCCGCTTCGCGCACCGTCTCCGGCTGGTCGCGCAGCGCGCGCGCGGCGGCGCCCATGCGGGTCGCACTCTCCACCGCCGCTTCCAACCCCTGCCCGCCGGCGAGGTCGAGCATCACATCGCCCGGCGTGATGGTCGGGGCACGCCAGCCGGCGTCCGTCAGGATGCGGCGCACCCGTTCCGGATCCGCAAAGGCAAATGGCCCCGGCTCCTCCGGCCCGGTCTCCGGCAGGGGCGGCAGGTGCGGCAAGGCGGCGGCGAGCGGCACCCCCATCCAGGGGTTTTCCGCCAGCTTGCGCCAGCAGGCGAACAGCAGGCGCCCGCCCGGCCGCAGGGCGCGGCGCAAATTGGCGAACCCCGCCACGGGGTCGCCGAAGAACATCACGCCGAAGCGCGAGAAGGCGAGATCCCAGCCGCCGGCCGGGAAGGGGTGGGTGGCGGCATCGGCGCACAGCCAGGCGAGATTGCCGATCCCGGCGCCACGCCCGCGCGCCACCGTCAGCATCGGCGCCGAGACATCGACGCCGGTCACCCTCCCTTCCGGCAGACGGGCGGCCAACATCAGGGTGGTCGCCCCGCAGCCGCAGCCGATATCCAGGACGCTCGCATTCGGCGGCGGCGCCAGACGGTCGATCGCGAGGTTGGCGACCGGGGCCAGCATGGCATCGGTGTGGGCCTGCCGCGCCACCCATTGCGCGCCGCCGATGCCGTTCCAGTAAGCGATCTGATCGGCATGCAACTGGGCGGCGGGGGCGGTGCTGGCAGCAGGGTCGGGCATCGGGACAGGCTCCCACGGAGAGGCAAGGTGATAGGGAAGTCCGGCAACCCCGGCAAGACGAAGCGGTCAGCGGCCGTGGCCCGCCTGCCGCCCTCCCCGCGCCCACCGACCTGCGGGTCGGCTCCCGTCCGGCCGTTCCGCTGGAGTGTTTCGCCACCATCCCCGACCCACGTGATGTCCGCCGCGTCGCCCGCAAGCCGCGCCGCCAGGACGCCGAAGCCGGTCAGGACGGCTTGCGCCGAAACACGCTCGCCGTGAGCAGGCCCAGGCCAGCCGCCAGGATCGCGAGCGAGCCAGGCTCGGCCACGTTGGCAACGGTCAGGCCCGGACAGGTGACGCCAACCGGGCAGGCTGCGAAGCTGTGGGCGATGCCGCTGCCGTCGGTGTAGAAGCCGGAAAGCTCGCCGATGTTGCTGATGCCGGTGATCTGGGTGACTTCCACGCCGTTGCTGAAGGCTGCGGCAGGGTCGTCGAGGAAAGTGTAGGTGTTGGTTTTGAGATTGTAGACGAAGCCGTGCTGGCTGGTGGTGCTGTCCCCGTAATAGCCGACAGCGAGGTTGCCGTCGTTGATGCCGAGCAGTTGGGAGAACACGAACGTGGCGCCGGGCTCGGCGGGAACGACGGGGATGGTCGGGTCGGGGATGGCGATGCCGGTCGTCCCGCCGGGGGCCACGGTGAACCCGTGCGTCTGGCCGTCGGTGCCGACATAGAAGCCGATGATCTGGCCGTGGTTGTTGATGCCCTGCGCGTTGACGGCGGTGTCGAGGCCGGAGGGGCCGTTGATGATCACCGGCGATCCACCGCTTGGCAGATAGAAGCCGGGGCTGTTGCCGGTCTGGTTGGTAAAGGTGCCGACGATGCCGCCGTGATCGTTGATGCCCAAGGCCGTCTCGGCGCTCGCGTTCGCGGGGGTGGGGAGGGTGGCCGGGGTGGCGCCGGCGGGCATGACAAAGGCGGTGGTGCCGTTGCCGCCGACGATGGTGCCGGCGCTGTTGATGCCGTTCGTGACGTCGCTGAACCCGATGTTGAGAAGGGCGGTGTGGTTTGGCGTGCCAACATAGTTGGTGAAGACCGAGGTGTTGTTGCCATTCACCTCGGTGCCGACGATCTGGCCGGTGTTGCTGATGCCGTTGGCGTTGGAGCCGGCGGCGCCGCTCGTCAGCGTGGGGTCGAAATTGGTGAAGATGTATCCGTCGGATGTGAACGTGCCGAGGATGGTTGCATGGGCCGAGACGCAGCCCGGAAGCAGGGCGGCGGCGATGACGGCGAGTTCGAAACTGAATCGGTACGAAACCATGGGTACCTCGCAGAAGTTGTCTATACGTTATGATGACGCGCAGCAGCCCTTGGCGCGGCGTCCGTCCATCGTCAAGCGAAAGTACCGTTTAGTCCCGCTGCTGCCGCGATCATTACACCCGAATCGACGAAGCCCCCGCGCTGTCCTCCGCTGTTCCATCGGCGCGGCGCCCGGCCGGTCGCGCCGGCGCTTGCTCCGGCCGGGCGGGGCTGCCAAGGTGCGGCGCACATCACGGATGGATGAGGGATCGTCATGCGGCTGCTGCTGACCGGGGGATGCGGTTTCATCGGCTCGGCGGTGGTGCGGCATCTGCTCCGTCACACCGATCACACGGTGATCAATTTCGACAAGATGACCTATGCGGCGAGCGAGGCGGCGCTGGAGGGCGCGGCGGGCAACCCCCGCCATCACCTGATCCGCGCCGATATCGCCGATGCCGCCGCCGTCCGGCAGTCATTTGCCGGCTGGCAGCCCGACGCGGTCATGCATCTCGCCGCTGAAAGCCATGTCGATCGCTCGATCGACGGTCCCGGCCCGTTCATCCAGACCAACATCGTCGGCACCTATGTCCTGCTGGAAGCGGCGCGCGAGTACTGGGCATCGCTGCCGGCCGACCGCCGTGCCGCCTTCCGCTTCCATCACGTCTCCACCGACGAGGTGTTCGGCGCCCTTGGCCCCGGCGATGCGCCCTTCACCGAGGCGACGCCCTATGACCCCCGCAGTCCCTATTCGGCCAGCAAGGCCGCGTCCGACCACCTCGTGCGCGCCTGGCACCACACCTACGGCCTGCCGACCATCGTCAGCAACACCACCAACAATTACGGCCCCTGGCAATTCCCGGAGAAGCTGATCCCGCTGGTGCTGCTCAATGCGCTGGAGGGCAGGCCGCTCCCGGTCTATGGCGACGGCTCCAACCAGCGCGACTGGATCTTCGTCGAGGATCATGCCGCCGCCCTGCTCCAGGTCGTGCAGTTCGGGCAGGCCGGCGCCACCTACGCCATCGGTGCCCGCCAGCCGCAGAGCAACCTTGCCGTGGTGCGCGCCATCTGCGCCGCCCTCGATGCCCGTCTGCCCGATCCCGCCGGCGGGCGGGAGCGGCTGATCACCTTCGTCACCGACCGGCCCGGCCATGATTTCCGCTACGAGATCGACCCGGCGCGGACCGAGGCCGCGCTCGGCTGGCGGGCGCCGCATGATTTCGCCGCCGGCCTCGCGCGCACCATCGACTGGTATCTCGCCAACCGTCCCTGGTGGGAGGGGATAAGGGCCGCACGCTATGCCGGCGAGCGGCTCGGCCGGGCGGCGTGACGCGGATGCAGAAGGGCATCATCCTCGCCGGCGGCTCCGGCACAAGGCTTTCGCCGATGACGCTGGCGGCGTCGAAACAGCTTCTGCCGGTCTACGACAAGCCGATGGTCTATTACCCGCTGTCGGTGCTGATGCTGGCCGGCATCCGCGACATCCTGGTGATCTCCACGCCCGACGACCTGCCGCAGTTCCGCCGCCTGCTCGGCGACGGCACCCGGCTCGGCGTCCGTTTCACCTACGCCGAACAGAAGCGGCCGGAGGGGCTGGCGCAGGCGTTCCTGATCGGGCGTGACTGGCTGGCCGGCGAACCGTGTGCGCTCGTACTCGGCGACAACCTGATCTTCGCCGACCATCTTTCGGTCCTGCTGCGCGACGCCGCCGCCCGCCCGCGTGGCGCGACGGTGTTCGCCTATCAGGTGCGCGACCCGGAACGCTACGGCGTGGTGTCGATGGCAGCCGACGGCCGCGCCGTCGAGATCGTCGAGAAGCCGGCCGCACCGCAATCCAACTGGGCCGTGATCGGCCTCTATTTCTACGATGCCCGCGTCAGCGAACTGGCCGCCCGGGTGCGTCCCTCGGCCCGCGGCGAGCTGGAGATCACCGATCTCAACCGCCTCTATCTGGAGGATGGCTCGCTGCATGTCGAGCGGCTCGGCCGCGGCTGCGCCTGGCTCGATGCCGGCACTCCCGATTCGCTGTTGCAGGCTGCGACCTTCGTGCAGACAATCCAGTCGCGCCAGGGCATGCTGGTCGGCTGCCCGGAGGAGGTGGCCTACCGCATGGGCTGGATCGACGCCGCGACCCTGCGCGCGCACGCGGTGGCACTCGGCAAGACGGAACTGGGCCGCGTGCTGGCCGAGCTCGCCGACGGGCTGCATGCCTGAACGCGGGGGCGACAATGCCGGCCGGTCGCTGCTGCGCCGCCGATATCCGGGCGATGTCCGCCGGCATGGCGGCACCGCTCGGCCCATCCGCTGCCTTGACGCGCGCTGAGGGGGCCGTGCCATGAAGGTCGAACGCCTCGCCATCCCCGACGTGATCCTGCTCGCGCCGCCGCGCTTCGCCGATGCGCGCGGCTTTTTTTCGGAAACCTGGAACGCCGCCCGCTTTGCCGCCGCCGGCGTGCCCGGCCCGTTCGTGCAGGACAACCACAGCCTCTCGGTCGCCGCCGGTACCGTGCGCGGCCTGCACTGCCAGATCGCGCCGTTCGTGCAGGGCAAGCTGGTGCGCTGCGTCCGCGGCGCGATCTGGGACGTGGCGGTCGATCTGCGCCACGGCTCGCCCACTTACGGACAGCACGTTGCCGCCGAACTCAGCGCCGACAACGGGGCGCAGCTGTGGATACCCGGCGGCTTCCTGCACGGGTTCTGCACGCTGCTGGCGGAGACGGAGGTCATGTACAAGGTGACCGCCCCCTATGACCGTGCCTCGGAACGCGGCGTTATCTGGAACGATCCCGACCTTGCCCTGCCCTGGCCGGTCGCACCCGGGGCGGTGATGCTGTCGGACAAGGACCGCGCCCTGCCGCCGCTCGCCGCCTGCGCGCCGTGGTTCCGGGTGTGACGCCATGATCCTGGTCACCGGCGGCGGCGGACAGGTGGCGCGGGCGCTGGGCGCCGCCGCAGGTGGGCGGGAGCTGCGTGTGGTCGGCCGCCCGGCCTTCGATTTCGACCGGCCGGAGACGGTGCGCAGCGTGCTGGACGTGGCGCGTCCCGCGCTGGTCGTGAACGCCGCCGCCTACACCGCCGTCGATCAGGCGGAGCGCGAGCCGGAGGCGGCCTTGCGTGCCAACCGCGACGGCCCGGCGGCGCTCGCCGCCTGGTGTGGCGCGCACGGGGCACGCCTGATCCATATCTCGACCGACTACGTGTTCGACGGGACCAAGGGCGCGCCCTATGTCGAGGACGATGCCACCGGCCCGACCGGCGTCTATGGCGCAAGCAAGCTGGCGGGCGAGCAGGCCGTGCTGGCCTCGGGCGCCCGCGCCCTCATCCTGCGCACGTCCTGGGTCTATGCCGAGTCGGGACGGAATTTCGTGCTGACGATGCTGAACGCGGCACGCAGGACGGACCGATTGCGGGTCGTCGCCGACCAGCGCGGCTGCCCGACCGCCGCCGCCGACCTCGCCGCCGCCATCCTGGCGCTGTCCGATGCCTGGGACGGCAGCACAGGGGGCGTCTATCACGCCGCCGGCAGTGGGGCGACCACCTGGCATGGCCTCGCCGAGGCGGTGTTCGCCCGCGCCGCGGCGCATGGCATGGCACGCCCGGAAGTCACCCCGATCGCCACCGCCGACTGGCCCACGCCGGCGCGCCGGCCGGCCGATTCCCGGCTCGATTGCCGGCGTCTCGCGCAGGATTTCGCGGTCACGCTGCCGCCGTGGCAGGACAGCGTGGCCCGCACCGTGGATGCCGCGCTGGCGTGAGCGGGCCGGTGGGCGGGCCAGTGGGCGGGTCAATGGGCGGGTCAATGGGCGGGCAGGTCCGCATCCTGCTCTCCACCTACAACGGCGGCGCCTTCCTGGCCGATCAGCTCGCCAGCTTCGCGGCCCAGAGCCATGCCGGCTGGACGCTGTTGTGGCGCGACGACGGTTCGACCGACGCGACGGTTGCGATCATGGAGCGGTTTGCCGCCGGTCTTGATCCTGGCCGCTGCACCCGTCTCGCTGCGCCCGAGGGCAATATCGGTGCCTCGGCGAGCTTCCTCGCGCTGCTGCGAGCGGCGCTACCCGGTCTCGGTGCCGGTGACGCCGCCGCCTTCGCCGATCAGGACGACGTCTGGCTGCCGGAAAAACTGGCCCGCGGCATGGCGGCGCTGGCCGCGGTACCGGCGGGACGGCCGGCGCTCGCCTGTGCGCGGCAGGTGCTGGTCGATGCCGCACTGCGGCCTTATGCGGAGTCGCCGCCGCTCCGTCGTCCGCCCGGCTTCCCGGCGGCGCTGGCGCAGAACCTTGCCACCGGCTGCACCATCCTCCTCAACCGCCCCGCTGCCGCTCTGATCGCCGGCAGCCACCCGCCGCAGCACTTCTTTCACGACTGGTGGAGCTACCTCCTGGTGGCCGCCGCGGGCGGGGAGGTACGGATGGAGCCGGCGCCGCTGGTGCTCTACCGCCAGCACGGGGCGAATGCGGTGGGCGCGCCGGGCGGCCGGCTGCGGCGGGCGCTGGGGGCAGTGCGGCGCGGCCCCGGCGCCTTCATGCACCTCTTCCGCGCCCATCTCGCCGCCCTCGCGGCGGAACGCCGGCTGCTCACCGAGGCCGCACGGGACGACGTGGCGCGGTTGCAGGCGGCGCTGGCGGGCGGTCCGTTCCGCCGCCTCGGTGTCCTCGGCATGCCCGGCCTGAGGCGCCAGACTCTCCTGGAGACGCTCACGTTCCGGCTGTGGTTCCTGATCGGCTGAACGCGGCCCTGCCGCAGTCGTCGAGGGCTGCGCGCATATGGGCCGGCACCGGCGCCTTCGCCGCGACCGGCGGATCGAGCGGCAGTGTCAGCCCCCGCGCCAACAGGTGCAGCCGTGCCGCTCCGCCCCCCGCGCCGTAGACCGGGTCCCCGAGCACCGGGCAGCCGAGCAGGGCGCAATGGACCCGCACCTGATGCGTTCGCCCGGTGCGCGGCCGCAGTTCGAGCCACGCCTTCCCGCCGGCCTGCCCGAGCATGCGCCACTCCGTCACCGCCGGATCGCCCGCCGGATCGTGGCGCATGCGCCAGCCGGAGCGGTCGCTGTGCCGGCGCAACGGGGCATCGAGCCGTCCCGCCGCCGCCGGCGGCACACCGGCCACCACCGCCCAGTAGATCTTTTCCGCCCGCCCGGCAGCGAATGCCGCCTGCGCCGCGTGCAGCGCGCTGCGGCGCAGGGCGACCAGCAGGCAGCCGGCAGTGTCGGCATCGAGCCGGTGGGCGAGCCACGGCCCGTCGCGCCGCCCGCCGAGTGAGGGAAACCAGTCCTCCACGCTCGCCCCGCCCTGCGGTCCGGCATGCACCTTGAGGCCGGCGGGCTTGTCGAGCACGACGAAGCGTGTGTCGCGGAACAGGATCGGGATCATCATGCGCCGGCAGGTTGCCAGCCGCGCCGCCGCGGCGGAAGCTCGCGCGATGCGCATCCACATCCAGAATGACGCCGCCGACCCGCATTTCGTCATCACGCCGGCCCAGTGGCAAGCCGCCGCCGCCGCGTCGGGCGAGCCGCCGCACCGGGTCAGTTTCGGCTCCACGCCGGCCGATTTCGCCGCCGCCCAGGCGGCGGTGGAATTGCTGATCGGGCCGCCGGCGGCGCTGCGCACGCTGCCCAGGCCGCTGGCCGCGCCCTGCCTGCGGCTCGTCTTCGTCAACGCCGCCGGCGTCGATCGCCTGGCGCCGCTGGACTGGCTCGGGGAAGGGGTGACGCTGCTCAACAACCGCGGCGTGCATGGTCCGAAGGCCGGCGAATACGTGGCGATGGCCGCGCTCCTGCTCGCCGCCCGGCTGCCGGCGTTGCTGGAGGCACAGCGGGCGGGACGCTGGTACCGCACGCCCACGGCCACCCTCGCGGGGCGCCGGGCGGTAATCGTCGGGACCGGCGATCTCGGCAGCGCCGCGGCACGCCATCTGCGCCTGCTCGGCGTCGGGGTGACCGGGGTCAACACAAGCGGCGCGCCGCATCCGGATTTCGCCGCCGTCGTGCCGGTGGCAGAGCTGGACGCCGCCTTGCCGGGGGCATGGCTGCTGGTGCTCGCCTGTCCCCTGACGCCGGCGACGCAGGGCCTGATCGGGCGGTCGCGGCTCGATCTGCTGCCGGCAGGGGCGGGGCTGGTGAATATCGGCCGCGGCGCGCTGCTCGATGATGCGGCGCTGTGTGACAGGCTGGAGGCTGGGCGACTCGGCGGCGCGGTGCTCGACGTGTTTCCGGTCGAGCCGCTGCCGCATGGCCATCGTCTCTGGCGCACCCCGAACCTGATCGTCACGCCGCATCTCTCCTGCGATGATCCGGCGGATTACAGCGCCCGCAGCCTTGCCGTCCTGTGCGCCAATCTGCGCGCCTGGCGGGCAGGGGCGGCGCTGCCCAACCGGGTCGATCCGGCACGGGGGTACTAGCGCCCGGCGCGGCGCTGGGGCAGATAGGCGCCAGGACGGGGGGCCGCATGCCGGACATCCAGCACCGCACGGTCAAGGCCAACGGCCTCTCCATGCATATCGCCGAATGCGGGGCCGGGCACGGGGTGGGGAAGGTGGTGCTGCTGTGCCACGGCTTCCCCGAAACCTGGTATTCCTGGCGCCATCAGCTCCGCGCCCTCGGCACCGGCGGATTCTTCGCCGTCGCGCCCGATATGCGCGGCTATGGCCGCACCGGCTCACCGCCGCTGGTCGAGCGGTTCACGCTGCTCGATCTGGTTGGCGACATGGTGGGCCTGCTCGATTCGCTCGGTGCGCCCGATGCGGTGATCGTGGGGCATGACTGGGGGGCGCCGGTGGCGTGGCACGCCGCCCTGCTCCGCCCGGACCGCTTCCGCGGGGTGATCGCACTCAGCGTCCCGTTCCGTCCCCGCCCGCCCACCCCGCCGACCACACGGATGCCGCAGGACGAGGCGCGCCAGTTCTACCAGCTCCATTTCCAGGCCGAGGGCGTCGCCGAAGCCGAATTCGATCCGGCGCCGCGGCGTGTCCTGCGCGGCATGCTGTATGCCGCCTCCGGCGATGCGCCGCCGGGCGGCGACATCGGCATGGTGCCGCGCGCGGCCGGGATGCTGGCGCTGCTGCCCGACCCGCCGGCGCTGCCGCCTTGGATCAGCGAAGCCGATGTCGATGCCTATGCCGCCGATTTCGCCGCCACCGGCTTTCGCGGCGGCCTCAACTGGTACCGCAACATCGACCGCAACTGGGCGCTGCTGGCACCTTTCGCGGGTCTGAAGGTGCGCTGCCCGGCGCTCTACATCGCCGGCGAGCGTGATCTCGTCGTCAATTTCCGCGGCGCGCGGGAGGCGATTGCGGCGATGCCGGCGCTGGTGCCCGACCTGCGCGGCAGCATCCTATTGCCGGGCTGCGGCCACTGGACCCAGCAGGAGCGGGCGCCGGAAGTGAACGCGGCCATCCTGGGCTTCCTCCGCGATCTCTGACACGCCGCCGTGGCCGTGCCGCCGCGGCAGGAGCATGCGATGTTCAGCCTCACTGTCTGCGACCATATCATGATCGCCCATTCCTTCCGCGGCGCCGCGTTCGGCCCGGCGCAGCGTGTCCATGGCGCGACCTTTCAGGTGGAGGCGACGTTCCGCGCCCCAGCCCTCGACGAGCTCGGCCTGCTGGTCGATATCGCCGTGGCACGCACCGAACTGCGCCGCCTGCTCGATGGCCTCGACTACCGCAATCTCGACGAGGTGCCGGAGCTGGCCGGGCGCAACACGACGACGGAGGTGATGGCGCAGCACATCTGGGGCGTGCTCGCTTCTGCCTGCCGCGCCGGCGCGCTGGGCGAGGGCGGACGACGCATCGCGGCACTGACGGTGACGCTGCGCGAAAGCCCGCTCGCCTGGGCTTCCTTCGAAGGGACGCTCGGCTGATGCGGGTGGTCCTTTTCGTACCGGCGCCGCTCGCCACCGTTTCCGGCGGCTACAATTACGACCGCGCGGTGGTGGCCGGCCTGCGCCGGGCCGGCCATGCGGTGGAGGTGGTGGAATTGGCCGGCTGCCATCCGCTGCCCGACGCCACCGCCGAGGCCGCCGCGCGCGATGGCTGGGCGGCGCTTGCGGCGGATGCGATCCCGGTGATCGACGGCCTCTGCCTGCCCTCCTTCGCGGCCCTGGCGGAGTCGCTAGCGGCCCGCCGCACGATCGGCCTGATCCACCATCCGACGGCGCTAGAACCCGACCGCGACGAGGCGGCGCGGGAGGCGCTGCGCCGCGCCGAATGCACCCTGTTCCGTCAGCTCGCCCGCGTCATCGTCACCAGCAGCGCCACCGCCGAGCGGCTGGCGACGGAGTTCGGCGTTCTGGCGGAACGGCTGGCGGTGGTGGTTCCGGGCACCGATCCGGCGCCGCGCAGCGAAGGGTCCGGCGGTCCCGGCTGCACCATTCTCTCGGTCGGCGTGCTGACGCCGCGCAAGGGCCATGACGTGCTGCTGCGCGCGCTGGGGCGGCTGCCCGATCTGGACTGGACGCTGACCATCGCCGGCGGCGCACGCGATGCCGCCTATGCCGCGACGCTGCATGTGCTCGCCGCCGAACTCGACCTCGCCGGGCGCGTCACCTTCGCCGGCGAACTAGTGGCCGAGGCGCTGGAGGCCTGGTGGCGCCGCGCCGACCTGTTCGCACTGGCGACGCGCTTCGAGGGCTATGGCATGGCGATCGCCGAGGCGCTGCGGCGCGGCGTGCCGGTCGCGGTGACCGATGGCGGGGCCGCCGGGGCGCTGGTGACGCCGCAAACCGGGGTGGTTGCCGCCGTCGGCGACGCGGCGGCGCTGTCGCGTGCCCTGCGCCGGCTGATCTTCGACCGGCCGCTGCGCGAGGTGATGCGCGACGCCGCCTGGCGGGCGGGCCAGGCGCTGCCGGACTGGACATCGCAGACCGCCGCCTTCGCCGCCGTCCTTGCCGAGGGAGAATAAGCCATGCCGCAACCGGGGCCTTTGCTGGGCTGCATCGCCGACGACTTCACCGGCGCCACCGATCTTGCCGCCACACTGGTCGGCAACGGCATGCGCACCGTCCAACTGATCGGCGTGCCCGATGCGGGGGATGCGGTGCCGGATGCCGATGCGATCGTGGTGGCGCTGAAATCGCGCACCACGCCGGCGGCGCAGGCGGTCGCCGACAGCCGCGCCGCGCTGGCCTGGCTGCGGCGGGCCGGCTGCCGCCAATATTTCTTCAAATATTGCTCCACCTTCGACAGTACGCCGGCCGGCAATATCGGCCCGGTCGCCGATGCCCTGGTCTCCGATCTCGACTGCGGCTTCGCGCTCGCCTGTCCCGCCTTCCCGACCAACCGGCGCACGGTCTATCAGGGCCATCTGTTCGTCGGCGCGGTGCTGCTGAACGAAAGCGGCATGGAGCATCATCCGCTGACACCGATGACCGATGCCAATCTGGTGCGCGTGCTGTCGCGCCAGACTGACGGCACCGTGGGTCTGGTGGCATTCGCGACCGTCGAACAGGGGGCAGCGGTGATCCGCGACGCGATGACGGCGCTCAAGGAGCAGGGGCGGCGCTATGCCATCGTGGATGCGGTGACGGATGGGCATCTGCGCGCGATCGGGGCGGCGGCGGCGGCGCATCCCCTGGTCACCGGAGGCTCGGGCGTGGCGATCGGGCTGCCGGCCAATTTCCGCGCCGGCGGCATGCTGCCCGAACGGCCGGATTCGGCCGCGCTGCCCGCGGTGTCGGGGCACGCGGCAATCCTTGCCGGGTCGTGTTCCCGCGCCACGCTCGGACAGATCGCGGCGGCAAGATCGCATCTGCCGACGCTGGAACTCGATCCGCTGGCAACGCCAAATGCCGCGCAACTGGCCGACCAGGCGCGTGCCTGGCTGGACGGCAGGTTGGGCAGCGCGCCGGTCCTGATCGCCGCCTCCGCGCCCCCCGACCGGGTGGCGGAATTGCAGCGGCGGCTCGGCCGGGATGCCGCCGGCGCGCTGGTGGAACAGGCGCTGGCGGCGATTGCCGGCGAACTGGCGGCGCGCGGCGTGCGGCGGCTGGTGGTGGCGGGCGGGGAGACCGCGGGGGCGGTGGTCACGCAACTCGGCGTGCGGTCGCTCCGCATCGGGCCGGAGATCGACCCCGGCGTGCCGTGGACCCATGCCGAAGGAAGGCTGCCGCCGATGTGGCTCGCGTTGAAAAGCGGCAATTTCGGTGCCCCCGATTTCTTCCTGAAGGCCTTCACGGCCCAGGAGGATGCACGATGACCGAGGCCGAGACACGGCGCCTGCTGGTCGATCTGTCAGCCAGTCTTTTCGCGCGCGGCTTTTCCGTCGGCACCGCCGGCAATATCAGCGTGCGGCTGCCCGACGGATACCTGATCACGCCGACCAATTCTTCGCTCGGCCGGCTCGATCCGGCGCGGCTGGCGCGGCTCGACGCGGCGTTCGCGCATGTCGATGGCGAGGTGCCGTCCAAGGAAGTGTTCATGCACCGTGCCATGTACACGGCACGCGCCGAGGCCGGCGCCGTGGTCCATCTGCATTCGACGATGGCGACCGCGGTTGCCTGCCTTCCCGATGTGGACGCGGCCAATCCGATCCCGCCGCTGACACCCTATTTCGTCATGCGTGTCGGGCGCCGCATGCCGGTGGTGCCCTATTTCCGTCCCGGCGATCCGGCGATGGAACCGGCGATCCATGCCGCCGCCCGCGATGCCCGTGCCGTGCTGCTGGCCAATCATGGACCGGTGGTCTCGGGCAGGACGCTGGCCGATGCGGTGCATGCCGCCGAGGAACTGGAGGAGGCGGCGAAGCTGTTCCTGCTGCTGCGACGCGACAATCCCCGCCTGCTGACCGCAGCCCAGGTCGCCGATCTGCTGGCGACCTTCCGTTAGGCGCCGGGGTCAGTGGCCGCCTTCCAGATAGGCGGCGCGGATTTCCGGACGGGCGAGCAGCTCGGCACCGCTGCCCGACATGGTGATGGCGCCATTCACCAGCACGTAACCACGATGCGCAAGGCGCAGGGCCTGATAGGCATTCTGCTCGACCAGCAGCACCGTCAGCCCGGTCGAGCGATTGAGCTCGCGGATGGCGCCGAAAATCTGTCGTACCACCAGGGGGGCGAGGCCGAGACTCGGCTCATCCAGCAGCAGCAGGCGCGGGCGGCTCATCAGCGCCCGTCCGATCGCCAGCATCTGCTGCTCGCCGCCGGAAAGCGTGCCACCGCGCTGCCCCAGCCGTTCGCCGAGCCGGGGAAACAGCGCCAGCACCTGTGCCATGGCCGCTCCGCTCGCCGAAGATGCGCTGCCATGCGCGCCCATCAGCAGATTCTCATGCACCGTCATGCGCGGGAACACGCGCCGCCCCTCGGGCGACTGCGCCAGGCCACGGCGCATGATGGTATGGGTCGGCAGCGCGGTGATATCCTGGCCGTCGTATTCGATGCGGCCGTTGCGTGCCCGCGGCGTGCCGCAGATCGTCATCATCAGCGTCGATTTGCCGGCGCCGTTGGCGCCGATCAGGGTCACGATCTCGCCCTCGTTGACCTCCAGATCAACGCCCTTGAGCGCCTGGATGGCACCGTAGAAGGCGGTGACACCGGCGAGGCGGAGCAGCGCCGTCATGCCGTCGCCCCGGCATCGAGCGGCGCCGGCGCCTCATCCTCGTCGCCTTCGCCGAGATAGGCGGCGATGACGCGGGGATCGTTGCGCACCATCGCCGGCGGACCATCGCTGATCCTGCTGCCGTGATCGAGCACGACGATATGGTCGGAGACGCGCATTACCACCCCCATGTCGTGCTCGATCAGCAGAATGGAGCAGCCGCCGGCGCGGATGCGCCCGAGCAGGCCGGCGAGCTCATCGCTCTCCCGCGGGTTGAGGCCGGCGGCCGGCTCATCGAGGCAGAGCAGCACCGGGTCGGTGCACATCGCCCGCGCAATCTCCAGCCGCCGCTGCGCACCGTAGGGCAGCGCGCCGGCCGGATCGTCGGCGCGGGCAAGCAGATCGACCGCTTCCAGCCAGCCGCGGGCCTTTTCCAGCGCCGTCCGCTCGGCTGCCCGATGGCCGCCGAGGCCGAATACCGCGAGCAGCCCGTTCGCGACCGAGGGCATCAGCGCGTTGTGCTGGGCAACCATCAGATTCTCCAGCACCGTCATGCCGGCGAACAGGCGGATGTTCTGGAACGTGCGGGCGACCCGGGCGTGCCGCGCGATGCGGTGGCCGGGCAGCCGTTCCAGCGCGTGGCGGGTGCCATCGGCATGGGTCAGCACGAGGCGGCCGGAGGTCGGGCGGTAGAAGCCGGTAATGCAGTTGAACACCGTGGTTTTGCCGGCGCCGTTGGGTCCGATGACGGCGGTGATCTCACCCCGTCCTGCGGCGAACGACAGGTCGCCGACCGCGGTAAGGCCGCCGAAACGCATTGTCAGATGCTCGACCGCGAGCAAAGGGGCCGCGTTCTCAGCCACGGCCCTGGGCCACCAGTTCGGCCGCGATCTCCCGCCGCGCACCGAGCGCGATCGAGGGTGTGCGGCCGGAAACGAGGCCGCGCGGACGCAGCACCATCATCACCACCAATGCCAGACCGAAGATCAGCATGCGGTATTCGGCAAGATCGCGGAACAGCTCGGATCCGCCGATCATCACCAGGGCGGCGAGCGCGACGCCGAGCTGGCTGCCGAGGCCGCCGAGCACGACGATCGACAGCACCAGCGCGCTCTCGATGAAGGTGAAGCTCTCCGGGCTGACGAAGCCCTGCCGCGTCGCGAAGAACGCGCCGGCGAATCCGCCGAACATCGCCCCCATCGCAAACGCCGTCAGCTTCGTCGTGACGACGTTGATGCCGAGGGCGCGGCACGCGATCTCATCCTCGCGCAGCGCCTCCCATGCCCGGCCGAGCGGCAGACGGCGCAGCCGCAGCGATACCCAGTTGGTCAGCAGGGCAAGGCCGAGGATCACGTAATAGAGGAACACGAACCGCTGGGTGACGCTGTAGTCGAGGTGGAAGAAGGCGGCGAAGGTGTCGGGATCGCCGCTGCCATTGAACTTGAGCCCGAACAGCGTCGGACGCGGGATGTCGGAGATGCCGTTGGGGCCACCGGTGAAGCTGGTCCAGTTGATCAGCACGACGCGGATGATCTCGCCGAACGCGAGTGTGACGATGGCCAGGTAGTCGCCGCGCAGGCGCAGCACCGGAAACCCGAGCATGACGCCCCAGCAGGCGGCAAGCAGGCCGGCCACCGGCAGCGATGTCCAGAAGCCGAGATGAAAGGTGGTGGAGATCAGCGCATAGGAATAGGCGCCGACGGCATAGAAGGCGACGTAGCCGAGATCGAGCAGGCCGGCGAGGCCGACCACGATGTTGAGGCCCCAGCCGAGCATGACATAGGTCAGTACCAGGATGCCGACATCGATGCCGTAGCGCCCGGTATAGAGCGGCAGCGTCAGCGCCAGGATCAGGAACACCGGCCCGACCAGCCGCCCGGCCCGCGTCACCCCCTCCGCCACCAGCCGCGGCGTCGGCGCGCCCGCGGGGCGCGCGCGCTGCCATAGCCGCAGCAGCAACCGTCCGGCGAACACCGCAAGAACGGTCAACACAAGGGGGCGCGGGCGCGTGTGCAGCGTGAGGCCGGAATCGGTCGGCACCAGCCGGAGGCCGATCAGCACACAGAACAGTCCCAGGGCCACCAGCGCCGACAGCGCGGCATCGGTCATGGCGGCGACCAGGGTGGGGCGTGCCGTGCTCATACTTTCTCGATGTCGGCGCGGCCGAGCAGTCCCGAGGGCAGGAAGATCAGCACCACGGCGAGGACCGAGAAGGCAGCGACGTTCTTGTACGGAACGCTGGCGTAGCCCGACCACAGGCTTTCGATCAGTCCGATCGCCAGCCCGCCGAGCACCGCCCCCGGCAGGCTGCCGATGCCGCCAAGCACGGCGGCGGTGAAGGCCTTGATGCCGGCGGAGAAGCCGATGAAGAAGTTGATCGAGCCGTAATAGAGCAGGAACAGCATGCCGGCGACGGTGGCCAGGACGGCGCCGATGACGAAGGTGAGGCTGATGGTGCGGTCGGTATCGATGCCGAGCAGGCTTGCCATCTTGAGATCCTGCTCGCAGGCGCGCATGGCGCGGCCGAGCGGGGTGCGGGTGACGAGCCACGTGAAGAAGCCGAGGATGACCAGGGTGGTGACGGTGATCAGCACCTGCATCCAGGACAGTTCGACGGAAAACCCGCCCTGTTCCATCACCCTGACGCCGCCCGGAATGAGCGGCAGCAGGTTGAGGTCGCGCGCACCCTGGGAGACCTGGACGAAGTTCTGCAGCACGATCGACATGCCGATGGCGCTGATCAGGGGGGCGAGCCGGAACGATCCGCGCAGCGGCCGGTAGGCGACGCGCTCGATGGTCCAGCCGTAGAGGGCGGCAATCGCGGCGGCGGCGATGAGGGCGAGGGCAAGGGCCAGCGGGACAGCGGTGATGCCGGCGGCGGCAAGCAGGGTGATGAAGATGAGGGAGAGCACGGCGCCGACCATGAACACGTCGCCATGGGCGAAGTTGATCATGCCGATGATGCCGTAAACCATGGTGTAGCCGACGGCGATAAGGCCATAGATCATGCCCAGAGTGATACCGTTGATCAGTTGCTGCAAGGCGTATGCCACGGCCACCCCCGCCGGGCCTGGGACGCGCCCGCTGTCGCTGTGTGATCCATGAGCGGACCGAAGCACGGGGTTGCGATCCTTGCAAGCGGGTCCGTGCGCCGGTCCGGCCGTAAGGGGGGGTTCACATCATCTTCCCCGGTTGCTATGAGCGGCACCGATCGGGCGCATAGCTCAGTTGGTAGAGCAGCTGACTCTTAATCAGCGGGTCCAAGGTTCGAGTCCTTGTGCGCCCACCAAACCAACCCGCTGAATCATTGGCGCTTTTGCGATGCCGGCGGCCGATGGCGCAGAACCGAAGGCGGCGCTGACAGGACATTGACTGGACGCGGCGGACAGGCTTGGCGCCCGTGCCCCGACGTGAAGCAGTGTCCTCCTGCCACCGCTCAGCGCACTGCGCGCGCCGGGCACCGTGACGCACGGAGGCGACCCTGTCAGGGCGCCATGTCCCCGATCCTCGGTGCGGCGGTGCTGGCCAACGCCCAGGATCGCCGCCCTTGGGCGGAAAGAGGTCCGTGTCGCAGGATCAGTTACGGGACGGCCCTTGCTCCTGCGCTGGCCGATCCAGGCGAAGCATTTGCCCGGGACGGCGGCTGACCCACTCTTATTCACGGCATGGCAGGGATTCGCTGGCGGATGTAGCGTAAAGCATTGATTATGTTTAGATATTGGGTATCGAGACCACTCCGTTCCAGCAATCACGCGAGCCACACCCGCCATGTCT
>JAJZNE010000183.1 GCA_021847995.1 Pseudomonadota bacterium | reverse complement strand
ACGGAACCGTGGGGTAGACCCCGAGCGCGAGCAGCTTTTGCTTACCGTCGAACCGATAGGCGAACCGCCACAATCGGGCGCCGGTCGGCTGCAGCCATAGCTGGAGCCCGCCACCGTCGGTCAGTTTCTGGAGCCTCGGTCCGGGTTGTGCTGACCGGCACTTTGCATCCGTCAGAGGCATCGGGTTGTCCTCCTGGGAGGCACGATACCAACAGGGGGGTCCGATACCAACATGGATACCAGCAGACGGAGGGGTATACCGGGGGCACGCCATGGTATCCGCGGCTACGCTACCGCGCGCTAAACCCCTGCATTATGCCGATTTATCAGTGGTATAAGAGGGCCGTAGCGTGGCCCTGGCGGTGAAAAGAAACAATGGAGAAGAGAAGGATGGTGCCCAGGGGCGGAATCGAACCACCGACACTGCGATTTTCAGTCGCATGCTCTACCAACTGAGCTACCTGGGCAGGCACGTTGGCGGAGGCAGGGGATAGCCCAGACGGCTTTGCCGATCAACCCGCCATCGGACCGGCGGTTCATCGGGCCTTTACCGCTGCGGCGGCATGCTCGGGCCATGCCGTTGGCATCGGTCCGCTTCGCATCTCTCGCCGCCCTGCTGGCCTTCGCACCCCTTGCGCCGGCCCTGCCCGGTGAACTGCCGCCGGCCTGCGCCGCCGCGCATGACGGGATGCAGACCTGCATGACACGGCAGGTCTGCACCTGCGGCTTCGATCCCGGGGGATCGCTCGCCGGCCGCAGCCCAGGCTGGCGCTGGCAATGCGACATCATGCAGACCTGCGATATCGATACGCCGGCGGATGCCGCCCCACCCTCCGCACCCCCCTGGCCTGGCCCCCTTTACGTCACGCCCAATCTCGCCCAGCCCGGTCAGGGCCCGTCGGCGGCGCCGGGCATGCCCTTGCCGCCCTTCCTGCCGCGCCCCTGACCCGGCTTCCCACCCGTGCGAAGCTGCGCCACCATCGCCCGCACGTGCAAGGAGACGGCCATGGCCTGGACGATGAACGACCGCTATCCGGATCCGGCGGTGCAGGTGCTCGACCCGAGCTTCCTGCGCTACCGGCTGTTCCACGCCTCGGTGGAAAAGCTGGCCGACGGCTGCCGCTGGGCGGAGGGGCCGGTGTGGTTCGGCGACGGGCGCTATCTGCTGTGGAGCGATCTGCCCAATAACCGCATCCTGCGCTGGGATGAGGCGTCGGGCGCGGTCAGCACCTTCCGCGCGCCTTCCGACCACGCCAACGGCAACACCCGCGACCGGCAGGGCCGGCTGATCACCTGCGAACACAGCGGCCGGCGCGTCACCCGTACCGAGTACGACGGCACTGTCACCGTGCTGTGCGACAGCTACCGCGGCAAGCGGCTCAATTCCCCCAACGACGTAGTGGTGGCGCGGGACGGATCGATCTGGTTCACCGATCCGCCGTTCGGCCTGCTCAGCTACTACGAGGGCCGGCGGGAGATGCAGGAACTGCCGCACGGCGTCTATCGCCTCGATCCCGGGACCGGCGCGGTCGATCTGCTGATCGACGGCATCCCCGGCCCGAACGGCCTCGCCTTCTCGCCCGACGAGCGGATTCTCTACATCGTCGCCTCGCGCGCCGAGCCGCGGGAGATCCGTGCCTATGACGTGATCGACGGGCGCACGCTGGCGCATGAGCGGGTGCTGATCAATGCCGGGCCGGGCGGCACGCCGGACGGATTCCGCGTCGATATCGACGGCAATCTGTGGTGCGGCTGGGGTATGGGCACGGAGGCGCTGGACGGGGTGCGGGTGTTCAACCCGGCGGGCGAGCCGATCGGGCATATCCGGCTGCCGGAACGCTGCGCCAATGTCTGCTTCGGCGGGCGGTGGCGCGACCGGCTGTTCATGGCGGCGAGCCATTCGCTCTATGCCATCTACGTCAACATCCAGGGCGTCGCCGGCGGCTAGCCCTGCGCCACGCATTCGGCCGACACGGTTGCCGCGATCAGCCCGGCATCGCCCCGGCTGTCCGGCAGGTCGATGCGCGCGACATGCTCGGCCACCGGGCCGGGCCGCATCCCCGCCGCCCGTGCCCCCGCCACTGCCGCCTCGCGCGCGAGGCGGCGGGCGAGCGCGAGGGCCGCGGTGGCATCCGCGACATCGATCGGGGCGCCGCGGGGATGCACGCGATAGCGGCCGAGACCGGCCGATGACACCTCCACCACCGCGCGCGCCGCCAGCACCGCAACCGCCGCGCCGACCGCATTGGCAACGGCACCGTCCGCCGGCAGCACGACCTCGCAGCCGAGCCGGCGCCCGACCTCCGGATAGACCCACGGTGCCGGCCCCCCCACCGCGACCACCGGCAGAATCGGGGCGAGCCGCACCGCAAGACCGCCGAGCCGGCCCTCTCCGCCGGCGGCGGCGTCCACGATCGCCGCCGCACCGTCGAGCGGCACGCCGGCCAGGGTTCCGATCAGCGCCCGCGCCGAGCGGTCGGCCACCACGGCGGCGACTTCCGCGGCGAGCGCGCGGGCCGCCTCCTCGCCCGCGCCATCGGCGAGCATGCGTCGGCTGCGGGCGAACAGCAGCGCGCCGAGCGTCGCCGCTTCCCGCGACCAGTTGCTCTGCTGTCCCAGCACATGCGCGGCATCGGTGGGCGTGAAACCGGCGCGGGCGATGAGGCCGCGCGCTTCCAGCCGGTCGAGCGCGCGCCGGGCGAGGGGGCCGCGCAGGACGCCGCCCAACGCTGTCGGCGCCGGCCCGAGCCGTGCCAGCAGCGCCGCTTCCGGCGCCGGCAGCGACGGCGGTGCCGTACCCGGCAGGCGCAGCGCGAAGCGTCCGGCCTGCGTCTCCCCCTCGGCATCGACGCGCTGTGCCGCCAGCACGGCGATCACGCCGGGGAAGCGGGCGCCGAGCAGGGCCAGCGGCCAGACCCGGCCGGGACCGAGGATGATGCGGCCACCTTCGCCCACCGCCACCTCGCTGTCGCCGCCGAGGGCGATGCTGGCCAGGTCGATCGCCGGCACCAGCGTCCGATGGCCGCCGACGCGGGCGCCGGCGGGATCGAGGCGTGGCCAGCCGCCTTCCAGCACGGCGATGTCGGTGGTGGTGCCGCCGATATCGGCGACCACGAGGTCGTCGCGGCGGGAGAGGAATTTCGCCCCGATGGTGCTGGCGGCCGGCCCGGACAGGATGGTCTCGATCGGCCGGGCCGCGATCAGCTCCGCTGCCGCCAGCGTGCCGTCGCCCTTGACGATGCGCAGCGGTGCGGCGATGCCGTGCTGCGCCATCGCCACCTGCACCGCGCCGATCAGGGCCGTGATGCGGCCGATGATGCGGGCATTGAGCGCTGCTGTCAGCGCTCTGCGCGGCGCGTCGAGCGCGTGGGCCAGCTCGCAGGAGAGCGTGACCGGATGCCCTGCGATCGCCTCCGCGCACGCGCGCACGCGGTGTTCATGCGCCGGATTGCGCACCGAATACTGGGCGGCGACGGCATAGGCGGCAACGGCATCGGCGGTGTCGCGCAGAAAGCCCGCGACGGCGTCTTCGTCGAGCGGCGCGGCCTCGTTGCCGGCATGGTCGTGGCCGCCGGCGGCGCACAGGACGGGCGCGCCCGGAACCGCGCCGGCAAGGCCGCTGCGCGCCGCCATCGCGGCGTCGAACCCGATCAGGATGATGCCGATCGGGGCGCCGTGACCCTCCACGATCGCGTTGGTGGCGAGAGTGGTGGAGAGCGCGACATGGGCGACGCGGCCGGCGATCCTCGCTTCGTCGCCGGAAGCGGCGAGCACCGCGCCCAGCGCCTCGGCGATGCCGATGGCGAGATCGCCGCGCGTGGTCAGCGCCTTGGCGCGCGCGACGACACGGCGTGCGGCAAGGTCGATGAGGACGGCATCGGTGCAGGTGCCGCCGGTGTCGATGCCGATGACGCAGCTTGCCATGGAAGGGGGAATGGGACGGGCCGAAGGGGTGCGCTGCCCGTGTCACATTGCGCGGCGGACCGCAAGGGCTGCCCCGGAGGCGGTGCGCCGGGTCGGCGCGTCGCCGTCTTCAGGCACTGCGCAACTGCGCCTCGTCCAGCACCCGCTCATGCGGATCGAGCGCATTCTTCACCCGGTACTGCCAGCCGGAGGGTGTCTCCGGCAGCACCCGGACGATGGTGTAGATGCCCGGCCGGACATGCGCATCGAAGCGGCCCGGTTGCACCGACACCCGGTCGCCGGGGGCGAATTTGCGCGCTGTCATGCCAGGCTCCTGCTCAGTTTGCCTGCCGATTGACGAATGGGGCCGTGGCCTGCCGGCCGCGTTCGACGATGGAGGCGCGGGCGCTCCGATCAGCGGGTTACATTATCCGCCGCGCCGGCAAATAGCACGCGGATTCTTTGCGGCGCGGCGGTGGCGGGCGCGGTCGCGAGGCTATTCGTCGTGCGGTGGCCGGCGGTCCTGTTTGCGTGCCGCCCGGTGCGCCTTCGCTGCCAGCCGCCGCTGCCGCCCGGCCCGTGACGGCTGCGTCGCGCGGCGTATCCCGGGCCGCTCGGCGGCGGCGCGCAGCAGCGCGAGCAGGCGGGCAAGGGCGTCCTGGCGGTTGCGGTCCTGCGAGCGGAAGCGCCGTGCCGCGATCACCAGCACGCCGTCGCGTGTCATGCGGCTGCCGGCCAGCACGGCAAGCCGCACCTTCATATCGTCGGGCAGGGAAGGGGAGTGCCGTGCGTCGAAGCGCAGTTGCACCGCCGTCGCCACCTTGTTCACGTTCTGTCCGCCGGGGCCCGATGCGTGAATGAAGGCGAGCGTGATCTCGGCATCGTCGATCGCGATCTCCGGCGTCACGTCGATGCGCATCCGGACGCCCTCGATGCTGGGATCACATCAAAGTCCGATGCGCTGCTCGATGGTTTCCGCCAGCTCGTTGAAATCGTCATAGCACGCCCGCACCGCCGCCTGATGGCCGCCGATCGCCCCGTCCGCCGGCCGCAGCAGGAACATCGGCTTGCGCGCCTCCTGCGCGAAGGCCATCAGCGAACGGTAATCCTTGAGTTGCGCCAAGCGATGGCGATCCCTCGCCTGTTCTCCGAGCGGCGGCGCTTCCGCCAGGACAGATTCGGCATAGACTGAAGGCGCCCGGTCCAGCCAGCGCTGGAACGCCCTGGCCGCATCGCTGCCGTAGGACGCATAGCGCGAGATGACGTAGCCGAGCGGCGTCATTGCGCCGTCCGGAAGCGCGAAGCCGAGCGTGCCGGGAGCCTCTCTTCGCCGAGCCTCCCATTCGCGCCGCCATTTCTGCAGCTTCGGGCCAACGTTCCGCAGGCCCCGGATGGAAAACAGGTCGGCGCCGACCGGGATGACGACGAAGTCGGCGGCGATCAGAGCGCATCGATTGATCGCGCCGAGGTTCGGTCCCACGTCAATCAGGCCGATCTCCGCGTTCCGGGAAGTCCCGACGCCGCGCAGCATGCGATCGAACGCAGTGGTGACGCGAAAGGCGCGTCCCTCCCCCGAAAGGCAGCGCGGCCAGACCGACGAAAGCTCATCCTCGATTTCGGAAAGGCTCAAATCGCCCGCCAGCAGCGCCAGCCGTTCGTCCACGATTTGCGGCGCGACCGGCAACAGATCGCCCGTTCCTTCGATCAACGGCTGCATCGCCGAATAGACGGTGGCGCCGCCGCCGGCCGACCAGAGCGCCTCGATGCGGCTGTCCTGGAGGAACATGCCCGACAGGTTGGCCTGTGGGTCGAGGTCCGCCGCCACGACCTTCCTGCCGCGCAGCGCGAACATCCAGGCAAGATGATAGAGCAGCGAAGTCTTGCCCACGCCGCCCTTGTTGTTGAAGAAAGCGATCGTCTTCATGCGCTCGCCGTTACGGTGACATGCGTCCAGGCCGGTGCCTCCGGCGGCGGGAACTGGAATGATGCCGGCGGATTGCCGTTCGCCGCCAGCGTGCTTCGCACGATCTCCAATCCCTGGCCGAAGCGTTCGACGAAGCCATATCCCTTGAGCGCCTCGGACAGGGTCGGATTGCGATAATCGGTGATGCCGGGCAGGCCGAAGGTCTGCGGGGTAACGGCGCCGAACGGACCGCCGGGGTTCAGTATTTCGACGCGATCCGAGTACCATGTGACCCGGCAGGGCGATGCGGTTCCGTCGTAGGTGCGGTGCATCACCGCGTTGCGGACCAACTGCTGAAGCGCAGGCAGCGGATATTGGGCACGCCGCGTGTGGACGCTGGGCCCCATGACGAGCTTCACGCCATTGACGGCGTCCATCATTTCGTCGATGCGACGCAACTGGTCCGGGATGGCGCCGGTCAGGACCCGTTCGTTCAGCGTCGGATCCGTGAGTTTGATGCCATCGACGTGACGCCACGCAATCGCTGCGCCGGGGAACCATTGCTGCGGCGAGATCCCGAGCATCAGGATGGCCGTCGTCGTCGGCACCCCGTTCGCGTCGATGAGCCGCAATGCGCGGAGTTGCTGGTCCGTGGAACGCTGGTTCTGCGCAATCGTATCGCCGGAAACCAGGGAGGGCAGGTATTCCAGCCGGAAGCGCGCAAGGTCGAGATCGGCGAGCGACGTTCCCGTCACCGGCTGCGCATCGAACGGCAGATGCCGCCATTGCCGCTTTTCGATCAGGCGCCGCTCTTCCTCCGGCGTTGCGACGGCGCGCCGGGGACCGACGCGGATCCATGTCCGGCCCTTACAGCGGATCGGCGGATTGGTTGCCGGCTCCACGACAATAACTGCGACGGCGCAGCCCGCGATGACGGCGCGCCGCACGGTCATGGTCGGGAACGGGGTCAGCCCGCCATCATCGCGCAACTGCGCCAGCGTTCGCAGCAGTTCGTCGGAAATCGCCAGATCGGCGCAGGAGCCATCGTCCTCCACGCCGACGAACAGGACACCGGCCTGGCGGCGATCCGGAAGATCATTGGCGAATGCGCACACCGCCTCCCGTATTCTGTCGAGATCGGCGGCATTGCGCTTGCGCTCGACCCCGTCGCTTTCGCCGGAGCGAAGCAGGGCTGCAAGTTCCTGGTCGTGCAACTGCGTCATCGATCCTCTCGGCCGGAACCGTACGGTGGTCGCCATTCCCGCGCAACGCGATCCTCCGCTGCCGCGGTCGCGCCGGCTCAGCATAGCGCCGCCAGCACCTCCACCGATACCGACTTCACCAGCGCCAGCACCGCCGCCCCCGGCCGCAGCCCGAGCCGTGCCACCGCGTCCGGCGTGATGCGCGACAGCAGGCGTGCGCCGGCCGCCTCGATCTCCACCAGCGCCGCGCCGTGCCGCGCGTCGGCACCGATGGCGCGCACCGTGCCCGGCACGAGGTTGTGCAGGCTGAGCAGGTCGCCCAGCGCCGCCGCCTCCGGTCGTGCCAGGATCACTTCGCGCGCCGGGATGCGGACCCGCAGCGTGGCGCCCGGCGGCGCCGTCTGCAACGCCACCAGCAGCGAAAACCCGTCGCGCCGCAGCCACGTCAGCCGCCGCGCCGGGTCATGCCCGGCGACCGTGAGCGTCAGCACCGCCCCGGCGTCGTCGCGCTGCGCCAGCGGCAGGTCGGCGCGCGCCGCCATCTCACTGACCGGGCCACTGCCGAGGATGCGCAGGTCGCGCAGCAGCACGAGATGGTCGGCAAGCTGCGCCACCTCCTCCAGCGCATGCGTCACATACAGCATCGGCAGCGCCAGGGCCGATTTCAGCCGCCCCAGGAACGGCAGGATTTCGGCCTTGCGCGCCGCGTCCAGGCCCGCCAGCGGCTCATCGAGCAGCAGCAGCCGCGGCTGGCCGAGCAGCGCGCGGCCGATTGCCACCAACTGGCGCTGGCCGCCCGACAGCGTATGCGGCCGGCGGGCCAGCAGCGCGCCGAGGCCGAGCAGACCCACCACCTCGTCGAACCCGATCGCGCCCGCTCCCGCCCGGCGCTGGCCGTAGCGGAGATTGCCGGCAACGCTCAGATGCGGGAACAGCAGCGCATCCTGGAACACGAGCCCGACGCGCCGCCGTTCCGGCGCGATCCAGGTGCCGGCGTCGGTGTCGGCAAGCGTGGTGCCGTCCACCACCAGCCGGCAGAACGCCGGCCGCAGCAGCCCGGCCATCGCCGCCAGAACCGTCGATTTGCCGGCACCCGAGGGGCCGAACAGGGCCGTGATCCCCGTCCCCGGCACCTCGAACGCCACGTCCAGCGTTGCGGTCCCGAGCGTATGGCGCAGCGCGAGCGCGAGACTCATCGTCCCACCCGCGCGCGCAGCCACCGTCCCGCCCATTCCGCCAGCAGCAGCCCGGCCAGCGCCAGCACGACCGACACCGCCGCCAGCCGCGCCGCCGCCGCTTCCCCCCCCGGCGCCTGCAGGGCGCTGTAGATCGCGAGCGGCAGGGTCTGCGTCTCGCCGGGAATGTTGGCGGCAAAGGTGATGACGGCGCCGAATTCGCCGAGGCAGGTGGCATAGCCGACGACGCCCGCGACGACGATGCCGGGGGCGCCGAGCGGCAGCGTCACCGTCAGCAGCCGGTCGAGCCGGCCGGCGCCGAGCGTGCGCGCCGCCTGATCGAGCCGCGGGTCGATCGCCTCGATGGCAAGCCGCACCGTGCGCACCATGATCGGGAACGTCATCACCGCGCAGGCCAGCGCCGCCCCCGCGGTGGTGAACGCGAGCCGCACGCCGAACCACGCCAGCAGCAGCCGCCCGGCCGGCCCCTCCACCCCGAAGATCACCAGCAGCAGCCAGCCGGTGACCACCGGCGGCACCACCAGCGGCAGATGCACCGCGGCATTGAGCAGCGTCCGGCCGGGAAAGCGCCCCCGTGCCAGCAGCCACGCCGTCAGCACCGCGAGCGGCAGGCCGAAGCCGACCGCGCGTGCCGCCACCGCGAGCGTGAGCCGCACCGCCTGCCATTCGGCAGGCTCAAGGATCGTGCGTCTCCACCGCGAAGCCGCGGCGAACGAAGATCGCCCGCGCCGTGTCGCTTTCCAGGAAGCGCAGCAGCGCCCGGCCCTGCGGCGTGTCGCCGCGCGGGGTCAGCGCGAACGGATAGACGATCGGTGCATGGCTGTCGGCGGGAAAGGTGCCGGCGACCGCCACCCCCGGCGCCACCGCGGCATCGGTCGCATAGACGATGCCCGCCGGCGCCTCCCCGCGCTCGACCAGCAGCAGGGCCGCCCGTACATCCTCCGCCGGTGCCAGCCGGTCGGCCACGCTGGCCCATACGCCGAGCCGGTGCAGCGCCTCGGCAGCGTAGATCCCGGCCGGCACATGCGCCGGATCGGCGACGGCAAGCCGTCCGTCGCGGCCGAGCAGACCGGCGAGATCGAAGCCGCGCGCGATGCTGACCGCCGCGGCCCGGCGCGCCGGCACGACCAGCACCAGCGTATTGCCGAGCAGATCGCGCCGCGATCCCGGCGCCACCAGGCCATGCCGCGCCACGTCATCCATCCAGCGCGTATCGGCGGACGCGAACAGATCGGCGGGCGCGCCCTGCTCGATCTGGCGGGCGAGCGCGGAGGAGGCGGCGAAGGACAGGCGCAGCGCCGGATGGCCGTCGCGCTGCCACGCCATCGCCACGTCGCCCAGCGCCTCGGTCAGGCTGGCTGCGGCGAACACGGTGAGCCCGTCCTCCCGCGCCACGGCCGGGGCCGGCAGCAACAGGCCGGGCAGCAGCAGCATCAGCGCACGTCGCGTCATGCCCGCTCGATATACCCCGCCGGCGACAACGCCAAGCCCGCTTCAGTGCGGCCCGACGCGCGCCGGCACCGCCGGGGTTTCGGCATCGTCGCGCAGCACGACATAAATCGCCGGGATCACCAGCAGCGTCAGCAGCGTCGAGGAGGCGAGGCCGAACAGCAGCGAGATGGCAAGCCCCTGGAAGATCGGGTCCGACAGGATGGTCGCGGCGCCGATCATGGCGGAGAGGGCGGTGAGCAGGATCGGCTTGAAGCGGATCGCGCCCGCCGCCAGCACCACCTCGCGCAGCCCCAGGCCGGCGCGCGGCACGTGGCGGATGAAATCGACCAGCAGGATCGAGTTGCGCACGATGATGCCGGCGAGCGCGATGAACCCGATCATCGAGGTCGCGGTGAACGCCGCGCCGAACGCCCAGTGGCCGAGCACGATGCCGATCAGCGTCAGCGGCACCGGAGTCAGGATCACCAGCGGCAGCCGGAAGCTCTGGAACTGCGCCACCACCAGGATGTAGATGCCGAGCAGCGCGACCCCGAATGCCGCGCCCATGTCGCGGAAGGTCACATAGGTCACTTCCCACTCGCCGTCCCACAGCACCGTCGGTGTCGCCTCGTCCTCCGGCTGGCCGCGCAGCGAGACGACGGGGCGCGGCAGCCCGCCCCAGTCATGCGCCGCCACCAGCCGGTCCACCGCCACCATGCCGTAGATCGGCGATTCGAACCGCCCCGCCAGTTCCGCCATCACCATATCGGCATAATGCCCGTCACGCCGGAACAGCACGCGCGAGCCGGTGTCCTCGCTCGCCTTCACCACCTGGCCGAGCTCGACCACGGTCCTGCTGCCGGGCAGCGCGTTGGCGGGCACCGGCGTTGCGGCAAGCTGCGCGGTCCAGCTCAGCGCACGCTTGGGCAGACCGACCACGATCGACAGCGGATAGCGGTTTTCGCCACGGTAGGAATAGCCGACCGGCACGCCGCCGAACAGCGCCTGGATCGTGTCATAGACATCGCTCTGCTGCACCTTGAAGAATTCCAGGCGGTCCTGGTCGATCGCGATGCGCAGGCGCGGCTGCGGATGGCCGTAGGAATCGTCGATATCGACGATGAACGGCACGGTCCGGAACAGCGACTTGAGCTGTTCGGCGACGGCATGGCGCGTCGCCTCGTCCGGTCCGTACACCTCGGCCAGCAGGGTCGCCAGCACCGGCGGCCCCGGCGGCATCTCCACCACCTTGACCACGCTGCCTGCGGGCAGCCGCAGCGCATGCAGGCGCTGGCGCAGATCGAGGGCGATGGCATGGCTCGGCCGCGACCGCGCCTCCTTCGGCGACAGCAGCACATGCATGTCGCCGAGCTGCTGTCCGTCGCGCGAATAATAGTGCCGCACCAGTCCGTTGAAGTCGAACGGCTCGGCGGTGCCGGCATAGATCTGAAGCGACTGCACCTCCGGCAGCGTCGTGGCGATGCGCGCCGCTGCGAACAGCGCCCGTTCGGTGTCCTCCAGACTTCCCCCGGCGGGCAGATCGACCAGCACCTCCAGTTCCGACTTGTTGTCGAACGGCAGCAGCTTCACCGTCACCCGCTCGAAGTAGAACAGGCTGCACGCGGCCACGGTGGCGATGCCGACCGCAATCAGGAACAGCCAGGCGCGCCGGCGCGTGCGGATGACCGGCGCGGCGACACGGCGGTAGAGACGGCCGAGCGCGCCCTCGCCATGCGCGCCCTCGACATGCAGATGGCCGGTCGCCGCATCGCCGGGGGCGAGTTTCATCATCAGCCAGGGCGCCACCGCCATCGCGACGAAGAAGGAGAACAGCATGGCGGCCGAGGCGTTCACCGGGATCGGCGCCATATACGGCCCCATCAGGCCGGAGACGAACAGCATCGGCAGCAGCGCCGTCACCACCGTCAGCGTCGCCACCACGGTCGGGTTGCCGACCTCCGCCACCGCCTCGATCGCGGCGCGCAGGCGCGATGTCCTGCCGGGCATCGCCCAGTGGCGCGCAATGTTTTCCACCACCACGATCGCGTCATCGACCAGGATGCCGATGGCGAAGATCAGCGCGAACAGGCTGACGCGGTTGATCGTGTAGCCCATCAGCCAGGAGGCGAACAGCGTCAGCAGGATGGTGGTCGGGATCACCACCAGCGTCACGACCGCCTCCCGCCAGCCGATGGCGAGCGCGATCAGCACCACGATCGAGACGGTGGCGAGACCGAGATGGAACAGCAGCTCGTTCGCCTTGGCGTCGGCGGTGGCGCCGAAATCGCGCGTGATCTCCACCCGCACGTCGCCGGGGATGAGCGTGCCCTGGAGCGTCTTCACCCGCGTGCGCACCGCCTCCGCCATGGTCACCGCATTGGCGCCGGGGCGCTTGGCAAGCGCGAGGCTGACCGCGGGCGTGCGCTGCCAGGCGCCATGACCGTCCGGGGTGAGGTTCCACACCCGCGCCTCGCTCGGCGCCGGCCCCACGACGACGCGGGCGAGATCGCGCAGATAGACCGGCCTGCCGTCGCGCGTGCTGACCAGCAGCAGCCCGATATCGGGCACCCCGAGCAGCGTCTGGCCGGCGGCGACGGTGCGGACCGTGCCGGCGTCGCGGACCTGCCCGGCGACGAAGGAGCGGTTGGCCTCCTGCACCTTGGCCGCAAGCTGTTGCAGGGTCACGCCGAACAGCATCAGCTTCCCGGGGTCGGGTTCGACGCGGATTTCCTCGGGGTCGGCGCCGGCGATGTAGCTCAGCCCGATATCGGGGATCTTCAGAAGTTGTGTCTGGAGTTTCTGCGCGAGCTGGGTGAGGTCCGCCGCCGTCCATCCCTGCGCGGCGCCGGGCCGCGGCGACAGGGTCAGCACCGCGACCGCCACGTCGTTGATGCCGCGCCCGACGATCAGCGGCGGGGCGATGCCGAGCGGGATGCGGCCGAGATTGGCGTCGATCTTGTCCTTGACGCGCAGCACGGCGGCATCTTCGGCGGTACCGACGACGAAGCGCGCCGTGACCATGACGCGGTCGTCCTCGGTTTCGCTGTAGACGTGATCGACGCCGGGGATCGCCTTGACGATCGTCTCCAGCGGCTTGGTGACAAGTTCGGCGGCGTCGTTCGCCTTCAGCCCGTTGGCGGCGACCATGATATCGACCATCGGCACGTGGATCTGCGGGTCTTCCTCGCGCGGGATGGAGAGCAGCGCGATCAGCCCGGCGGCCAGCGCGGCGAGCAGGAACAGCGGCGTCAGCGGCGAACGGATCGTCGCCTGCGTCAGCCGTCCGGAGAGGCCGAGAGTCACGGGCGCACCAGCACGTCGCCGGCACGCAGACCAGAGAGCACCTCCACCCCGTCCGGCATCGCCGGTGTCGGCACGTCCTGTCCGAGCTGCACCGGGCTTTCCACGGCGGCGGCGGGATTGCTGCCTGCCCCGCCGGGGACGCGGCGGACATAGGTCAGTCCGTCCAGCGTCATCACATACGCCGCCGGAATCCGATAGCTTCGACGCCGCCCGACGGTGATCCAGACGCGCACGCGCTGGCCGACAAAATAGTTGCCGACGCCGCGCGCGGTCGCATCGGCAAGCACGCGGCCATCCTCGATCTGCGGATAGACCAGCGTCAGCGTGCCGAATTCGGGACCGCTGCCGCCGAGATCGCGCCCGTCCACGCGCACGCTGTCGCCGGCCTTCAGGAAGGCGGCCTGACGTTCCGGTACGCGCAGACGCAGGATGTAATCGGCCTGGGCAATGTCGGCGACCGGGTCACCCGGCATGACGACGCTGCCCTGCGTCAGCGGCACGCGCAGCACCCGCCCGTCGGTCGGCGCCAGCACGTCGCCCTCGTTCATCTGCTGCGCGGTCACGCCACGCTCGGCGATGCGGGCACGCAGGGCGCTCGCGGCAACCTCGGCGGCCGTACGCGACTGGTCGAGCTGCGTCTTGGAGACGGCGCCGGTCTTGCCAAGAATCTCCATGCGGCCGAGATCGGTCTGCGCCTCCGTCAGTTGTGATTGCAGGCCGGCGATCTGGGCATCGAGCGCGTGCAACTGCAACTGCAACTTCTCGTCGCCGACATGCCCCAGCACCTGGCCGGCCTTCACCTCGTCGCCGTCGTGCACGGCAAGCTGCGTCAGCGTGCCGCCGATGCGCGCGCGTGCCGGCACCACGTTGCGGCTCTCGACAGTGGCGAACACGGGCTTTTCATCGACAATCTCGCTCGGCTGCACGGTCAGCAGGGTCTGCCCGTGCGCGCCGCCGGCGAGGCAGATGGCGAGGGCAAGGCCAGGGATCAGAGGGCGCCGCATGGTTCGTGCCTAGCGCCGCGGCGCTGGTCCGGCGCCCGGCGCCACCGGCAGCCCCGCCGCGCGCCAGGCGTGAATGCCGCCGCGCATGTTCGCGGCCTCGGCGCGGCCGGCCGCGAGACAGCGCGCCGCCGCGGCGGCGGAACGCTGGCCGCTCGCGCACAGGAAAACGACGAGGCGCCCCGGCACGCCGGGAAGGGCGTGCGGGTCGAGCGCGCCGAGCGGCACCAGATGCGCGCCGGCCACCGCCGCGGCCGCATGCTCATGCGGCTCGCGCACGTCGATCAGCGTCAGCTCATCGCGCTGCAGGCGGTCATGGACCTCGGCAGGGGAAAGCTCCGGCACGCGTGGGCGTCCGAACAGCATGATACGTCTCCGTTGTTTTAGGAATGGCTCTCGCCGGTGTCGGATGGGGCAGTTTCGCACAGCCGGGCCGGAACGCAATAGATCATGAAGAGTGTCTGCAATATCCTGGCAGCCGGCTCGCTATCGAGAGAATACCAGATCGTCTGGCCGTCGCGGCGGGTTTTTACCAGGCCATCCTTGCGCAGAAGTTGCAGGTGCTGCGACACGGTGGAGTCCCGAATACTGAGGAAGCTGGCCATTTCTCCAACCGACTTCTCGCCATCGACCAGCTGACATAGGATCAGTAGCCGATGGCGATTGCCAAGGGACCGGAGCAGCTCGCTTGCCTGATCGGCCGCCAGGGCCATCTGATCTGCCTGCACTCTCATACTTGCGCAAATACGAAGCTATGCATACATTGTCAAGCGCCGGGCAGCCTGCCGGGCCGCGACCTCTCCATCTGGAAGGAAAACCGTCTCATGGCTGACATCGTGGTTGTCGGCGCCGGTCTCAGCGGCACGCTGATGGCGCTCGAACTGGCGCCGCAGGCGCGGCCGGAGGATCAGGTGATCCTGATCGGCGAGACCGATCGTTATCATTTTGTCCCGTCCAACCCGTGGGTCGCCATCGGCTGGCGCCGCCGGCAGGATATCGAGGCGGATCTGCCCGCGGTGATGCAGCGCCGGCGCATCCGCTTCATCGCCGCCGGCGCCCGGCGCGTCCATCCGGAGGAAAACCGGGTCGAGCTGAACGACGGATCGTCCGTCGCTTACGACTATCTGGTGCTCGCCACCGGCTCGGATCTTGCCTTCGACGAGATTTCCGGCCTCGGCCCGTCGGCGCACACGCAGTCGATCTGTCATGTCAGCCACGCCGAGGCGGCAAAGCTCGCCTTCGAGACATTCTGCGCGGCCCCCGGCCCGATCGTGGTCGGCGCGGTGCAGGGCGCGTCGTGCTTCGGCCCGGCCTACGAGTTCGCCCTGATCCTCGATACCGAACTGCGCCGGCGCAAGCTGCGTCACCTTGTGCCGATGACCTATGTCACGCCGGAACCCTATATCGGGCATCTCGGCCTCGACGGCGTCGGCGATACCAAGTCGCTGCTGGAGAGCGAGTTCCGCGACCGGCACATCAAATGGATCACCAATGCCCGCGTCCAGTCGGTCGCCCCGGACCGCATGTCGGTGCAGGAGGTTGGCGCCGGCGGAGCGGCGACGGCGACGCATGATCTGCCCTTCGCCTATGCGATGATGCTGCCGGCCTTCCGCGGCGTCGCCGCGGTGCGCGGCCTGCAGGGGCTGGTCAATCCGCGCGGATTCGTCGTGGTCGATGAACACCAGCGCAATCCCGCCTATCCGAACGTGTTCGGCATCGGCGTCGCCATCTCCATCCCCCCGGTCGGCCAGACGCCGGTGCCGGTCGGCGTGCCCAAGACGGGGTTCATGATCGAGTCGATGGTGACGGCGACCGCGCGCAACATCGGCGCGCTGCTGCGCGGCGCGGCGCCCACCGTGCGGCCGACCTGGAATGCCGTCTGCCTTGCCGATTTCGGCGACGGCGGCGTCGCCTTCGTCGCCCAGCCGCAGATTCCGCCGCGCAACGTCAACTGGGCCGCGAGCGGCAAATGGGTCCATCTCGCCAAGGTCGCGTTCGAAAAATACTTTCTGCGCAAGATCCGCAAGGGCGAGAGCGAACCATTCTACGAACGCTTCCTGATGAAGCGGCTCAATCTGCACAAGCTGCAGGAACACGCCTGACCGCGCAGATCACGGCAGCGTTCCTGCGGGAAGGAGTTGGGACCATGAACAGCCGGCAACACGTCTCCGATGCGCCGGTCCGGCCGGGTGTGCGCGCCGCCCCGGCCCGGTTTCTCCACGCCGGGTTCGTCGCGGCGGCGCGGCTGTGGTTGCGCGCCGCCGCGCCGGATGTCTGCCCGGTCAGCTTTCCGGCGGCGGAGGACGGGGCGGACACTTCCGGCCGCGTCCGGCGCGCCGCCTGGGATCGCTGGCGGTCCTGCGGCTGCGGCGGCGGTGCGGCGCGGAAGTCCTGTTCCCTCGGCTCGGGGCTGTCGGACATGTGGGGCGCGGCCCGCTGGTAACCGCCCGCCCCATCGGTTTCATCGACGCAAAGGAGAGAGCGTGTCATGCGGATCGACAATGCGGTGCTTGCCCTGGCGGGCGCGCTGGTTCTGGCCGGGGTGGCGCTGGCCTGGCTGGTGACACCCTGGGGCCTGCTGCTGGCCGGCTTCGTCGGCCTCAACCTGCTGCAATCGAGCATCACCGGGTTCTGCCCGGCGGCGAGGATGTTTCGCAGGTTGGGCCTCAGGCCTGGCGGCGCATTCACCTGATCCTGCCGATCGCGAAAAGCGGCGGTCGCCCGTTCGCGGCCCTCCACCGTGCCGCGCGCAGCAGGACGCCATACCGGCCGAGGGTGACCCATCCCCACATCGGTCACCATTCCGGACGGCCGGTATGAGGCTCAGCTCTGGTGATGCGCCGCCGGGCCGAGAATCGTCTCGCGCAGGCGGGCCTGCAGGAATGCGCCATCGCGCGGCGGCAGCACCGGCGGTGGCGCACCGGCGCCAATCTTGGCAAGCGCGAACAGCAGCCCCGCGCCATGGATCGCGGCGCGCAGGTCGGGCACCTGCTCCGGCCGCGTCACCAGCAGCGTCCGTGCGAACCCGGCGCCGCGCGCCATCGCCACCAGATCGACGCCGTGATGCGTGTGCGTCGCCTGCATCCCGGTCTCGCCGTAATGTTCGTTGTCCTGCACCAGGATCGCGAGGTTGGGCGGCCGCGTGACGGCGATGGTGGCGAGGCTGCCGAGGCCCATCAGCATCTCCCCGTCGCCGGTGATCACCAGCACCCGCCGAAGCGGCTGCGCCAGCGCCAGCCCGAGGCCGATCATCGCGGCACCGCCCATGCCGCCCCACAGCGGCAGGTTCGCCGCGCAGTCGCCGACCGCGGTGATGTCCCATGCGGGTGCGCCGAGGCCGGCGATCACCAGCATGTCGCCGCGATCGGCCAGCACCGCGCGGCACAGCGCGCGCCGGTCGAGCCGGCCCGAAGGTTCGGGCAGTGCCATCGCCTCAGTCCTTTCCGAAAGTTTTGGCGCCGATCACGCGCTGGCCGATCAGCGTCGCGGTCGGGCGGAACGTGTTGAAGGCGAGGCGGATGGTCGCATCCGCGGTCGGCACCACGTCCTCCGCCCGGTCGGCACGGCGGACCAGCGTGCCCATCGCCTCCAGCACCGCCTGGGCCGCGCTGCCCATCGGCACCTGCGCCGGATTGAACTCCCCGAAATCGCCGCGCATGGTGACCAGCATCGGCAGCGGCGTGCGGTGCAGCAGCGCCAGCGACAGCATGTTGACGCAGTTGCCCACCCCCGAACTCTGCATCAGCAGCACGCCCTTGGCGCCGCCGAGCCAGGCGCCGCACAGCATCGCCACCCCTTCCTCCTCCGTGGTCAGGGTGACGACGGAAAGGGCGGGATCGGCGAGGCAGCGCCGGATCAGCCGTGCATGCCCGGCATCGGGCACCAGCGCCACCTGCGTGATCGCGTGCGCTTTCAGCAGGTCGTAGAGCCGGTCGGGCCATGTGCCCGCGTCATCCTCGGTCGGCATCCTTCCTCCCTCGCCCGGGCCGCCGCCGCGCAGCCCCATGTCGCACGCCTGAACGCCCCAGCTTGAACGCCCCAGCTTGAACGCCCCAGCTTGAACGCCCCAGCTTGAACGCCCCAGCTTGAACGCGCCGCCTTGCACGCGCCGGCTACAGCCCCACCGATTCGAGCCGCAGGATGGTGCGCGCACAGGCCTGCGCCCGCGGCACCAGCGAATCGAGGCGCAGAAATTCCTCCGGCGTGTGCGCCCGGCCGCCGATCGGACCGATGCCGCACAGGGTCGGGGCGATACGGGCGGTGAAGCCGCTGTCGGCGCAGCCGCCGGTGAATTCCCCACCGGGGCTGAGGCCGCTCGCGGCGGCGGCGGCGGCGTAGGCGGTGAACAGTTTTGTTCCCCCCGGCGTCTGCTCCAGCGGCAGGAACTCGCCGCGCACGACGAGCTGCGCCGAGGTGCCGGAGACGCGGCTGCGCGCGGCGATCCCGTTCAGCCGCACCATCGTCTCCGCCCGGTCGTCAGGAAACATGTAGCGCAGATCGACCTGCGCCTCCGCCCAGGGGGCGACGGTGTTGACGCTCTGTCCGCCGCGGACCAGCCCGACATTGAGGGTGATGCCGCGGTCGATGTCGGTGAGCGCCTGAATCGCCAGAATCTTGTGCGCCAGCTCCTCGATCGCGCTGATGCCCTCGGAGAAGTTGCCGCCGGCATGAGCGGCGCGGCCGGTGACGCCGAGTGAGAGGAACACGCCGCCCTTGCGCCCGGTCACGACGTTGCCGCTGACCCGTCCCGGTTCGCTGTTGAGCACCGCCCGCGCGCCCGCCGCCGCCGCCTCGATCACCGGCCTTCCCTCGGGGCTGCCGATCTCCTCGTCGCCCGTGAACAGCCCGACGAGCGGTGCCGGATGGCCGCCGAAGCGCGCGAAGGCGGCGAGCACGAAGCAGTTCATCACCAGCCCTGCCTTCATGTCGGCGACCCCCGGGCCGTAGGCCAGTCCGTCACGCTCCGTATACGGCCGGCGCGCTGCCTCGCCGGTCGGGAACACGGTATCGCGATGGCCCATCAGCAGGATATGGCCGGCATTGCCCCCGCTGCCGGCGGCCGGCACGCTCGCCAGCAGGGCGTCACCGTGCCGTTCCTGCCGGCGAGTCTCCACCGTGATGCCGTGGCCGTGCAGGAAGCGGACAATTTCGGCACCGACGGCATCGATGCCCGGCTTGTCATAGCTGTTGCTGTCGATCTCGACCAGGCGGCGCAGCAGCGCCCGCATCGCCATCTCCTGGCCCGCCAGCCAGCGCGTGATCACCGCCTCCATATTCGCCATCGACCCTGGTCCCTCCACCGCAACACGTTCCGCCGCCGCCGCAAAGTACTCCTGCCGCTCAGCTTGGTCCACTGCTGCGGCCCCCGCGTGCCCCGGGACCGCCGGCAGGGCGCGCCCGCGCCGCGTCGCAGGACGGCGCGCCCGCGCCAGGCCGGACGGCGAGCAGGCACAGCACCGCGAACAGCGGCCCCGCCGCCAGGGTGGCGAATGCCCAGCCGAATGACAGCGTGCGGGCGAACACCAGCCCGACCACCGCCGGCACCGCCATGTTGCCGATCTGCCAGAAGGCGTTGGTCGCCCCGCTCGCGGTGCCGGCGCGCGCGGTGCCGGCGAGTTCGGCGACCAGGGCGGTCATCAGCGGGCTGTAGCCGAACGCCGTGATGCCGAGGAACGGTGCGGCCAGGCGGAACGCGGCGGCACTCTCCAGCCGGCCGAACAGCAGCAGCATCAGCGCGAAGGCCAGCAGGCAGACCAGCGCCGGCCCGCGCCGCGCCCCGCCCAGCCGGTCGGAGATGAAGCCGATCACCGGCTTGGCGATGATGGCGCCGAGGCCGAACAGGGCGACGATCCCCGCCGCCGCGCCGGGCGCGATGCCGTGCCCGCGCACCATCAGCGCGTTCGACCAGAACGCGAACCCCCACGTGCCCCACAGCGCGCCGAACCCGGCGAGGCCGACCAGGATCATGTTCGGCTGGCGCAGCAGTGCCGCGGCCGGCGGCGGCCGGCGGCGGGCGGGCGCGTCCTGCGGCCGGTCGCGCAGCGCCGCCCAGCAGGCCACGCCGATCGCGATGGTCAGGAGGCCGAGCACGCGGTACGCGCCCTGCCATCCGGCCATGCCGGCAAGCGGCGGCACCAGCACGTTGGTCAGCACCACCGCGAGCGAGGAGCCGGTGTACCACAGCCCGATCGCGAGGCCGCGCGTGCGCGGCGGGAACCAGGCGGCAAGCAGCGCCACGCAGCCGGCATAGTCGGCGCCGGCCGCCAGCCCCATCAACGCCTGCCACGCCGTCCCGCTCGCCAGCCCGCGCGTCTGCGCGAAGGCAACGGTCGCCGCCCCCAGCAGCAGCGCCGAGGCGGCCAGCATGCGCCGCGGCCCGAAGCGGTCGGCGAGGAAGCCCGCCGCCAGGTTGGACACCACATAGCCGGCGTAGAAGGCGCTGACGAACAGGCCGAGCTGCCCGATCGCGAGCCCGAGCGACCGGCCGACGCCGAGTTGCAGATTGCCCCAGGCGAGCCGGTCGATGAAGGTGATCGCGAACGCCGCCCAGGCGAGCGCCAGCACCACCCAGCGATATCCGGCCCGCGCCGCGCTCGCCGCAATCGCGTCACTCACCGATCGCCGGCCGCGACCAGCCGGCAGCCGCCCTCGGCGATCGGGCGGAACGCCCGGTCGGCCGGGATGGTCGCGAGGGTGCGGTAGCAGTCCCAGGGGGAACTGCTCTCTGCCGGCGCTTTCACCTGGAACAGATAGGCGGGATGGATCACCTGTCCGTCGGCGCGGATGGTGCCGGGGCCGAAGCAGTCGTCGTCGGTCGGCAGCGCCTTCATCGCCGCGATCGTCGCCCGCCCCGACGCCTTCGCCGCCGCGGCACCCATCTTCTCCGCCGTCCGCAGGTAGTGCAGCACGGCGGAATAGACGCCGGCCTGGATCATGTTCGGCATCGCCCGCCCGGGCATCGCCGGCGCCACGCGGCGCGCGAAGGCGCGCGTGCGGTCGTTGAGATCCCAGTAGAAGGTTTCCGTCAGCACCAGTCCCTGGGCGATGTCGAGGCCGAGGGAATGGACGTCGTTTACGAACACGATCAGCCCGGCCAGTCGCGCGCCATGCGCGGTCAGCCCGAACTCATGCGCCTGCTTGACGCAGTTGATGAGGTCGTGGCCGGCATTGGCGAACGCGATCACCTTCGCCCCGCTCGCCTGCGCGGACAGCATGTAGGAGGAGAAGTCGCTGGTGCCGGGAAACGGATAGGCGACCGCCCCCGCCACCGTCCCGCCCGAAGCGGCGACGACGCCGGCGGTGTCGCGCTGCAGGGTCTGGCCGAAGGTGTAGTCGGCGGTGATGAAGAACCACGACGTGCCGCCGTCGCGCACCAGCGCGCTGCCCACCGCGTGGGCGCACATCCAGGTGTCGTAGGTCCAGTGGATCAGGTTCGGGCTGCACCGCCGGCCGGTGAGGTCGGAGGAAGCGGCGCCGGTGTTGAGCTGCACCCTGTCGCGCTCCTGCGCCACCGCGTCGCAGGCCAGCGCCACGGCGCTGTTGTTGATGTCGGTGATCATGTCGATGCCGTCGCGGTCGAACCATTGCCGCGCGATCGCGGCGCCGACATCGGGCTTCTGCTGGTAGTCGCCCGACACCAGCTCGGCCGCGAGCGTCCCGCCCGCCGCCCGGTAGTCGCTGATCGCCTGGCCGGCACAGGCGATGGAGCCGTGGCCGGCATCGTCGCGATAGTTGCTCGACAGGTCGGTCAGCACGCCGATGCGGATCGTCCGCTCCGCCGGCGCGGCCCGCGCCCGCAGGGGCGGCAGCAGCGCGGCGGCGGCGGCGGAACCGAGCAGGGTGCGGCGCGGGAACGGCATGCAGGCCTCCACGATCGATCAGGCGGCAACAGGGTCGGCGAGCAGCGGCAGCAGCGCGGGATCGTCCTCCGCCGCCGGGGCGAGCGGATCGCGCGGCAGCAGCCGGTGGTGCAGCACCAGCCGGGCCAGCGCCGCGCGCGCCGGGTCATCGAGCCGCGCCGCCTCCCACGCCATCGCGACCGCGGTGGCGAGGTGATAGAGCGCGGACGCCGCCTGCCGCGCCAGTGCCGCCCCGCCCGCCTGCGCGGCGGCGTCGGCCAGCGCCTGCGCGCGCGCCAGCAGCGGCACCGCTTCGGGCAGCGCGGCCTCGGCGGCAAGCCGGCACAGATGCGCACCAAGCGCCGCCAGCCCCGCTTCGCGCCGCGCCGCGCGCAGCACGTCGAGGGCGACGATGTTGCTGGTGCCTTCCCAGATCGAGCCGAGATGGGCATCGCGCAGCAGCCGCGGTTCCGGCCATTCCTCGATATAGCCGATGCCGCCGCGCACCTCCATCGCATCGCCGGTGACGCGCCGCGCGTCGCGGCAGGCGCGGAACTTGAACAGCGGCGTCAGGATGCGCAGCAGCGGATAGGCCCCGTCCTCGCCGGCGTCGGCGCGGCGCAGCGCCTCGGCCGCCTGGAACATCATGCTGCGCGCCTGCTCGGCGGGCAGCAGCAGCTTCAGCAACTGCCGGCGCATCAGCGGAAGGTCGATCAGGGTGCGGCCGAAGGCGGCGCGGCGATGGGCGAAGAACAGCGCCTCCGTCACCGCGCGGCGCATCAGCCCGGCGGCGCGCACGCCGTTCGAGAGGCGGGAGTTGTTGATCATGTCGGCCATCTGGCGGAATCCCGCGTCCGGGTCGCCGACCAGGAAGGCGGTCGCGCCCTCCAGCCGGATTTCCCCGCTTGCCATCGACCGTGACCCGAGCTTGTCCTTCAGCCGGACGATGCGGTACGCATTGGCGCGTCCGTCGGGCAGGCGGCGCGGCAGCAGGAACAGCGCGACGCCGCGGATGCCGGCGGGCGCGCCGTCGGGCCGCGCCAGCACCATCGCCAGATCGGCATCGGGATTGGAGCAGAACCATTTGTCGCCGGACAGGCGCCAGGTGCCGTCCGCCGCCGCTTCCGCCCGGACCGAGGTGGCGCCGACATCCGACCCGGCGCCCTGCTCGGTCATGAACATCGCCCCCTGCGCCAGCGTCTCGGGGTCGAGGCTGGTCAGCGCCGGCAGGTAGCGCGCGACCAGCGCCGGGTCGGCGAATTTGCACAGCGTGCGGGTCAGGCTGTCGGTCATGCTGACCGGGCAGAGCAGGCCGAATTCGGCCTGGGCGAAGACATAGGTCAGCAGGTACTTGGCGGCCGGCGGCAGCTTCGCCGGCCAGCCCAGCACGCCGGCGCGGTGCGACAGGGCGGCAAGCCCGAACTCGGCGAAGGCGATCCGTTCCATCTCGGCATAGGCGGGGTGCTTCTCGATATGCTGGACATCCTCGCCGCTGCGGCGCCGGTGGTGCAGCACCGGCGGGTTGCGGTCGGCGATGCCGGCCAGCCGATCGAGCCGCTCCCCCGCCAGGGCGCCGAGCCGGTCGAGATGCGGGCCGAGATGTTGCGCGAGATCGGCGGGCAGATAGAGCGCCGCGAGGCGCCGCAATGCCGGATCGGCCCGTACCAGATTGATCCCGCTGCTGTCGGGCACCGCGTGGGCCGGCACGGCGGCGATCCTGTCCATGCTCCGGCCCCTCCCTGCCGCGGCGCCTCATCATTCCACGCCGGACGGAGGAGGGGAATGGCCGTCCTCCGGCCGATCATCCCGGCTCGCCGGCCGCCGCGCCGCCGCCCTTCCGAACCGGTGGGGAAGGGGGGCCGGCAAGCGGTTCCCCATTCCCGAAAACCGCCGCCCGCTTCGCACACGCCGCCCGCACAGGACGGCCCCGCAGACAGCCCCGCCAACACGCACCCGCGCCCCGCGATGCTGGTGATGAGCGCAGGGCGCCGCCATTGCGGTTGGCCCGCATTCCCCCATCGGCTACACTTGCAGACCTCCGCGCACCAGCCGCCGGAGAGTTGCGGTTGGCCCGCATTCCCCCATCGGCTACACTTACTCGCACGTAGCGGCCGGGTTGCGCGTCGTTGCGGTTGGCCCGCATTCCCCCATCGGCTACACTGCCACCTATATACGCCGTCCCGCCGGTATTGTTGCGGTTGGCCCGCATTCCCCCATCGGCTACACTGCGATGCGCGCCATGCACGCGGCCTTCGAGTTGCGGTTGGCCCGCATTCCCCCATCGGCTACACTAGTTGTGTCGGTACTGTCGGTACGAAATAGGTTGCGGTTGGCCCGCATTCCCCCATCGGCTACACTTATACTTTCCGGCAGCACCTTATTTGTGATGTTGCGGTTGGCCCGCATTCCCCCATCGGCTACACTCGCTGATTATCAACGCAGCGGCATCCTGGCGTTGCGGTTGGCCCGCATTCCCCCATCGGCTACACTTGTCCCACACCGCCGGCATCTGCATGTCCGGTTGCGGTTGGCCCGCATTCCCCCATCGGCTACACTAAAAGAGCAGACGCCGGGTGCTCTGTTTCTGTTGCGGTTGGCCCGCATTCCCCCATCGGCTACACTGGAGATCATGTCAGTGCCTCGCGGTCAGAGGTTGCGGTTGGCCCGCATTCCCCCATCGGCTACACTTCGACGGCCGCGCGCGCGATTCCGCCCTCCGTTGCGGTTGGCCCGCATTCCCCCATCGGCTACACTGTCTGCGAGGATGCGGACCAGACGGATGAGTTGCGGTTGGCCCGCATTCCCCCATCGGCTACACTATTCGGCGGCATGGAATGGCCGGGTGATATGTTGCGGTTGGCCCGCTCAATCATCCCCTCATTTTTCACATGTCTTTTCAATGCATTATGATACAAGCCGGATTGACCAATCGCTGCCGTCGTCGGGCAGTTCGACCTGGAAGGGACCTCCTGGCGGAACGGCCTGCATCTTATCAGAAATGATCCCTTGTGCATAAATCACTGCGAGCCATCACAGACTATTTTTAAATTCAAAATGAGGGGATTCATGAGGTTGGCCCGCATTCCCCCATCGGCTACACTAAGCAGTTTTCATCGTCCGCCTACACTTAAGTTGCGGTTGGCCCGCATTCCCCCATCGGCTACACTCTTCGGGGGCATCAGCCGGCGGCTCGGGCGGTTGCGGTTGGCCCGCATTCCCCCATCGGCTACACTTCTGCACGCCGTCGCGCAGGGCCGCGATCTGTTGCGGTTGGCCCGCATTCCCCCATCGGCTACACTGTTTCGAGCAGCATCCCCGCGACCGCCCCCGTTGCGGTTGGCCCGCATTCCCCCATCGGCTACACTACGGCGGTGTAGAGCGCGCCGGTGAACACGGTTGCGGTTGGCCCGCATTCCCCCATCGGCTACACTGGATATAGGCGTAGTTGGAGGCCGTCAGCGTTGCGGTTGGCCCGCATTCCCCCATCGGCTACACTGGGGCGTATCAGCGCCATTGTTGTCGTTGAGTTGCGGTTGGCCCGCATTCCCCCATCGGCTACACTGAATGTTGTCCATTACGCATTCCAGGTCTGTTGCGGTTGGCCCGCATTCCCCCATCGGCTACACTGGTCACCGCCGCCGGCTGGTCGCAGGCGTTGTTGCGGTTGGCCCGCATTCCCCCATCGGCTACACTGCGAGGTGCGGAGCCTGAAACGCTAGAAGAGTTGCGGTTGGCCCGCATTCCCCCATCGGCTACACTATGCGCCGCAGACGCCGCACACGCAGCTGAGTTGCGGTTGGCCCGCATTCCCCCATCGGCTACACTGCCAGGGCGCACGCCTCAGCCGCCCGCATAGTTGCGGTTGGCCCGCATTCCCCCATCGGCTACACTGGTCGCGTTGAAAGTGCCGCTCTGCGCGCGTTGCGGTTGGCCCGCATTCCCCCATCGGCTACACTAGGCGTGGGCCAACCAGGGCGACTTCCTTCAGTTGCGGTTGGCCCGCATTCCCCCATCGGCT
>JAJZNE010000009.1 GCA_021847995.1 Pseudomonadota bacterium | reverse complement strand
TGCCGAGGCGGTCGTAGCCGTCATGGACATCGGGGAAGCGCGCGAGCAGGTCGTGGGCGGCCTGCTCGGCGGCATCGAGATGGCCGGCCTGGACCATGTCGACCACGGCGTTGGATGCCTCGGCCAGTTCGTCGTGTTCCTGGACATAGCCGGCCAAGGACGACCGGCGCGCCGGCACCGCGGCCGGAGCGGGACGTGCGGCACGGGCGGCACGGGCGGCGGCCTCGTCACCGGCCATGCAGCACTTCTTGTATTTCTTGCCGCTGCCGCAGGCGCAGGGATCATTCCGTCCGATTTTGGCCATCCCGCCAACTTCATTTCAAAGGACCGCCGCAATGTACCAAGCCGTGCTGGCCGACGCCAGGTTTCACGAGCAGCTTCTCGCCTTTGACCGCGACCTGTCAGCCACCGCCCGGGCAGCGCGGTGCTGGCGATGTGGCGGCGTGCTGCATTCGGCGTCGTATGACCGCAAGCCGCGTGGCTGTCCGGCCGGGCTGGGCGAGGCGTATGCCGAGCGCTTCAGCTTCTGTTGCGCGGTCGATGGCTGCCGCAAGCGCACCACCCCGCCGTCGCTGCGCTTTCTGGGCCGTCACGTCTACCTCGCCACCGTGGTGACGTTGATCTCGGCGCTGATGCTCGGCACCACGCCGTCACGCCTGGCGCGTCTGTCGGTTGTGCCCGGACTTGATCGGCGGACGCTGGCGCGTTGGCACGCCTGGTGGCGGTCCACCTTCGCCGGCGGCCCCTTCGCGCCGGTCGCGATGGCCGCCGTGGTGCCGCCGATCGACATCACCGCGCTGCCGGTCTCACTGCTCGAACGCTTTGCCGGCGAGGTGAGCGGGCAGCTCATCGCCTTGTTGCGCTTCCTCGGGCCGCTGACCGGCGGCCAATCGGCGATGCGCGCTTTCTGACGGACACCAGCGACCCGCAGAAGATGCGCGTCGCTGGCCCTCGGCGAGGGCGCCTATCGTCGGTTCGCTCATTTTTCGGAGGGCGGGCGTGACGGAGCGAGGCGGATCGCGGGTGCATGAGCGTTGGGCGCGGCTGCGCTTCTCAATTATCGGCGCGCTTCTCGCCGCGCCGCCGGCGAAGGGCGCGCTGCGTGCGGCGCTGGCGCAACTGGCCGCCCGCGAATGGCGCCACCCAGGCACTGGCGCGCCGGTCCGCTTCGGCGTCTCCACGCTCGAGCGTTGGTTCTACCGCGCCCGCAACGAACAGCATGATCCGGTCGGCGTGCTGCGGCGCAAGCGGCGGGGTGATGCCGGCGCGCAGGCATCGATGACGCCTGCGCTGCGCCAGGCCCTGCTGGCGCAATATGCCGCCCACAAAAGCTGGAGTGCCCAGCTGCATCGCGACAACCTGGTCGCCATGGCCGAGACCCGGTCCGAGTTGCGGCCGGTGCCGTCCTACGCGACGGTCCGGCGGTTCCTGGCCGCTCACGGCCTGACCAAGTATCGCCCGATGACGGCACGCCAGACCGATGGCGCGCTGGCCGCCGCAGCGCGGCTCGAGGCGCGCGAGGTGCGTGGCTTCGAGGCTGAATACGTGAACGGACTTTGGCATTGGGATTGCCACCACGGTTCGCGCAAGGTGCTGACGCCGCGCGGCGAATGGCGCACGCCGATCCTGTTCGGCGTGCTCGATGATCACTCGCGGCTGGCCTGTCATCTGCAGTGGTATCTGGCGGAGAGCGCCGAGACCATCGCGCACGGTCTGTCGCAGGCGATGCAGAAGCGCGGCCTGCCGCGCGCCGCCATGAGCGACAACGGCAGCGCCATGACGGCGACCGAGATCAGCGAAGGTCTCGCCAGGCTCGGCATTCTTCACCAGACCACGCTGCCGTATTCGCCCTATCAGAACGGCAAGCAGGAGGTTCTCTGGGGATCGGTCGAGGGCCGGTTGATGGCGATGCTCGAGGGCGTTGACGATCTCACCCTGGGCCGGCTCAACGAGGCGACCCAGGCCTGGGTCGAACAGGACTACAACCGCAAGCACCACAGTGAAATCGACGACACGCCGCTCGCCCGCTGCCTCGCCAGCCCCACCGTGACACGGCCCTGCCCGGATGCCGCGGCGCTGCGGCTGGCTTTCACCCGCACCGAGCGGCGGACCCTGCGCCGCAGCGACGGCACCGCCGTCATCGAAGGCCGCCGCTTCGAAGTCCCCAACCGCTATCGCCATCTCTCCCTGCTGGAAGTTCGCTTCGCCGCCTGGGATCTCACCCAGGTCCACCTCGTCGATCCGCACACCGGCGCGGTGCTGTGCCGACTGTTCCCGCAGGACAAGGCGACCAACGCCTCCGGCCGGCGGCGCGGCTTGCAGCCCATCACCGCCGCGCCCGGCAAACCATCGCCATCACCGTCGCGATCCCCACCGCCGCCGGCGCGCGGCATCGGACCGCTCCTGGAGCGAATGCTCGACCGGCAGGCCGCCACCGGATTGCCGCCCGCCTACCTCCCCAAGGACGAAGGAGACGACGTGTGAACAACAGAATGCTCGCGCTCTACGGCCTCAAATGGAACCCGTTCACCCCCAACGTGCCGACCGAGGCGCTGCACGTCACCACGCGCCTGGAATCGTTCTGCTGGCGCGTGTGGCAACTGGCCGGTGACGGCGGTTTCGCCCTCGTCACCGGCGCGCCCGGTTGCGGCAAGTCGGCCGCCCTGCGCATCCTCACCGCATCACTGGCGACACAGCGCGACGTCACCGTCGGCGTGATCAGCCGACCGCAGGCCAACATCGCCGATTTCTATCGCGAGATGGGCGAACTCTTCGGTGTCGAATTGCGCCCACATAATCGCTTTGCCGGCGCGAAAATCCTTCGCCAGCGCTGGCAGGCCCACATCCAGGGCACGTTCTCCCGGCCCGTGCTGCTGGTCGATGAGGCGCAGGAGATGCAGACCGCAGTGCTGGCCGAACTGCGCCTGCTCGCCTCCGCCGATCTCGATTCCAACACCCTGCTAACCGTGGTGCTCGCCGGAGATGGACGGCTCGCCGAGCGTCTGCGCGCCGAGGACTTCTTCCCGCTCGCCAGCCGCGTGCGGGTGCGCCTGCCGATCGAACGCGCATCGCCCCAGGACCTGCAGGCCTGCCTCGGCCACGCCCTCCGGCAGGCCGGCGCCCCCACCCTGATGACCGCGGAAGTCATCGCGGCCATCTGCGATCATGCCCAGGGCAATCCGCGCGCCTTGATGATCATGGCGGCCGAACTGCTCGAGACCGCGGCCCAGCGCGAGGCCCGTCAGATCGACGAGACGTTGTTCTTCGAGATCTGCGCCATGCCCGCCGCCAGCGACACCAAGGCGACGACCCGCCGCCGCCGATGACCCGGCTTCCGGTCCAGCCAGCCTGGCGTCTCGCCGAGGCTCCCGAGCAGCGGCGCTGGCTGGTCGAGGGACTGTGGTCCGAAGAAGCCGTCGGCATCATCGGCGGCGAGCCCAAATGCTGCAAATCCTTCCTCGCCCTCGATCTGGCCGTCGCCGTCGCCGCCGGAACCCCCTGCCTGCGCCGCTTCGCGGTCGCGCGTCCCGGTCGGGTTCTGCTCTATCCGGCCGAAGACGCGCTCCACATCGTGCGCCGCCGCCTCGAGGGGATCTGTGCCGCCGCCGGCGTCGCACTGCCCGAACTCGACATCCAGGTGATCACCGCGCCCAGCCTGCGCCTCGATCTGGATACCGACCGCGCACGCCTCGAGGAGGCTGTCGCCCGGCTGAAGCCGCGCCTGCTCGTGCTCGATCCCTTCGTCCGGCTGCATCGCATCGACGAGAATGTCAGCGGCGAGGTCGCCCCACTGCTCGCCTTCCTGCGCGAACTGCAGCGGCGTCATGCCCTCGCCGTTGCCGTCGTCCACCACGCCAGAAAAGGAGCCAGCGCCATCCGCGCCGGTCAGGCCCTGCGCGGGTCGTCCGAATTCCACGCCTGGGGCGATTCCAACCTCTATCTCCGCCGCGACACCGACGATCGCATCGCGCTCACCGTCGAGCATCGTGCCGCCGCCGCCATCGCCGGAATCACGCTCGAACTCACCCAGCGCGATGACGCCCTCGCCCTGCAGCCCGTCCAGGCCAATCCCCAAGACGAGCCGCGTGTCCAGGCCACTTCAATCGATCAGCGCATCGCCGCCGCCCTGGCCCAAGCCGAGCAGCCGCGAAGCTTCGCCGAACTGCGCGCGTCCTGCCGTGTCCGCGCCACCACCCTCTATCAGCGCCTCGCGGCAATGACCGCCGCCGGCATCATCATCAAATCCGCCAACGGATACCGCCTCGCCGCCCGCTGACCCACCCAGCAAACCCAATCGCTGCGCCAAGGCAGATGCCACCTCACTTCCGCCGTCTCGCCCACTTCCCAGTTCCGCTTCCCAAACACCCTACAGAAAACGGGAAGCGGAACTGGGAAGCCCATCAAATTCCGCGATCAGAAACCCATCCAAAACCGTGACCCTGCTCACCCTCGAGAACTGGAGAAA
>JAJZNE010000114.1 GCA_021847995.1 Pseudomonadota bacterium | reverse complement strand
AACCCGATGGAGAACGTCTGGGACTACCTGCGCGGCAACAAGCTCAGTCATACGGTGTGGGACACCTACGAAGCGATTGTCGAGGCCTGCGCAGAGGCATGGCGCTTTCTCATCGGCGATCCGGAGCAGATCAGGACGATCGCCACTCGCACCTGGGCGTGTGTCAGTGTTTAGGCGGGTTGGTATTACCCGCCCGGAGCCGATTTTGGCGTTCTACTGTTCAAGTCCGGTCAAGGTGAGTGCGGGACCGAGCGTGATGCCGGCGGCCGGATAGGCGCCCGCCATCACCGGGTTCATGTCGTTGCCGCAGGCAAAGAGGCCCAGGATCGGCCGGTCCTGCCGATCGAGGACGCGCGCCGCACCGTCGGTGCGCAGCCCGGCTGCGGTGCCGATGTCGCCGGGCCAGACGGCGACGACGTAGAACGGCGGCGTGCCGATCGGGCCAAGGCAGGGGTCGGACCGGTGCGCCGGGTCGCCGAGATAGCGGTCATAGGCCGATGCACCGCTGCCGAAATCGGGATCGATGCCGTGCCCGGCGGCGGCCTTCATCGCCTGCCCGGTGCAGGCCAGCGCCGCCGCCGGCACATCGATCCCGGCCGCCAATGCCGCGATGCTCACCGCGCGCCGGAGATAGCCGGTTCGCACGAACGGCGACGGCGCGCGAAGACCGGGACGCACCGGCCCGATGCCATAGGTACGCACCTTCCGCCTCACCGACGTGCAGCAGGCGTTCGAGGTGCGCGAGCGGCTGGAGGCACTGGCCTGCGGCCTGTGCGCGCGCCGTGGTCTGGACGCGGCGGTGCACGACCGGCTGGCCGCCAGTCTTGCCGACGGCGACCGGATTCTCGCCAGGGGCGTGCTCGATCCGGCGGATCTGCCGGACTACCGCGCAATGAACGTCGTCTTTCACGAAACCATCCTGGCGGCATCGGGCAACACGCTCGCCTTCGATCTCGTCCGGCAGATCCACAACGTCCCGCTCGCCTCCGACTGCGTTTTCGTGTGGGAGGACCATGTGGCGATCCGGCGCTCGCACGACGACCATCACCGCATCCTCGCCGCAATCGTGGCGCGCAACGCCGAGCGCGCCGAATATCTCATGCGCGAGCACATCTTCTACGCCGCCCAGGTGCTGCGCGAAGCCGCGCGCCGGCAAAGCGGCTGGCAGCGGCTGATCCGCACGGACGAGGTCGCGGCGTGAGCGGCGGGCAGGGGGGAAGGGCGGCATCAGGGGTTGGACCCGGCGCGGCACACCCCATCTGCACTCCTCATCGCAGCGGCGAAAAGGGGGAAGCGCAATGTCCAGGATCGTCCTCTATGGCTTCGACGGCAGCACCTATGTCCGCACGGTGCGGATGCTGCTCGCCGAAAAGGGCGCGCAATACGACCAGGTGCCGGTGCATGTGCTCAAGGGGGAGCCGCGCCAGCCCGAACATCTCGCGCGACATCCGTTCGGCAAGGTACCGGTGCTCGACCACGATGGCCGGCGCATCATCGAAACCAGCGCCATCGCGCCCTATCTGGATGAGGTGCTGCCCGGCCCTTCCTTCACCCCTGACACCGCCGCGGATCGTGCGCGCATGCGCATGGCGATGGGCATCGTCGATTCCTACGGCTATGCCGCGCTTATCGGGGTGGCCGGCTACCACCTGTTTCCCGACTTCATCGGCGGGCGCAACGAAGACGCGCGGCGGCAGGGGATCGCCACCGGCCGGCGCGTGCTGGAGGGGTTGATGAAGCTGCGTGGCCGCGACGCCTTCATCGCCGGCGCCCGCCCGTCGATCGGCGATTTTTATCTCGCGCCGATCTGCTTCTACGTCGCGCTCACCCCCGACGCCGCGGAGGTTTTCGCGGCGGACGGCTTCGCCGAATGGTGGGAGCGCACGCAGGCGCTGCCGAGCTTTCAGGCGACCGCGCCGCAACTCGGCTGACGCCCGACCCCGGACGGCCGAAAAGGAGAAACCCCGTGACCCATCCCGCCCTGCGCCCGGGCCGCACCGCCGTCATCACAGGCGCCGCCAGCGGCATCGGCCTTGCCGCCGCCCGGCACTTCGCCGCCCTCGGGCTCAATGTCGTCATGGCCGACCGCAGCGAAGCGGCGTTGCAGCAGGCAGCCGCGCATCTCGGCGCCGCCGCGGTCCACACGGAGGTTGTGGACGTGGCGCGGCCCGGCGACCTCGTGCGGCTGCACGAAGCCGCGGCGGCGCGGTTCGGCGACGTTCACGTGCTGATGAACAACGCCGCGATCGGCGACAATCCCGGCAAACCCTGGAACAACACCAACGGCTGGCGCCAGCTGCTGGAAATCAACCTGCTCGGCGTGATCCACGGCGTGCAGGCCTTCGTCCCCGCCATGCTAGCGCATGACACGCCGGCGGTGGTGGTCAACACCGGCTCCAAACAGGGCATCACGCTGCCGCCGGGCAACAGCGCCTACAACGTCGCCAAGGCAGGGGTGAAGGCGTTCACCGAACTGCTTGCGCACGAGTTGCGGCAGGCGGCACCGGGGCGGGTCAGCGCGCATCTGCTGATCCCCGGCTTCACCTTCACCGGCATGACCGGCCGCGCCGAGAAGCCGGCCGGCGCCTGGACCGCCGAACAGGTCGTCGAGGTCATGGTGGCGGGCCTCGCGAAGGGCGATTTCTACCTGTTCTGCCAGGACCATGAGAGCACCCGCGCGATGGACGAGCGGCGCATGGCGTGGGCGGTCGGCGATCTGATCCACAACCGGCCCGCCCTCTCGCGCTGGCATCCCGACTATGCGGAGGCGTTCGCCGCCTTCATGAAGGGCTAAATGGAAGCCGCCTCCGGCAGGGGGGTGATCTCATACCAGCCGCCCTTTGAGTTGACCCATCTGCGATGGGTCAACGGCGGCCGGTATGTTTAATATTTCGCGCGCCGCCGCCCACCAACCCGGCGCGCATACCAACAGCCCTTGTTCCTGACTCTCGGAGGGCTTTCCGGAAGGCTGTTGTCCTGATTCGATGCCTCCGGACGTCGAGTCGAGGGTAGGGACAACGGATGGGCGAAGCGATCGCGATCACCAATCTGGATCACTCGGCGGCGGAGTTGCGCCAGTTGGCAGCCAAGTCGAAAGACGCGCCGGTGGTGCGGCGGCTGCTGGCGCTGGCGCTGCTGCTGGACGGCAAGTCGCGCACGGACGCGGCGACGCAGAATGTGATGCAGCGGCAGACTCTGCGTGACTGGGTGCATCGCTATAACGCGGAGGGCGTGGCCGGGCTGACCTCGCGCACCGCGCCTGGCCCCACGGCGAGGTTGAACGATGCGCAGATGGCCGAACTCAAGGGGCTGGTGGTGGCCGGGCCGGATCCTGAGAAGGATGGGGTGGTCCGCTGGCGCTGCGTTGATCTGCGGGCGCAGATCGAGCAGCGCCATTCGGTCCCGGTGCATGAACGGACGGTGGGCAAGCTGCTGCGCAAGCTGGGCCTGACCCGGCTGCAGCCGCGGCCCCATCATCCGAAGAGGGATGCCGCGGCCCAGGAGGCATATAAAAAAACTTCGCTGCCCTGGTAGCCGAGGCTGTGCCGGCTTCGGCCGCCGGCCAGAGGCTGGAAATCTGGTTCCAGGATGAAGCCAGGGTCGGCCAGAAGGGATCGATCGCTTATGTCTGGGCACCACGCGGCTCTCGCCCGCCCGCCGATGGTGCGCGACAACCGCCATGACTCCGGCTACCTGTTCGGCGCCATCTGCCCGGCCCGCAGGGTTGGCGCCGCCATCATCATGCCGGCCGTCAACACCGAGGCGATGAACGAGCATCTGAAGGAGATCGCCACGCAGGTGGCGCAGGGGGCGCATGCGGTGCTGGTCTGCGACGACGCCGGATGGCACCAGCAAGGTGGGACGCTTTGCTTGCCCGACAACATCACTCTGCTGCCGCTGCCAGCCGATGCGCCCGAATTGAACCCGATGGAAAACGTCTGGGAGTACCTGCGCGCCTAAGTTGAGCCGGCTCGTCCGGGACAGCTACCAGGCCATCGTCGCAGCCTGCAAAGAGGCCTGGGATTTTCTCATCAGTGACCCAGACCGAATCTCGTCCATCGGCACTCGCGCTTGGGCGCAGGTCAATGTCCAGGGCGGTTGGTATTACGCGGCCTTCGGCCACGGTCCGCGCTGCATTCCTCCACCTCGGTGCCAAATCATGCCGCCAGAGCCGGTCACGTGCATGATCGAGGCTCGACACTTCGCCCCCGTCACGCATTGCCACCGGCGCGACGCCGGTTGGTGTCCGGATGAAACCAGATCCACGGCGGCGGCGGGGAGTGTCTGTCGGCAACAGTACCGTCTGCCGGCGACGTTGCGATTGGCAGACCTGTGGACACGCGAATCTGATTCTTTCGTGATCGAAAAAATCACTTGAGTTGAACATCGTCCCGTGAAAATCTCCCAGCGGGGGATCAAAACGACCCGCCGCTTGCGGCCGGACCGTGCGGACAGCGCGGACAGCGCGAACCGCGTGGCTGCGGCTGTGCGGGTCTGCACGCGGGGACGGCATGGGCACGACGGTTGCGTCCGGGCAGACAGTCAGCGCCAGCACGGCGCTGGCGAGTCCGGTGGTTGAGTCCGGCGGCACGCTGGTGGTTGTCGCCGGCGGCGTGGTCACGGGGGCGACCGTCTCCGGTGAGTTGCTGGTCTCGTCGGGCGGGGCTGCGTCCATCACGGTGCTGTCTTCCGGCGCCACGGAGACCGTTTTCTCCGGCGCCGCCGCCGGGCCGACCATCGTCAATGCCGGGGCGCTGTTCGTTGTCTCCTCCGGCGGTTCGGCGGGGCCGGTCGATGTCGCCGGCGGATCCGGGATCATTTCCGCCGGCGGGACCGAAACCGTGTCGTCAGGCGGGCAGGAGATCGGGCTGACCCTGCTCGCGGGCGCCGTGTTCAGCGTCGCCTCCGGCGGCAACGACCAGTCCACGCAGCTCGGCTCCGGCTTTGTCCTTGGCGTCCTGGCCGGCATGAACGACCAGAATACCGTGGTCAGTGCCGGCGCGTCGGAGGTGGTCTCGGCCGGCGCCAGCTCGTTCGGCACGGAGATCCTTGCCGGCGGATCGCAGATCGTGGAGGTGAGCGGCACCGCGGACAACAGCATCGTCAGCGGCCAGCTCGCCGTTTCCGCCGGCGGTCTGGCGGCCGGCGGGTCGATTTTCGCGGGCGGCACCGAAACCGTGCTGTCCGGCGGCAAGGCGACGCCCTCCGTGGTCAGTGCGGGCGGGCTGCTGCTGGTTTCCTCCGGCGGCGCCGCCAGCGCCACGGACGTTCTTTCCGGCGGCAGGGAGGACGTGCTGGTCGGTGGCCTGGACAGCGGCGGCACGATCGGGTCGAGCGGGCTGATCACGGTATCGTCGGGCGGCACCACGTCGGCCACCACGGTTTCGGGCGGCGGGTCTGCCGTGATCGTGTCGGGCGGCGCGACGATCTCCTCGGTGGTCAGTTCCGGTGGGGTTCTGGTGGTGTCCTCCGGCGGCACGGCGAGTGGCACCGTGGTCTCGTCGGGGGGCACGCAGCTTCTGGTTTCCGGCGCGACCAACTCGGTCGTGTCCCTGCTCTCCGGCGCCAATCTCGCACTCGGCTCGGGCGTGATCGAGAGCGGGGCGACGGTGTCCCCCGGCATCACGCTGATCGTCGAGTCGGGTGCCAGTGCGGTCAATCCGCTGGTGCAATCGGGCGGCGCCGTCCTGGTCGCCTCCGGCGGCCAGGCGGTGGTGCAGGGCGGCGCCGGCCTCAGTGCTGTCACCGTCCTGTCGGGCGGCAATGAGACGGTGTTGTCCGGCGGCAGCGATACCGGCGCCGTGGTGCAGTCCGGCGGGACGCTGATCGTCGCCTCCGGCGGCATTGCCATCGATACCGTGCTGCAATCCGGCGGCAGTGCCGTGATCTCCTCCGGCGGCGTCGAGGAGATCGCGAGCGGCGGCGTGGCGGGCGGCATCACGCTGCTGGCCGGCGGAGTGCTGTCGGCGGCGAGCGGCGCGGTGCTGAGCGGCGCGACGCTGTCGAGCGGCGCCACGCTCACGGTCAGCGCCGGGATTTCCGGCGCGCGGGTCAGCGTCACCTCCGGCGCCGTGGCGCAGGTCGCTTCCGGCGGCGTGGTCAGCCTGTCGCAGATCCTGTCCGGCGGCAGCGAGACGGTGCTGGCGGGCGGCAGTTCGGTTGCCGACACGGTGCAGTCCGGCGGTGTCGCGACGATCTCCTCCGGCGGTGTCGCGATCGACCCGGTGATCGGCGCGGGCGGCACGCTGTCGCTCGGCGCCGGGGCCATCATCAGCGGCGCGATCGGCTTCGCCGGCAGCGGCGGCGTGCTGGTGATCGGCGGGACGACGGTGCCGGCGAACGTGATCAGCGGCTTCGACCCGGCGGGATCGGCGAGCGGCGACAGTATCCTGCTGCCCGGCATCCCATTCGCCGCCGGCGCCACCGCGCTACTCGACCCGACGACCAACCTGCTGAGCGTGACGGAGAACGGTGCCGCCTACGACATCGCCTTCGACCCGGCGCAGAGCTTCGCCAACGAGCGGTTCGTGGTCGCCGCGGCGCCCGGCGGCGGCACCCAGATCACGGAGGCGCCCTGTTACGCCGCCGGCACGCGCCTTGCCACACCGTCGGGCACGGTGCGCGTGGAACGCCTGCGCGCGGGCGATGCGGTACTGGCGCGGCGGGGCGAGGGCTGGGCGGCGGAGACGGTGCGCTGGGTCGGTCATGTCGCGATCGACCTTGCCCGCCATCCCGATCCGTCACGCGCCGCGCCGGTGCGCATCCGGGCCGATGCCGTCGCGCCCGGCGTGCCGCGGCGCGACCTGCTGCTTTCCCCCGATCATGCCGTGTTCGTCGATGGCGTCCTGATCCAGGCGCAGGCGCTGGTCAACGGCGTCACCGTGGTGCAGGAAGTCCCGCCGCACGTCACCTACCATCACGTCGAGCTCGATCGCCACGCGCTGCTGCTGGCCGAGGGGCTGGAGGCCGAGAGCTATCTCGACACCGGCAATCGCGGCCTGTTCGCGGGCGGGGCGGGGGTGCGCGCGCTCCATCCCGATCTGGCCGGCGCGGGTGCCTGGAACGAACGGGCCTGCGCCCCGCTGCTTCTCACCGGGTCGGCGGTTGTGGCGGCGCATGCGCGGCTGATGCTGCGGGTGCTGGCGCTCGGCCATGTCCTGACCGCCGATCCGGCGGTGCGGATCCTGGCCGATGGCGACATGCTGCCGCTCATCGCCGCCACCCCGGACCGGATGCAGGCCGAGGTGCCGGCGGGCACGCGCCAACTCCACCTGCTGAGCCGCCATTTCGTCCCCGCCTGGTTCGCCGAGGATGACCGGCGGCGGCTGGGCCTCGCGGTGCGGCGGCTTGCGATCGGCGGGCGGAGGGTGCCGGCCGCTTCCCTCGGCACCGGCTGGCATGCGGGAGAAAAGCAATGGCGCTGGACCGACGGCGCGGCCGTCATCCACCCGCCGGCGGCCGGCCGGCTCACGCTGCTGACCGCCCCCACCGCGGCGCGCTACTGGCAGGATCGGCCGTCCGAAGCCGCGCCGGCCGACGATGCCGCCGATCCTGCCGGCGCCCTGGTTCAGCGCCGGCCGAGCAATCCCTGCGGCCGGACATAGACGACCAGCACCAGCAGGATCAGCGCCGGAATCGGTCGCAGGGTCGGCGCGATCATGTAGGCGGTGAAGGTTTCCAGATAGCCGACGACATAGGCCGCAATCAGCGAGCCGGAGACGCTGCCGAGGCCGCCCATGATGACGACCGAGAAGGCGCTGGCGGTAAGCTGGCCGACATTGTTGGTGCCGACGCCGAGGAACGTCGCCAGCAGCACGCCGGCAATGCCGGCCAGCACGCCGTAGATCGTCCACACCAGAAGATAGATGCGGTCGAGTTCGAAGCCGAGCAGCACGAGGCCTCGCGGATTGATCGCCGCCGCCAGCAGGGCGCGGCCGGCGCGGGTCCGGTTGACCAGCAGCCACAGCAGCCCGATCGCCACCCAGCACACCGCGGCGATCAGAATCTCGTTGGCCGGCGTGCGCACGCCGGCAAGATCGACCACGCCGCCGATCATCGGCCGGATCGTCACCGGATTGTCGGAGAATAGCCACGCCGCCCCGACCTGGATCATGATGCCCCACAGCAGCGTGCCGGTGAGCACGAAGATCTCCGTTTCCTCCTGCGGAATCGCCCGTGAACGCTGGATCGGCCGGACCACGGTGAAATAGGTGGCGTAAGCCGCCAGCAGTGCCGCGAGCACACCGGCCAGGCTGCCGAGCCATGTGCCGAGGCCGAGCGCCCCGGCAGCCAGCCAGCCGATCAGCGCACCGATCACCATGATGCCGCCATGGGCAAGATTGAGCACGCCGCAGACGCCGAACATCAGCGTGAAGCCGACCGCAGCCAGCCCGTAGAGGGCGCTGATGGCGAAGCCGTCGATCAGGATTTGCAGCGCCTGCATCAGCGTCCTTTGCAAAGGACGGCCCGGGGAGCGCCCGGGCCGCCGTCCCCGATGATGCGCCGCGCGCGGCGCCGTTGGTTCAATTCGCCGCCTGCTGCAACTTGACGAAGGAGGGGAAGCGGACCTTGCCGTTGGCCTTGTCGGCGGGCCACAGCGTCACCTGCTTGCCGTCCTGCCACTGGAAGGTGACGCCGGTGACCAGGCCCTGCCCGTATTTCAGCGCATGGGTGAACGGATCGTCCTTGCCATAGAACTGCCAGCGGCCGACCGTGCCGACGAGATCGGTTGCCTCCAGCGCCGTGACCAGCTTGTCCGCCTCCGTCCCGCCGGCGCGCGTCACCGCGTCGGCAAGGACGTGGATCGCGTCATAGGCCGTATAGCCGGTGTAGGAGGGGGAATCGCCGAACCGCTTCTGATACGCCTCGGTGAACGGGATGGTGAGATTGCTCAGCGCGACACCCGGTGTAGCGGCGCTCGCCGTGATCACGCCGTTCGCGGCACCGTTCGTGTCCTTCCAGAACGTGCTTGTGGTTGCCTGCGAACTCTGGCCGGCCATGGCGATCGGCACCTGCTGGTCGCGCCACTGCACGGTGGGCTGCACGCCGACATGGCTGATGCCGGTGATGATCACGTCAGGATGCTTGGCCTCGATCTGACGGAAAATCGGGGTGAAATCGGTGGTGTCGGGATTGAAGCGGATTTCGTCCAGCACCTGCAGGCCGGCCTTGGGCAGGCATTCCTGGTAACGCTCGTCGAGCGGCTTGGTCCAGGCGGCGTCCTCGCTCATGATCACGGCCGTCTTCATGTGCAGCGGTACGACCAGGAGGTCGTGTTCGGCGTCGCAGATCGACTGCGCGATGAACGCCGAGGTCAGCCAGCCGTGGAAGGTGTATTTGAAGTGGTCATAATCCTTGTGGACCTGCTTGGAAATCTCGTTGCTGGCGGCGCCGGCCACGATGTAGGGAATGTGCAGGCGGGCCGACCATGGCTCGATCGCCAGCGCCACCTCGCTGATATAGGTCGCGACGACCGCCACCACATGGTCCTGGTTGACCGCGCGCTGGAACGCGCGCACGGCATCGGCGGCCGAGGAATGGTCATCATAGGTGATGACCTCGATCCTGCGGCCGGACACGCCGCCGGCGGCATTGATGTCGTCGGCCGCCATCTGCGCCGCCTTGGTCAGGGAGGCGCCGGCAACCGCCGATTCCTCGCCGATCACGCCGATGCGGATCGGCTCCTCCGCCCGTGCCGCGGCGGCGAGGGCAAGGCCGGCCGCACCGGCGAGCAGCGGGAGACGCAGCCAGTTCTGCTTGGACATGTGGGTTCTCCTCCGGTCGGCATGTTGCATGAAATGCCGCCGCTTGCCAGGGGCGGGTGCGCAGGGCGGACGGGCAGTAACCGCCTGCCATCCGCCCGGCACCGGCGGCGCGTCGGCGGGGCGGGGATGCCGCATCGCGGCCGGTGCGGCAGGCCGTTCATGTGCCACCGCCGCGGCGCCAGGCGTGCAGCCGCCCCAGCAGGCGCAGCACCGCCGGTGCGGCATGGCTGCGGCGCCACGCGCCGGCGGCGAGCCGGTTCGCCTCGGCATAGGTCGGATAGGCATGCACGGAGGCGAGCAGACGGCGCAGCCCGATGCGGTGGCGCATGGCGAGCGCGAATTCCGCGATCATCTCGCCGGCCGCCGTGCCGACGACGGTCGCCCCGAGAATGCGATCGCGGCCCGGCGCCGTCAGCACCCTGACGAAACCCGCCGTCGCGCCATCGACGATGGCGCGGTCGAGATCGGCCATCGCGACATCGGTCACCTCGTGCGCCACCCCCGCCAGCCGCGCCGCCTGCTGGTTGAGGCCGACGCGCGCGACCTCGGGCGCGGTAAAGGTGACGGCAGGCATCACCCTCTCGTCATAGCGGGCGCGCCAGAACGGCGCGAACAGCGCGCCGAGCACCGCCGCCTGTGCCTGATGCGCGGCGGCGTGGGTGAACGGGTCGCGCCCGAGCACGTCGCCGCAGGCGAAGATGCCGGGATGGACGGTCCGCAGAAAGGCGTCCGTCGCCACGCCCTGTCTGCCCGTGGTTCCGATGCCAAGTTCTTCCAGCCCGTATCCGGCGGTGCGCGGCCGGCGGCCGGCCGCGACCAGCAGCGCATCGAAGGCGACGGCATCGCCATTGCCGGGCGGGAAGTGCAGCACGCCGCCGGCACCGTCGGGCGTCACCGCGAGCGGCGCCTGCGCCGCGCGCACCACCACCCCGTCCGCAGCCAGCCGCGCGGCGATCACGGCGGCGACCTCGGCATCCTCGCGCATCAGCAGCCGCGCGGCCCGCTGCACCAGCGTCACCCGGCTGCCGAGATGCGCAAAAGCCTGCGCCAGCTCGCAGCCGACCGGACCGCCGCCCAGCACGACCAGCCGCGGCGGCAGCGACCGGAGCTGCCATATTGTCTCGGATGTGAAATATCCGACGGCGGCCAGTCCGGGCAGGTCGGGGACGATCGGCTCGGCGCCGGCGGCGATGACGATGGCGCGGGTGGTGAGCGGCACGCCGTCCACCTCGACGCACCAGGGCGCCACGATGCGCGCCCGGCCGTGGCGCACATCGACGCCGAGGGCGGCGTAGCGTTCCGCCGAATCATGCGGGGCGACGGTGGCCACCGCCGCCTGCACGCGCGCCATCACGGCGGCGAAGTCGGGCGGCGGCGGGGGCGGGGCGCCGGACAGGGCGGCGGCCTCGCGGGCGGCGGCGGCAAGGCGGGCGCAATGGATCAGCGCCTTCGAGGGCACGCAGCCGGTGTTCAGGCATTCCCCGCCCATGCGGTCCGCTTCGACCAGCGTGACGCGGGCGCGCAGGGCGGCGGCGAGATAGGCGGCGACCAGCCCGGCCGAGCCGGCGCCGATCACCACCACGTTGCGCTCGCAGCGGCGCGGACGGCGGGCTACGGTCATCGTAATAATCTACTCCGCCTTTGCCCTCCTGGCCAGGATATGGCACCCGGTCGCGGACAGCGGGCGATGGCGCACCGGCTGCACCGGCCGCAGGCGGGCCGCGACGCCACCGCGCCGGCGCTTGCCGCCCTGCCCATCCGTCGCCATATGCAGGACGGTATGCAGAATTTCGCCCAGATGGTCGGAAGACAGGGGTTGGCCATGGCCATCGAGCCGTCGGCTACGTTCAGCGAACCGATCGTTGCCGCCCTCAAGGAACGGATCCTGAGCTGGCACTACCCGCCCGAGCACCGGCTGACGGAGGACGGACTGTGCCGCGAGTTCGGCGTCAGCCGCAGCCCGGTGCGGGAGGCTCTCCAGATTCTGGCCACCAACGGGTTCGTGCGGCGCATGGACAATCGCGGCTACGCCGTCCGGCAGGTCAGGGTCAGCGAGCTCGAGGAGCTGTACGATGTGCGGCTCGCGCTCGAACTGTTCGCCGTCGAAAAGCTCGCCGCCTCCGGTGCTTCGGCGGACCGGCTCAACGAACTGGCGCAAAACTGGCAGGCGGTGCACCGCCAGCGCCCGCCCGATGTCGAAGAACTCGCCAGGCTCGATGCCCTGTTCCACGAGGGCCTCGCCGCCCTTGCCGGCAACGCGCTGCTGCTTCAGCAGCTGCAGGCGATCAATGAGCGTCTGCTGGTCTTCCGCACCATCGATTTCGCCAAGCCAAATCGCTTCGAGAACACCTGCGTGCAGCATCTGGCGATCCTCGATCGGATCATTGCCGCAGACGTTGCCGGCGCACGCACCGCGTTGCAGCGCAACGTCGAGGATGGACGGAACATCGTCGGCAATTCCATCAAGGAGGCATTGGCGCGCGCCTATGCCAGCGGCTGACGCGGCCGGCGCGTGCGCCTCGCGGCCCTGATACGCGGCGCTTTCGTGCCGGAGGGGGACTTTTCCGGCCACCTCCTGGAAGTCCACGGCCGCGCCTGTCTCGTGGCGATTTCCGCCGAAGCCTGCGTGACAGAAGCCTGCGTGACACTGGCAGCGGCGTCGCTCGGGGCGCTGCCCTGCGGCATCGGCCTCGACACGCCGCCGGGGTTCTCCTTCACGGACGTGCTGACCGCGGACGCCTGCGTGGCATCCAGGGCCGGCATCCTGCGCGTCGCCGGGAGCAGGCTTGCCGTCGATCTGCGCGCGGCACGGCAATGGTGCAGCGATCTGCGCGCCCTCGAACTCGATCTTCGCCGTCCGTCGAGCCGCGCCGCCTGGCGCGATCTTACCGCGGCTGTCCTCCGGGACGGACGGGTCGCCGTGCTGCGGGACTGCGCCGCCGCGATTGCCGCTCTCGGCGCCGCAACGCATGCGCGCGACAGCGCCGGCGCCTGCCGTGCCATGTCGCGGATGATCGGGCTGGGTGAGGGCAGGACGCCCGCCGGTGACGACTACCTCGTCGGCTATGCGGCCGGGCTGCTGGCGTGCGGTGACGCCGCGATGCCTCCGGCGTTCCCGGCGGCGCTGCTGGCCGGGTTGTCCGGATTGGCGGAAGTCACCACCCGTGTCAGCCGCCTCTATCTCGAAGCCGCCGCGCAGGGCGAGATATCGCAGCGGCTCTACGCGGTCGCCGCCGCGATGGCGCATGGCGAAGGCGGCACCGAACGTGACCGCGCGCTCGCCGATGCGCTCGCCGTGGGCCATGGTTCCGGCGCGGCCGGGGTCCTCGGCCTGCTGGACGGCTGCGCTGCCGGCAGCGGGCTTCCGCGCCGCGCCGGCAGCCGGAGCGGGGTCTAGGCCCGTGCCGACAGCGCCGCCGCCGCGGCGGCCCGCTCCTCACGCCACGCGACGGCAAGACAGATGACGCCGAGCAGCACATAGCCGAGCGCGATCGTCGGCGACGACGCCCAGGCGAGCCGCACGCCGTGGATGAAACCGAAGAAGGACAGGATCGCTGCCGCCAGGGCGCAGGCGGCGGCCTTGTTGAACTCCCGGTCGATGATGAAGGTCGCGATGGCGCCCAGCATCAGCCCGGCCAGCACCGCGCCGCCGCCGAGCAGCTCCATGCCGTGGTACACGACGCCGGTCGCCATCAGCTTGCCCATGCCGAGCTGCGCGGCGCTGGTACCGGCCGCGTTCAGCGCCCCGTCGATCTGCGTCTGCCCCCACGCCGCGATGTTGGGGATCAGCGCCAGCACCACGGCCGGGGCATGCTTCGACGGCACCGCCTGGAACGCCTGGGCGCCGATCACGAGGCCGATATAGAGCAGGATCGGCAGAATGGCGACCAGCGGCACGACCGCCAGCAGCAGCGCGGTCAGGCCGAGAAAGCAGACCAGTGCAATCACGACGCCGGTGGCGAGCGAATAGCCGATCCGCCCGCCCACCGCCTTCCAACCCGGGTGGCCGATATAGACCGCTGGCGGGAACGGGCTGCCGAGGATCGACCCGATCACCGCGCCGATGCCGTCGGCAAGCAGGATCTGGCGAAGGTTGTAGTCATCGCCGGCCGCCGCCGCGCTTTCGACATTGTTCATCCCCTCAGTGAAGTTGTAGATTCCGAGGGGAATCGCGGTGACCAGAAGCGGCGCGATATCGACCAGGCCGGACAGTACGTCGGCCGTCGGCTGCGGCAGATGCAGGCCGAAAGCGGCGAACGAGGCGGAAACCTGGGCACCGCTCACGATATCCGTCCAGCCGAACGCGGCGGCGATCCAGCTGATCACGGTGCCGACCGCCACTGCGGCCAACCCGCCCGGCACGCCACCCGGCAGGCGGACATTGGCGGTCCAGGAGATCAGCACGATGCCGAAGGAAAGGAATGCGATCCACGGCACCTCCCACATCTGGAAGGATGGCCGCATCGAGATGAAGGCGATCGAGATGCCGGCGAGCGTGCCGAGCATCGCGGCGCGCGGCGTCATGCGGCGGATGAACGGGCCGATGAAGGCGCCGATCAGCACGATGACGCCGATGATGAAGGCCCAGGCGAGGCCGATCTGCCACGCCAGCACGGCGTTGTGCGTGTTGAGATAGACCGGCAGCATGATCACGAAGACGACGATGAACATGTGCGGCACGCTCGGCCCGTACGGCATCGCCGTCACGTCGCCGCGGCCTTCCTTTTTCGCCAGCCGGTAGGCGAGATAGGCGTAGTAGAGGTTGCCGATCGGCAGCGCGATGCCGAGCGCGGGCAGGATGCGGCCGAACACGATTCCGCCGGGCAGCCCGATGACACCGAGGCAGAGCCCGGTCAGCACGATCACGTTGAGGACGACATTGGTGAACAGGCCGAAGAACCCGTTCCAGTCACCCGGCACCCACCAGCGGATTTCCGTGCCCACCGCCCGCGTCATCGGCATCGGTTCTTCCTCCCTGTTCGGGGCGTGACCATCCGCCCTCGCGTTGAATTTTCCTGCCTACCCGGCCGGGAGCGGTGCTGCTTCCGGCAGTTGCCCGAGCACTTCCATCAGATCGCCGGATGCGCCGACCCATCCGAAGATCCCCCCCTGCGCCTTGATCATCTCCAGCGCGACCCGCTGGAACTCGGGGAAATACGAGGCCACGCAGTCCGCCAGCACGAGGCAGTCATAGCCGCGGTCGTTGGCCTCCCGGACCGTGGTGTTGACGCAGACCTCGGTGGTGACGCCGCAGACGATCAGCTGGCGGATTGCGCGGCTGTGCAGGATGCTGTCGAGATCGGTGGCGTGGAAGGCGCCCTTGCCCGGCTTGTCCACCACCGGCTCGCCGGGCGCCGGCCCGAGTTCGTCGATGATGTCATGGCCATATTCGCCGCGCACCAGGATCCGCCCCATCGGCCCGGCATCGCCGATGCCGGTCCGCAGCCGTCCGCGGGCCTTCTTGGTCGCGGGCAGGTCGGTCAGATCGGGTCGATGTCCCTCGCGCGTGTGGATCACCAGCATCCCCGTCCGCCGCGCCGCCGCCAACACCCGCGCGGTCGGCGCGATCGCCCGGCGCAGCAGCGACACGTCATTGCCGAGCGCCTCGCCGAACCCGCCCGGATCGACGAAATCGCGCTGCATGTCGATGATGACGAGCGCGACATGACCCGGCTCGCACGAAAACTCGTATGGCTCGGCGCGTACGCGCAGCATCCCGTTCTCCATCATCTGGTCCGCGTTTCGAGATAGCGTCGCCAGCCGCCGAGCGCGGTGATGTCGTGCGCGTCGCCGGTCGCGTAGGCCTCGCAGACGAACCCCTTGACGATCTCGCCGTCCTCCAGCTCCAGCGAGCCGATGCCGAGCGGTGCCGGAATGCCGGCGACAAAACTGCCGAAGGCGGCGACCGGCATTTCCCACACTTCGACGGCGATCGCCGTCCCCGCCGCACGGCGCACCAGGCCGGGACGCGCCGGCGGACCGCCCGGCAGCGCATAGAGACGGTACTCGGGGGCGGTGTGGCAGGCGCGCACAAGCCGCCCGCCACGCTCGGTCAGCTGCCAGTTCAGCGGCAGACCCGACATATGTGCGCCACATACGGCAACCTTCACCACCTCCTCCGCGGCTGTTGGGCGGGGTGGGGGTAGGGAAGCAAGCGGGATGCCAACTGCACCGACGGTCTGGTTGCCGGCGCGGTGCAATTCATCCGCCAGCGCGCACAGCGCGCCGTCCTGCCAGCCGGGGGCGGTCAGCGTCACCCCGAAGGCGAGCCCGTCGGGCTGCCGCCCCGCCGGCACCGCGATTGCCGCAAGATCGAGCAGATTGACGAAGTTCGTATAGTAGCCGAGGGCGGAGTTCAGGCCAACCGGGTCGGCCAGCAGCTCCGCCACCGTGTAGTGGCGGCCCGCGGTCGGCGTGATCAGCACGTCGATCGCCTGCCAGGTCGCTTCCGTCGCGCGACGCAGTTCCCGCAGCCGGTAATAGGCGGCGAAGGCATCGGCGGCGGATGGCACGGCGCCGCCCGTGATGATCTGGCGTGTCACAGGGTGCAGCGCCTCCGGCTGGCGGTCCAGGAAATCGCGGATGGCGACGTAGCGCTCGGCGATCCATGGCCCGTCATAGAGCAGGCGCGCGGCTTCGAGGAACGGGGCGAGATCGACCTCGACCGGTTGCGCGCCTAGGCTTTCGGCCGCTGCCAGGGTCGCGGCGAAGCGCGCGGCGCCGGCCTCGTTGCCGAAGAAGCGCAATTGCCCGGCACGCGGCACGCCCAGCCGGCAGCCCGCCAACCGGCTCGGCAGCGGCGCCGGCGCGGGGCGGGGCGGGCGGCGGGAAAACGGGTCGGCGGCATCGAAGCCGCCGGCCACGTCCAGCACGGCCAGCGCGTCGCCGGCCGACAGCGCGAAGATGGAAACGCAGTCGAGCGACCGGCACGCCGGCACCACGCCGCTTGTGCTGATCAGGCCGCGCGTCGGCTTCAGCCCGATCAGATCGTTGAACGCCGCCGGAACCCGGCCGGAGCCGGCGGTGTCGGTACCGAGCGCGAAGCTCGACAGCCCCGCCGCCACGGCCACCGCCGATCCCGAACTCGACCCGCCGGAGATATAGTCGGGGTTGAGCGCCGAGCGGGGGATGCCATAGGGCGAGCGCGTGCCGTTCAGCCCGGTCGCGAACTGGTCGAGATTGGTCTTGCCGACCGCGATCGCCCCGGCCGCCACCAACCGTGCCACGGCGGTCGCCGATCTGCCGGCAACATAGGCAAACTCGGGACAGGCAGCCGTCGTCCTGTGGCCGGCGAGGTCGATGTTGTCCTTGATCGCGAACGGAATCCCCCACAGCGGCCTGCCGTCCGGCCCTTCGGCCTCCAGCCGCCGGGCCGCCCTTCGCAATGCCTCCGGATCGGGACGATCGATCCATACGCCATCCTCGCCGCGCGCCGCGATCCGCGCCAGCACATGCTCGATCACACCGCTCGGGCTCGCGGTGCCGCGATCGTAGGCCGCGCGGAGCGAGGCGATGTCCAGCGAGCTCGGAGCGTTCGGCATGCGGCGGATGTCCCCCTGTTTGGTCTTGCCAGGCGAACTGGCGTACGGGATAGTATACAGAGCTGCCGACGAATTTCCAGGCGAAATTCGCGGCTCCCGACCGGAGACGGCACGATGGCACGCCTCGCCAGGATCACCCGGAATTTCTACCGGGATTCGGTTGAGCTTATGCAACTGTCGGCCCGGCTTCTGGCGCTGCCGGGGGTGCGGCGGGCCTCGGCGGTGATGGCCTCTCCGGCCAATCTTGCCCTGCTTCGGGAAGCCGAATTGCTGGCCGGGGAGGTGGACGCCGGTCCGAACGATCTTCTGATCGCGCTGGAAGCGGAGGAGGGGGCGGCGGCGGCGGCACTGGCGGAAGTGGATCGGGCGTTCAATCAGGCGCCTTCCGCAGGCCAGGGCGGGGGGCGACGCCAAATGCCGCCCCGCAGCCTGGAGATGGCGTTGGAGACGGCGCCTGCCGCCAACCTGGCGCTGATCTCGACCCCCGGCGACTACGCGGCGGCGGAGGCGATGAAGGCGCTGCGGCTCGGCCTGCACGTCATGATATTCAGCGACAATGTGCCGGTCGCCGAGGAAATCGTGCTGAAACGCTACGCTGCCGCGCATGATCTGCTGGTCATGGGCCCCGATTGCGGCACCGCCATCATCGCCGGCGTCCCGCTCGGCTTCGCCAACGTGGTCCGCCGCGGCGACATCGGCCTGGTGGCGGCCTCCGGCACCGGCCTGCAACAGGTGACCTGCCTGATCGACCGCCTCGGCGGCGGCATCAGCCAGGCGATCGGCACCGGCGGTCACGACCTGTCGCGCGAGGTCGGCGGCACCACCATGCTGCACGGTCTCGCGGCGCTGGCGACGGACCCGCAGACGCGGGTGATCGTGCTGATCTCCAAGCCGCCGGCGCCGGAGGTGGCGGCGCAGGTGCTCGATCGCGCCTGCACTGCGGGCAAACCCGTGATCGTCAACTTCGTCGGCGCCGATCCGCAGACGATCGCAGGCGATCGCCTGATTCCGGCGCGGACGCTTGAGGACGCGGCGCTGCTCGCGGTCGGGGCGGCGGCCGGCCGGCCCTGTCCGCCGATCGATGACGGCCTGCCCGAACTGCCGCGGCTTGCGCCGGGGCAATGCCATGTTCGTGGCCTCTACAGCGGCGGCACGTTCTGCTACGAGGCGACGTTGCTGCTCGCGGCGTCGCTGCCGGACGTGCATTCCAATACACCGGTCGGCGCGGCCCGCCCGCTTGCCGATGTGTGGCAGAGCCGGGGGCATACCCTGGTCGATCTCGGCGACGACGTGTTCACCCGCGGACGCCCGCATCCGATGATCGACCCGCGGCTGCGGCTGGAGCGGCTGGCCGAGGAAGCGCGCGACCCCACCACCGCGGTGATCCTGCTCGACATCGTGCTCGGCTTCGGCGCCCACGCCGATCCGGCGGGCGTCATCGCCCCCGCCATCGAGGCCGCCATCGCCGGGGCACGCGCCGCCGGGCGGCAACTGGCGGTGGTCGGCTTCGTCTGCGGCACCGCCGCCGACCCGCAGAATCTCGCCCGCCAGCAGGCGCGCCTGCGCGAGGCCGGGATGGCGCTGACCGCGAGCAACGCCCAGGCGGCGCTACTGGCCGGCCGCATCGCCGCAACCGCCGGAGGCTGAACATGCGCCTGTTCGATGAGACCCTGGAAGTGCTGAACCTCGGTCTCGGCACCTTCGCCGACGCGATCGAGACGGCCGGGGGCAGGGCGATCCGCATCGAGTGGGCACCGCCCGCCGCCGGCGACCATGCGGCGGGCCAGGCGCTCGCCCGCCTTGTCAACGATGCCCGCGTGGAGGCGGCGAACCGCACTGCCTTCGCCGCCTATCTCGCCGCGCAGCCGGTGCTGGAGGGGATCGCGCCGGCGCGTGAGGCGGTTCCCGGCATGGACGGGCGCCGGATCCTGCATGCCGGCCCGCCGATCGCGTGGGCGCACATGTGCGGGCCGATGCAGGGGGCGATCATCGGCGCCATCCTGTTTGAAGGCTGGGCCGCCGATCCCGGGAGCGCCGGACACCTCGCCGCGAGCGGGGAGGTGGCATTCGCACCCTGCCATCACCACGGCGCGGTCGGCCCGATGGCCGGCGTGATCTCGCCCTCGATGCCGGTCTGGATCGTGCGCGAGGCGACGCGCGGGCGGCGAAGCTTCAGCAATCTCAACGAGGGGCTGGGCAAGGTGCTGCGCTTCGGGGCCAACGGCGCCGAGGTGATTGCGCGGCTGCGCTGGATGGCCGGCCCACTGTGCCGCGTGCTCGACGCGACGCTGCGGCAGGCCGGCGGCATCGAGCTGAAGCCGCTGATCGCGCAGGCGCTGCACATGGGCGATGAGGTGCATAACCGCAACGCCGCCGCAACCTCGCTGCTGCTGCGCCGGCTGCTGCCGGCGATGCTGCAAAGCACCGCCGGCCGCGACGACATCACCGGGGCGGTGACCTTCATCGCCGGCAGCGATCATTTCTTCCTCAACCTCTCGATGGCTGCCTGCAAGGCGATGCTGGACGCCGCGCGCGACGTGCCTGCCAGCAGCATGGTGACCGCGATGGCGCGCAACGGCGTCGCGTTCGGCATCCAGCTCTCCGGCACCGGCGACCGCTGGTTCACTGCGCCGGCGCCGGTGGTCGATGGGCTGTTCTTCCCCGGCTATTCGACCGCCGATGCCGCCCCCGATCTCGGCGACAGCGCGATCACGGAAACCGCCGGGCTTGGCGGCTTCGCCATGGCGGCGGCGCCAGCGATCGTCAACTTCGTCGGCGGCACGCCGGACGATGCGATCGCCAACAGCGAAGCGATGGGCCACATCACGCTCGGGCGCAATGGCGGCTTCACCCTGCCGGCGATGAATTTCACCGGCACGCCTGCCGGCATCGATGCCCGCCTTGTGGCCGACACGCGGCTGCTGCCGGTCATCAACACCGGTATCGCGCATCGTGAGGCGGGCATCGGCCAGATCGGCGCCGGCATCACCCACGCGCCGCCCGACTGCTTTGCGCAGGCGCTGGTCGCGCTCGCCGCCGCCTTGCCGGACGGTTGACGGCCGATCGCGTCGCAGGGGGGGCAAAGATGGCAGCGGAAAATCGGCTTGCGGTGGTCGCGGTCGGCGGCAATGCCCTGATCCGGGACCGCGACCACCAGTCGATCCCCGATCAGTACGAGGCCGCCGCGCTCACCGTCGCCGGCATCGCCGACATGATCGATGCCGGCTGGAACGTCATCGTCACCCACGGCAACGGGCCGCAGATGGGCTACATCCTGCGGCGTTCGGAACTGGCGATCCGGGAAGTCGCGCCGGTGCCGATGGACTATGCCGGCGCCGACCTTCAGGGCGCCCTCGGCTACATGTTCGTCCGTGCCTTCCGCAACGAATTCCGCCGCCGCGGCATCGCGCGCGAGCCGGTCGCGGTGGTGACCGAGACGCTGGTCGATGCCGCCGACCCCGCCTTCCGCAATCCGACCAAGCCGATCGGCTCGCAGTTGGAGGAGGCGGCGGCGAAGGCGCTGGCGGCGCGCCAGGGTTGGACGGTTGCCGAGGATGCCGGCCGCGGCTGGCGGCGCGTGGTGCCGTCGCCGCAGCCGCTGCGCATCATCGACTATCAGGCGATGGCGCATCTCGCCCGCGCCGGCTTCGTGGTGATCGGCTGCGGCGGCGGCGGCATTCCGGTGATCGAGGACGCGGCGGGGATGCTGCAGGGGGTGGAGGCGGTGATCGACAAGGATCTCGCCTCCGGTCTTTTGGCGCGGGCGATCGGTGCCGATCTGTTCGTGCTGGCGACCGGGGTGGAGCGTGTCGCGCTCGGCTTCAACACGCCGCGTCAGCGATGGCTCGACCGCATGACGCTCGCCGAGGCCCGCCGGCACGATGCTGCCGAAGAATTCGACAAGGGCAGCATGGGGCCCAAGATCAAGGCCCTGATCGCCTTTCTCGAAGGCGGCGGCAAGCAGGGCCTGATCACCAGTCCGGCGGCCCTGCGCCGCGCGCTCGACGGCGAGACGGGAACCCTGTTCGTCCCCTGACCCGGCATCGCACAGTGCCGCCGCGGACGAGTCCGGCTTCCGGCGCAAGGGGCTGTTCTAAGCAGGCTTTCGTGGTTCGCACCACGAAAGCCTGCTTAGGATCTGTTGAAAACGCATCATCTTTTTCGCGGGACGCAAGGGCCTCCCGCGAGATGATGCTTAGCCGCCCCACAGATGGAAGGCGACCTCGTGGCCGCCCTGCCAGATCAGCCGCAGCGCGACGCCGAGCACGACCAGGAGGCCGAGCCAGGCGAGCCAGCGGTGCCGCTCCAGCAGCCGCGCCACCAGATCGGCCGCGACCCCCATCAGCACCACCGAGAGCGCCAGCCCCGTCACCAGAACCCACATATGCCCCGCGGCGGCGCCGGCGACGGCGAGCACGTTGTCGAGGCTCATCGACAGGTCGGCGAGCACGATCTGCACCATCGCCGCGCCCAGCGTCTTGGGCGCGGCGGCGTGGCCGATCGGCGTGCGGCGCCGCAACTCCCGGTACAGGCGCCAGGCGACCCAGAGCAGCAGCAGCCCGCCGGCCAGCAGCAGCCCGACGATCGCAAGCAGCCGCAGCGCGATGGCGCCGAGCGCGATGCGCAGCCCGGCCGCGGCGCCGATGCCGATCACGATCGCAAGCCGCCGCCGCGCCGCCGGCAGCCCCGCGACCGCCATGCCGACCACCACGGCATTGTCGCCCGCAAGCGTCAGATCGATCACCACCACCTGCAACAGGGCGGCCAGTTCGTGCAGCAGCAGGGCGGCGCTCCTCGGCTTGCGGCGGGCGCGGCCGGCGCCCTAGATGGCCCCGAAACATCGGAGCACGCATGGTCCCCCGCTACACCCGTCCGGCGATGGAAGCCATCTGGGCGCCGGCGAACCGCTTTCGCATCTGGTTCGAGATCGAGGCGCTGACCGCGGAGGCGATGGCCGAACTCGGCCAGATTCCCGCCTCTGCCGCCACTGCCATCCGCCGGCGCGGGGCGGCCCGCATGGCGGAATTCGGTCCCGCCGATCTCGCCCGCATCGAGGCGATCGAGCGCGAGACGCGCCACGACGTGATCGCCTTCCTCACCTGGCTCGCCGAGGCGATCGGCGAGGACAGCCGCTTCGTGCACCTCGGCCTGACCAGCAGCGACGTGCTGGACACCTGCCTTGCCGTGCAGCTGGCCGCGGCCGCGGATCTCCTGCGCGCGGACCTGGACGACGTGCTGGCGGCGCTGCGGGCGCGGGCGTTCGAGCACAAGCACACGCTGACCATCGGCCGCAGCCACGGCATCCATGCCGAGCCGACCAGCTTCGGCCTCAAGCTCGCCGGCCACTACGCGGAATTCGCCCGCAACCGCACCCGCCTCGGCCATGCGCGGGAGGAGGTCGCGGTGGCCGCGATCAGCGGCGCGGTCGGCACCTTCGCCCATGTCGATCCGCGGGTGGAGGCGCATGTCGCGGCCAGGCTCGGCCTCGCGGTCGAGCCGGTCTCGACCCAGGTGATCCCGCGCGACCGGCATGCGGCGTTCTTCTGCACGCTCGCCGTGATCGCGGCGGGGATCGAGCGGCTGGCGACCGAAATCCGCCACCTGCAACGAAGCGAGGTGCGCGAGGCGGAGGAATTCTTCGCGCCGGGCCAGAAAGGTTCCTCCGCGATGCCGCACAAGCGCAACCCGGTGCTGAGCGAGAACCTCACCGGCCTCGCCCGCCTGGTGCGCGCGGCGGTGGTGCCGGCGCTGGAGAACGTGGCGCTGTGGCACGAGCGCGACATCAGCCATTCCAGCGTCGAGCGGGCGATCGCGCCGGATGCCACGGTGACGCTCGATTTCGCGCTGGCACGGCTGGCGGGCCTCGTGCGCGATCTGGTGGTCTATCCCGACCGGATGGCGCACAACCTCGATGCGCTGGGCGGCGTCGTGCATTCCGGGGAGGTGCTGCTCGCCCTCGCCCGGGCCGGCATTTCGCGTGAGGCGGCCTATGCCATCGTCCAGCGCAACGCGATGGCGACCTGGACCGCCCTCGGCACGCCGGCCGGCCGCAGCTTCCGCGACAACCTGCTGGCGGACAACGAGGTGGCCGGGCGGATCGAGGCGGCAGCGCTCGACGCCGCACTCGATCCGCGCACGCATCTGCGGGCGGTCGATGCCCTCTATCTGCGCGTGTTCGGCGAGGCCGGACCATCATCATAGCGGCGCGACCGCTGCAACCCCGCGGCCGGACCGGCATTGCCCCCGTACAGGCCGGGAGGGCACATGCGCGGGGCCGATCCGGTCAATGACGAGTTCGAGGTCGGCTATAATGCCCGGTTCGAGCGGCGCTGGTACCTCGCCGAACTGGTCGGGCGGGCGACGATGATGATCTTCGTCGGCGTGGCGCTGAGCGGGCTGCTTGGCCGTGGGCCGTTCAGCCATGCTACCCGGCGCTCGGCCGATGGCGGGCTGGCCGTCGATTTCGAGCCGGTGGCGCGCTTCGCGACCCCGACCCAGATCACCCTGCATATCCGCAACGAAGGCGACGCGCCGCGTGAGGTCGGGGTCTTCCTTGGCGCCCGCGTCGTCGAGCCGATGGGCTACAGCCGCTCCGTGCCGCGCCCGGTGGCGGCACTGGTGTCGCATGACGGCATGACGCTGCGTTATGCCATCGCCCCGCATCAGACCGACGCCCGCATCCGCATCGAGGCGGCGCCGTCCGGCCTCGGGCCGGTGGATCTGTCGGCCGATGCCGGTGCGGGCGCGCGGGTCGGCTGGACGCAGGTCGTGGTGCCATAGCGTCATGCAGATCGTGGCCCGCGCCGCCGCGGCCTATTTCCTGCTGCTGTTCGCGGTCCGCCTGATCGGCCGGCGCACGGCGAGCCAGATGGCGCCGTTCGATCTCGTGGTACTGTTCATGTTCGCCGGTATCACCATTACCGCCGTGCTCGGCGACGAACACAGCCTGGTCGGGGCCTTCAGCGGCATCTGCACGATCGGGTTGATGCACATCCTGGTGTCCTCGCTGAAGGCACGGTTCGCCTGGTTCGGCCGGGTGGTGGACGGCACGCCGGTTGTGGTGTTCGAGGGCGGGGCGTTCCACGACGACCGCATGCGCGCCCTGCGGCTGACACCGCAGGACGTGATGGCGGCGGCGCGCCAGCGCGGCCTGCAACGGCTGGCGCAGGTCCGCTATGCCGTCGCCGAGCGGGACGGCAAGATTTCCGTCGTCGCGCAGGACGAGGGCGGCTGACGGGACCGCATCCGCCGACCCGACCAACGCTGACGGTATGGCAGCCATCCCTCCTGTGGATAGCTTGCGGCGCGGCCGGACATATGCTGGCAGTTGTGCCCCGGTCTATGGTCCGCGCGCTGCCGCTGCCTCCCGGCGGGCAAATCCCGGAGCGCCGCGCGGGCAGGGAAGGAAACGACGTGCAGCCGACCGATATCCGCCATCCGGATTACTTTCACAAAGTCGTCGATTGCCAATGGGCGTGTCCTGCCCATACGCCGGTGCCGGAGTATATCCGGCTGATCGCGGCGGGGCGGTATGCCGACGCCTACATGGTCAATTGGAAATCCAACGTCTTTCCCGGAATTCTTGGCCGTACCTGCGATCGGCCCTGCGAGCCCGCCTGCCGTCGCGGCCGGGTGGAGGCGGAGCCGGTGGCGATCTGCCGCCTCAAGCGCGTCGCCGCCGACTACAAGGGCGATATCCGTTCCCGGCTGCCGGTTGCCCCGGCATCGCGCAGCGGCCGGCGGATTGCCTGCATCGGCGCCGGGCCGGCCTCGCTCACCGTCGCGCGCGACCTCGCCGCCGCCGGCCATGACGTGACCGTGTTCGACGCCGAGGCGCGGGCGGGCGGGTTCATCCGCTTCCAGATCCCGCGCTTCCGCCTGCCCGAATCCGTGATCGACGAGGAAGTGGGCTATATCCTCGATCTCGGCGTCACCGCCCGGCTCGGCCAGCGCGTCGGCAGCCTGAAGGCGCTGCTGGCCGAAGGGTGGGATGCGGTGTTCGTCGGATGCGGCGCGCCGCGCGGACGCGACCTCGACCTTCCCGGCCGGCGGGAGGCGGCGGCCCGCATCCATATCGGCATCGACTGGCTCGCCTCCGTCAGTTTCGGCCATATCAAGGCGATCGGGCGGCGCGTGATCGTGCTCGGCGGCGGTAACACGGCGATGGATTGCTGCCGCTCCGCCCGCCGCCTCGGCGGCGTGGACGTGCGCGTGGTGGTGCGCTCCGGGTTCGAGGAGATGAAGGCCTCGCCCTGGGAAAAAGAGGACGCGATGCACGAGGACATCCCGATCCTCAACTTCCTCGCACCCCGCGCCTTCGTCCATGAGGAGGGCCGCCTGACCGGCATGACATTCGAACGCGTGCGCGCCGAATACGACGCCAAGGGCCGCCGTTCGCTGGTGCCGACCGGCGAGCCGGACGAGTTCATCGCGGCCGACGACGTGCTGGTCGCCGTCGGGCAGGAGAATGCGTTTCCCTGGATCGAGCGCGACGCCGGCATCGCGTTCGAGCGCAACGGGCTGCCGGTGCTCGACTCGACGACGCTGCAATCGACGCATCCGCAGGTGTTCTTCGGCGGGGATGCGGCCTTCGGGCCGAAGAACATCATCTGGGCGGTGGCCCACGGGCACGAGGCGGCGATCTCCATCGACCTGCTGCTGCGCGGTGCCGACCTGCGTGACCGCCCGCCGCCGCAGGTGACGCTGGCGAGCCAGAAGATGGGCATCCACCAGTGGAGTTACGACAACGACGTCTCGATCGACCTGCGCTACAAGGTGCCGCATATCGAGAAGGGACAGGCCCTGAAC
>JAJZNE010000003.1 GCA_021847995.1 Pseudomonadota bacterium | reverse complement strand
CGCGGTTCTCGTGGCTCGCGGTGATGTCGAGGAAGGTCAGTTCGTCGGCGCCGGCGGCATCGTACAATGCCGCCTGCTCCACCGGGTCGCCGGCATCGCGCAGTGCGACGAAGTTCACGCCCTTGACGACACGGCCGTCCTTCACGTCCAGACAGGGGATGACGCGCAGCTTCAGCACCGTGGGACTCCTTGCCGCCCTCTCCATGCCGGGTCGCGCCGTGTCGATGCAAGCACGGATCGCGCGACTCAGCCGTCCAGCAGGCGCAGCGCCGCCGCGGGATCGATCCGGCCGTCATAAAGTGCCCGGCCGACGATCACCCCCTCGATCAGTGCGCCGTCGCGGCCGGCCACAGCCTGCTTCAGGGCGGCCAGATCGGCGAGGCTGCCGACGCCGCCGGAAGCGATCAGGGGCGTCGAGATCTGGAAGGCGAGATCGAGCGTCCGCTCCAGATCGAGGCCGCTCAGCATCCCGTCGCGGCCGATATCGGTATAGATGATCGCGGCGGCGCCGGCATCCTCGAACCGCAGGGCGAGATCGAGGGCGCTGAGTTCGGTCGTCTCCGCCCAGCCGTCGATCGCCACCCGCCCGTCGCGCGCGTCGATCGCCACCGCGATGCGGCCGGGATGGGCGCGGCAGGCGGTGCGCACCAGGGCAGGGTCGCGGGCCGCGGCGCTGCCCAGGATCACCCGGCGCACGCCGGCCGCGAGCCAGCTTTCGATCGCCGCCCGATCGCGAATGCCGCCGCCGAGCTGGACCGGGATCGTCACCGCGGCGAGGATCGCCCCCACGGCCGCGGCATTGACCGCCCGGCCGGCGAAGGCGCCGTTCAGATCGACCACATGCAGCCAGCGGAATCCGCCCGCCTGCCACTGCGCCGCCTGCGCACCGGGATCGGCGGAATAGACCGTTGCGTCCTCCATCGCCCCGCGGCGCAGACGTACGCAGGTGCCGTCCTTGAGGTCGATCGCGGGATAGAGGGTGAGCGCCCCGCTCACGCGATACGGCCGCCGGGCTGGAGAACCTTGTAGTAATGAATGCCGCGGACCGTACGCCCACCAGCGCGGGCATAGGCGGGGTGGATGCCCCAGCGGATATAGCCCATCGATTCATAGAGCGCGATCGCTGCCTCCTGCGTCTCGCGCACGTCGAGATTGAGCACGTGATAGCCGAGCGAGCGGGCCGATTCCTCGACCCGCTGGGTCAGCAGCCGTGCCAGACCGTGGCCGCGCGCATAGGGCGCCACGAATGAATGTTGCAGATGGGCGGCGAAGGCCTGCGCCTCGTTGTTGCGTGGCGGGCGGACGAGCTGGGCGGCGCCGACCACGGTGCCGTCGAGCCGGGCGACAAACAACTGCCGCTCCGGCACCAGCAGCAGGCCGCGGAAATAGCTTTCCAGCGACACGCGGCCCTGCGGATTGATCCAGCCGAAGCCGCCCCCCTCGATGATCGCGGCATTGGTCGCCTCGCACAGCGCGGCGAGATCGTCGTCGGTGAAGCTGGCGATGCGGTCCACCGCCAGAACCGGCGGGGCGCCCGGCGCGGCATCGGGCACGGGACGGGCGGCAGGGCGCGGCGGCATGCCGGCAATGGTCATGTCAGGGTGTCCAGCGCAGGAAATTGCCGAGAATGCGCAGGCCGACCGCCTGGCTTTTCTCGACATGGAACTGGGTGCCGGCACGGTTGCCGGCCGCGACCATCGCCACCACCGGCCCGCCATAATCGGTGGTGGCAAGCACCTGGTCCGGCCGCGCGCCGGTGAGCGCGTAGCCGTGGACGAAATAGCCGTGATCGCCCGCCCGCAGGCCGGCGAGCAGCGGGTGCGCGCCGGGGACGAAATCGAGCTCGTTCCAGCCCATCTGCGGCAGCCGCAGCGGCGGCGGCACGTCCATCGCCGCGATCTCGCCCGCGATCCAGCCGAAGCCGGGCGTAACCGCGTGTTCCAGCCCGCGCTCGGCCAGCAATTGCATGCCGACACAGATGCCGAGCAGCGGCGTGCCGCTTGCGGTTGCCGCGATCAGTGCGTCGCAGAGACCGGGGATCGCCGCCAGCCCGTGCGCGCAGTCGGCGAATGCGCCCTGGCCGGGCAGCACGATCCGATCGGCGGCGGCGACCGCGTCGGGGTCGGCGGTGACCGCGACGCGCGCCGCCAGCCCCGCATGCTCCGCCGCCACCACCAGCGCCCGCGCCGCCGAGGCAAGATTGCCGCTGCCATAGTCGATGACGGCGACCTTCATGCCGCGGCCGCCCCGATCAGGTCGGGCCGCCGCGCCAGCAGCCGCAGCAGGGCGGCATCGCGGTGGGGCGCGGCGATGACATGAACGAACACATAGCCCCGCCGCGCCAGCGACCAGCGCCAGAGATCGTGCCCCCACAGGCCGAGCGCCCAGGCCAGCGCCGCGAGCAGCACCGGCCACACCCAGCCCCCGCTCGCCGCCAGGATCGCGAGCGTGGCGGCGAGCGTGAGGGTGCCGGCGATCCAGGCCCGGTGGGCGAACAGCCAGAACGGGCCGAAGATCAGCGCGCCCCACGCAAACCCCTCCGCCACCAGCACCGGAGCGGCGGAGCGGTGCAGATGCACGGTATAGACCCTCACAGCGCCCCCTTGGTCGAAGGCACCGCGTCGCCGATGCGTGCGTCGCGGGCAACCGCCATGCGCAGCGCCCGCGCCGTCGCCTTGAAGCAGGCTTCGGCAATGTGATGGGTGTTGCTGCCGGCCTTCGCGGTGACATGCAGGTTGAGCAGGGCGTTGGTGGCGAAGGCGCGGAAGAATTCCTCGAACAGTTCGGTGTCCATGCCGCCCAGCCGCGGCTGGGCGAAACGAACAGACCAGGCGAGGAACGGCCGTCCCGAAAGATCGACCGCCGCTTCCGCCAGCGCCTCGTCCATCGGCACCAGCGCCTGCCCGAAGCGGGCGATGCCGCGCTTGTCCCCGAGTGCCGCCGCCAGGGTGCGGCCGAGCACGATGCCGACATCCTCCGTCGTGTGGTGGGCATCGACATGCAGATCCCCCTTGGCGGCGACGGCAAGGTCGAACAGCGCGTGGCGGGCCAGCGCGGTCAGCATGTGGTCGAGGAAGCCGATGCCGGTCGCGATCTCCGCCTTGCCCGAACCGTCGAGGTCGAGCGACAGGGAGATTTCGGTCTCGGAGGTGGCGCGGGTCTGGCTGGCGCGACGGGACATGACGCAGCACTACCGAAAATGCCGGGCGCCGGCAAACCCGGGCGCGCCCGGCCGGCCGGCCGCCGATGACGCGCCTCTGCCGCGCGGCGGGCGGGGCGGGCTTGCCGCGGGGAAGGGCGGTCGCCATGTAGCGGGGCCATGCAGATATCCCCCGATACCCCCCCATTCTTCACTGGCGACCCGGTCGGCTGGCACGGCACCACGATCCTGTGCGTGCGCCGCGCCGGCGCGGTCGCGATGGCCGGCGACGGTCAGGTGAGCCTCGGGCAGACGGTGGTCAAGGGCAATGCGCGCAAGGTCCGCCGCATCGGCCCGGGCAGCACCGTGCTGGCCGGCTTCGCCGGCGCCACCGCCGATGCCTTCACCCTGCTCGAACGGCTGGAGGCCAAGCTGGAGCGGTTCCCGAACCAGCTCGAACGGGCCTGCGTCGAGCTGGCCAAGGACTGGCGCACCGACCGCTATCTGCGCCGGCTGGAGGCGATGATGGCGGTCGCCGACCGCGATCGCAGCTTCACGCTGACCGGCAACGGCGACGTGCTGGAGCCGGAGGACGGCATCATCGCCATCGGCTCGGGCGGCAATTTCGCCCTCGCCGCCGCGCGCGCGCTGATCGAGGTGCCGGACCTGACGGCCGAGCAGGTGGCCCGCCGCGCCATGAAGATCGCCGCCGACATCTGCATCTACACCAATCATAACGTGATCGTGGAAACGATCGCCTGAGGACCGAAAATGGAAGTCCCGACCTATTCGCCGCGGGAGATCGTCTCCGAACTCGATCGCTTCATCGTCGGCCAGCACGACGCCAAGCGCGCCGTCGCGATCGCGCTGCGCAACCGCTGGCGCCGGCAGCAACTGCCGGAGGCGATGCGCGAGGAGGTGGTGCCGAAGAACATTCTGATGATCGGCCCCACCGGCTGCGGCAAGACCGAGATCGCCCGCCGCCTCGCGAGGCTTGCGCAGGCGCCGTTCCTGAAGGTGGAGGCCACCAAGTTCACCGAGGTCGGCTATGTCGGCCGCGACGTGGAAAGCATCGTCCGCGATCTCGTTGACGTGAGCATAAACATGCTGCGCGACGCCAGCCGCCGGGACGTGCAGGCGCGGGCGGAAACCAACGCCGAGGAACGCCTGATCACCGCCCTGGTGGGTGACAAGGCGGCGGCCGACACGCGGTCCAGGTTCCGCCGCATGCTGCGCGACGGCGAACTGGAACAGCAGGAGGTCGAGGTCAGCGTCACCGAGGCGCCGGGCAATCCGATCGGGCAGATCGACCTTCCCGGCATGCCGCCGGGGCAGATGATCAATCTCGGGGAGATGATGAAGGGAA
>JAJZNE010000083.1 GCA_021847995.1 Pseudomonadota bacterium | reverse complement strand
GGGACGGGCGGCGGCGGGGGCGGCAGCGGGGGCGGCAGCGGCACCGGCGGGGGCGGGGGCGGTGGTACGGCAGCGGTGACGGTGGCCGACAGTGCCGGGCGCATCGTCAACCTGCCGCTCGCCGCCGGCACGCAGACCTTCACGCCGGCCGCCACCCTGCTGTCCGGCCCGGTCGTGGAAACCACCGCCAACGGCGTCACCGATGTCAGCACGCCGAGCGGCAGCGGCGTCGTCGGCCTCGCCATCCAGGACAGCGCCGGCGGCTCCTATCAAACGGACGGGTTCGCCACCGTGCAGGCGACGCTGAGCGGGGCGGCCGACGGCAGCCTGTCGGTCAACGACGCGCAGAACAGCTACATCACGCTCGGCAGCGGCAACTACACGGTGCGCGTGGCCAGCCTGATCAGCAGTGCCACGGTGCAGGCAACCGCCGGCAGCGGCAGCGACCGGATGACCTTCATCGGCAGCGGCATGGCGAGCTTCGTCTGCGGGTCGGGCAACGATACCATCGTCGGCGGCCAGGGCGGCAACCGCGTCACCTTCGGCGCCGGCAGCGCCGAGGTGTGGGGCGGGACCGGCGCCGATGCCTATATCTTCCAGCCCGGCGACGGCATGCAGACGATCGAGACCTTCGATGCCGCCAAGGGCGACGTGCTGGACATCGCCGCGGCGCTGAAATCCACCCTTCAGGTGACCAGTTCCGGCGGCAGCACGCTGCTGACCCTCGGCGGCAGCGGCCACGGCATCCTGCTCCAGGGGGTTGCCGGCTTCGATACCGGCCAGATCCACTGGATCTGAGCCGTCCGCCGCCGCCGCGCTTGCCAGGCGCCGGCGGCGGCGGGCAGAGTTCGCGGCATGGAAACGGTCGCGCGCCGGGGGGCGGAAGCGCGGGTCGGCGGGCGCCTGCTCGCCGACCGGCGGCTCGCCCTGATGCTTGCCTATGGCGTTCTGTCCGGCCTGCCGTTGGCGCTGTCCGGCTTCACGCTGCGCCAATGGCTGAGCGAGGCGCATCTGTCGCTCGCCATCACCGGGCTGACCGCCAATGTCGGGCTGGCCTATACGCTGAAATTCCTGTGGGCGCCGATCCTGGACCGGACGCGCGCGCCGCTCGGTCTCGGCCGCTTCGGTCGGCGGCGCGGCTGGCTGCTGGCGGTGCAGCCGATCCTGGCGCTCGCGGCCGCGGGCCTCGCGCTCGGCGACGCGGCGGCGGCGCCGGGGCGGCTGATCGCGACCGCGGCAGTGATCGCCTTCCTGTCGGCGACCCAGGACATCCTGATCGATGCCTGGCGCATCGAGACCTTCGCCGAGCGGGCGCAGGGGGCGGCGAATGCCGCCTATGTCTGGGGCTACCGGCTCGCCATGCTGATGTCGGGGGCGGGGGTGATCGCGCTCGCCGGCCCGCTCGGCTGGCACGGGGCGCTGTTGCCGGTGGCCGGCGTGCTGGCGGCGGGGCCGCTGCTGACGCTGCTGGCGCCGGAGCCGCCGGTGGCCGCACCGGCGCAGGCGGCGGCGGGAGGGGTGCGGCAGCGGCTGACGGGGGCGGTGCTCGATCCGCTGCGCGACCTGCTGCGCCGGCCCGGCGCCTGGGCGATCCTGCTCTATGTCGGCACCTTCAAGCTCGGCGAGGCGATGGCGGGGGTGATGCTGGCGCCGTTCTTCCACGATCTCGGCTTCAACCGCGCCGCGGTGGCCGCCGCGATCGGCCCGTTCTCGCTCGCCGCCACCATCGCCGGCTATGCCGGCGGAGCGGCGGCGGTGGCGCGACTCGGCCTGGCGCGGGCCCTGATCCTGACCGGGTTCTGCCAGATGGGCGCGATGGCCATGTACGTGCTGCTGGCGCTCGCCCCGGGCCAGCACCCATTGCTCTATGCGACGGTGGTGCTGGAGGCGCTGGCGGAAGGGGTCGCTGATGCCGCGTTCCTGACCTATCTTTCCAGCCTCTGCACGGCGTCGCATACGGCGACGCAGTTTGCGCTGCTGAGCTCGCTCGCGCCGCTGGCGCTGCGCACGGTCGGCGGACTGTCGGGGTTTGCCGCGGCTGGGCTGGGCTGGCCCGCGTTCTATGCGCTGGCGATGGCGGCGTCGCTGCCGGCGATGCTGCTGATGCTGCTGATCCAGCGGCGCTGGCCAAGCGGCCCCGATCGCGCTACGCCTCGGGCGGAAACATCGCTTGCATCGCCCCGGCGGGCGGGCCATGTCGAGACAGTCCCGGCCGGTCCGGGCGGTGGAGGACGCAATGGGTAGCTTCAGCATCTGGCATTGGATGGTCGTGCTGCTGGTGGTGCTGCTGCTGTTCGGCAGCGGCAAGGTCAGCAACCTGATGGGCGACTTCGCCAAGGGCATCAAGTCGTTCAAGAAGAACATGGCCGAGGACGACGATGCCTCGATGGAGGCGGGCGCGGACAAGCCGGCCGGATCGATCGCCGCACCGGGGACACGCACCGGCACCACCCAGCAATCCTCGGCCGCGCATCAGGGCTGATCGCCCCCTGCGCCGCCAGGGGTGGTGGCGCAGGCGCGAGTTGTCCACAGGATTCTGCGTCGCCCTGCCGTTGCGCGGTTGAGTCGGGCGATTCCCGCTGGTACAGTATCTAGTGCTGGACCAAGCGGGAGACCACGAGATGGAGTGGACCGAGGACGCGATCGCGCAGCTTCGTGCGCTCTGGGCGGAGGGACATTCCACCGCCGAGATCGGCCGACGCATGCTGATCTCGAAGAACGCCGTGGTGGGCAAGGCGCATCGGCTGTCGCTGCTGGCACGTCCGTCGCCGATCCGGCGGGAGGCTCAGGCGGCGCCCCCGGCTTCCATGCCGCCGCGCCGCCTGACCGGCCCGACCCTGCCGCCACTGCCTGCCCCGCCACCCTCTGTCGCTGCGCCGTCTGTCGCTGCGCCGTCTGTTGCTGCGCCCTCCGTCGTGGCGCGCCAGGCGGCGCCTGCTGCCGCCGTGGCGCGGGCGCCGGCCGAGCAGGCGCGGGTGCCGGCGCCGCCGCCGCTGACGGCGGTACGTCCGGTGGCGCGAGCGGTGCGCGCCGCCGCGTGCTGCTGGCCGATCGGGGAACCGGGCACGCCGAGCTTCCATTTCTGCGGTGGCGATGCGACGCCGGGCAAGCCGTACTGCGCCGAGCACGCGCAGATCGCCTATGTCAAAGTGCGCGACCGGCGCGAGGAGGCGGCCTGACGCGGCCGTGAGGCGGCGGTGAGGCGGGTGACGACCTGTTCATATTGCGGAGCAGGCCGGATGCCGCGTATCGTTGCAAATGGGCGGGCCGCGATGCAGGCAGGAAAACGAAACCGTCCGCATAAGGGGGGTGCGCGGGCAGTTCCGCGTGCCCGGAGGAAGGCGTCCGGCACCGGCCGGCTCGCCGCCGGTTCGGGCGAGGTCGGCTGCGGGCGCCGCAGCAAGGGAAGGCGTGGCGTCGATGGCCAAAGGCACGGTCAAGTGGTTCAACCCCACCAAGGGGTATGGCTTCATTGCCCCCGACAGCGGGGGAAAGGACGTGTTCGTTCATATCAGCGCGGTGCAGAAGGCCGGGCTGCGGACGCTGAACGAGGGACAGAAAGTCGGGTTCGACGTGGAGCAGCAGCAGAACGGCCGCGCGGCGGCGGTCAACCTTTCCGCCGACTGACACCGCCGCCGAGGGAAACGACCGGCGGCCCTGCCCTGTGCCGGGGGCTTGCGCCGGGCTGCGCGTCGCGCCAAACCGGGCGCGGCAATGCGCGCTGCCGTATCCAGCTTGGGAACGCCTGCGAAAATGAATTCTCATCCGCACACGTCCGAACACGCGCCGACCCTGTCCTATCCCGGTCCGCACACGGCGCTGGACGCGGCGGCCGTGCGTCGTGCCTATCGCCGCTGGGCAGCGATCTACGACACTTCGTTCGGCGGCATTTCGGCCGGCGGACGGCGGGCCGCGGTACGGGCGGTCAACGCCCTGCCGGGCCGCGAGGTGCTGGAGGTGGGGGTCGGCACCGGCCTGTCGCTGCCGCTCTACCGGCGCGACAAGCGCGTCGTCGGCATCGATCTGTCGCCCGAGATGCTGGCCCGCGCGCGTGCCCGCGTCGCCGCCGACCGGCTCGACCACGTCGTCGCCCTGCATGAAATGGACGCCGAGGCGACCAGCTTCGCCGATGCGAGCTTCGATGTCGCGGTCGCCATGTTCGTGGCCTCGGTGGTGCCGCACCCGCGGCGTCTGCTGGCAGAACTGAAGCGGGTGGTGCGTCCCGGCGGACATCTGCTGTTCGTCAACCACTTCGCCGCCGAGCGCGGGGTGCGCTGGTGGGTCGAGCGGACGCTCGCCCCCGCCTCGCGCGCGCTCGGCTGGCACCCCGATTTCCGCTTCGAGGCGCTGTTGCCGCCGGCCGATCTGGCGGCGGCGGAGCGCCGGCCGGTGGCGCCGCTCGGGCTGTTTTCGCTGGTCGCGCTCGGCGTCTGAGGCAGGGCGGCGCAGGATAAATTTGCCCTTGCGCAAGCCTGCGGGGAGTTGATCTTGGCGCCGCTGCCCTGTAGCCACTCAGGGTCCGCGGGGGTCAGGCGGCCCCGCCGAGTGCAAGGGACGAACGGGTCGATGCAGATCAACCTGCGGCGCGCTGCCGCATTCACGACGACGCTCGGCGGCGGACTGGCCGCGGCGCTTCCGGCGCTGGCGCAGGTGCCCGCGCCGTGGCAGATGGGCTTCCAGACGGCGCACAGCCCGGTGCAGCAGCGGATCGAGGGTCTGCATTCGCTGGTGCTGTGGATCATCACCCTGATCACGCTGCTGGTCGGCGTGCTGCTGGTGATGGCGATCGTGCGCTTCGACGCCCGCCGCCCCCCGACGCCGAGCCGCACCAGCCACAACACGCTGCTGGAGGTGGCGTGGACGGTGCTGCCGGTGCTGATCCTGTTCATCATCGTGATCCCGAGCTTCCGGCTGGTATATTACGAGGACCGGACCCAGAACGCCGACCTGACGGTGAAGGTCACCGGCCATCAGTGGTACTGGGAGTACACCTACCCCGACCACGGCAATATCGATTTCACCAGCTACATCGTGAAGGATGCCGATCTGAAGCCTGGGCAACTGCGGCTTCTGGAGGTCGATAATCCGGTGGTCGTACCGGCGGGGAAGAACATCCGCATCCTCACCACCAGCGCCGACGTGATCCACAGCTTCTTCATCCCGAGCCTTGGGGTGCAGCGCTATGCCATTCCCGGCCGCACGATCGAGACCTGGTTCCGCGCCGATCAGCCCGGCGAGTACCATGGCGAATGCAACCAGATCTGCGGCACCAACCACAGCTTCATGCCGATCGTGATCAAGGCGGTGGCGCCCGCCGAGTTCGAGACCTGGGTGCAGCAGGCCAAGACCAGGTTCGCCGCCGATCCGCCCGTCGATCCGGCCCGCCTGGCTGCCGCGGCCCCGCCGCCGGCGGCGCAGCCGTGATCGCTCATCGCGTTCCGTCCTGAGGAGGCTCCCTATGAGCGCGACCACCCACAACCACGCCCATCACGACGACCATCACGGACATGCCCCCGGCTTCGTCGCGCGCTGGCTGTTCAGCACCAACCACAAGGATATCGGCACGCTCTATCTGCTGTTCGCCGCCTTCGGGGGAACCATCGGGGCGATCCTGTCGCTGATCATGCGTCTCGAACTCGCCCATCCGGGAATGCATTATTTCTCGACCGGGCAGGAATGGAACACCGTCGTCACCGCGCACGGGCTGCTGATGATCTTCTTCGCGGTGATGCCGGCGCTGATCGGCGGCTTCGGCAACTGGTTCGTGCCGATCATGATCGGCGCGCCGGACATGGCCTTTCCGCGGCTCAACAACATCAGCTTCTGGCTGCTGGTGCCGGCGCTGGTGCTGGTCATGGCGGGATTGCTGATGGGCGAGTCGGGCAGCGGCTGGACGCTCTATCCGCCGCTCTCCAACAGCACCTACGAGACCGGGCCCGGGATGGACTTCACGCTGTTCGCGCTGCATCTGGCCGGCATCTCCTCTCTCCTCGGCGCCATCAACTTCATCACCACGATCTTCAACATGCGCGCGCCGGGCATGACGCTGCACAAGATGCCGCTGTTCGTGTGGGCGATGCTGGTGACGGCGTTCCTGCTGCTGCTGTCGATCCCGGTGCTGGCCGGCGCGATCACCATGCTGATCACCGACCGCAATTTCGGGACCGCCTTCTTCGACCCGCAGGGCGGCGGCGATCCGGTGCTGTTCCAGCATCTGTTCTGGTTCTTCGGGCATCCCGAAGTGTACATCATGATCCTGCCCGGCTTCGGAATCATCAGTCACGTCATCTCGACCTTCTCGAAGAAGCCGGTGTTCGGCTATCTCGGCATGGCCTATGCGATGGTGGCGATCGGGGTCGTCGGCTTCGTCGTGTGGGCGCACCACATGTTCGACTCGGGGATGGACGTCGATACGCGCGCCTATTTCATGGCCGCCACGATGGTGATTGCGGTGCCGACCGGCATCAAGATCTTCTCCTGGATCGCGACCATGTGGGGCGGCGCGATCGAGATGACGGTGCCGATGATGTGGGCCGTCGGGTTCATATTCGTGTTCACGATCGGCGGCGTGACCGGCGTGGTGCTGGCCAATGCCGGTCTCGATCAGGTGTTGCACAACACCTACTATGTCATCGCGCACTTCCACTACGTGCTGTCGCTCGGCGCAGTGTTCTCGATATTTGCCGGGTTCTACTACTGGATCAGCAAGATGACCGGCCGGCCCTATCCGGAGTTCTGGGGCAAGGTGCATTTCTGGCTGATGTTCATCGGCGTCAATCTGACCTTCTTCCCCATGCACTTCCTCGGCCTTGCCGGCATGCCGCGCCGCTACGTCGATTATCCCGAGGCCTTCCGCGGCTGGAACGAGGTGTCGAGCGTGGGGGCCTTCATCTCGGCGCTCGGCATGCTCGCGTTCTTCTATGTCTGCTTCCGCACCTTCACGTCGAAGGAGCGTGTCGCCGACAATTACTGGGGCGAAGGTGCGACCACGCTTGAATGGAGCCTGTCGTCTCCGCCGCCGTTCCACACCTTCGAGGAACTGCCGCGGATTCGCTGAACGGGGACGGTCATGGATCAGGGTACCGCCGGACTGCTCGCGGCGGGGGGCGGGGACGAGGCGTCCCCGCTCATGCTTGCGGGCGCCACCCATCTCGACCTGTCGTCGGCCGGCGACTGGTTTGCGCTGCTGAAGCCGCGGGTGGTGGCGCTGGTCGTGTTCACCGGGCTGGTCGGGCTGCTGGTGGCACCCGGCCATCTCAACCCGGTGCTCGGCTTCACCGCGGTGCTGTGCATCGCCGTCGCCGCCGGCGCGGCCGGGGCGCTCAACATGTGGTACGAGCGGGACATCGATGCGCTGATGCGGCGCACCGCCAACCGCCCGATCCCCGCCGGCCGGATCGCGCCGGCGCAGGCGCTCGGCTTCGGGCTGACGCTTGCCGCCGGTTCGGTGGTGGTGATGGGGCTGACGGTCAATCTGTTCGCTGCCGCCATCCTGGCGCTGTCGATCGGCTTCTATGTCGGCATCTATACCGTGTGGCTGAAGCGCCGCACGCCGCAGAACATCGTCATCGGCGGCGCCGCCGGCGCGTTCCCGCCGCTGATCGGCTGGGCGGCGGTGACCGGGCGGCTCGATCTGCTGCCGCTGCTGATGTTCGCCATCATCTTCTTCTGGACCCCGCCGCATTTCTGGTCGCTGGCGCTGTGGGCGCATGGCGATTATGCGCGCGCCGGCGTGCCGATGCTGCCGGTGGTCGCGGGGCCGCGCGCGACCCGCCGGCATGTGTTCCTCTATACGCTGGTACTTGCCCCGCTCTCGGTGCTGCCGTGGCCGCTGCATCTTGCCGGGCCGGTCTATGGTCTGGCGGCGGCGGCGCTCGGTGCCGGGTTCGTGGCGGGGGCGTGGCAGGTGCTGCGCGATCGCCAGGATGCCGACGGGCGCAGCCTGACGCGCGATGCGCCGGCGCGGATGCTGTTCCGCTATTCGCTGCTCTACCTCGCCGTGCTGTTCGCCGCGCTGGCGGCGGACCGGCTGATCGGCTGAACCGGTATGACCGATGACACGCCCGCCCGCCGCCCGACGGAAGGGGCGCTGGCGCGCCGGCGCCGCGGGCGCAACATCGCCATGCTGGTAGTGCTGCTGGGCATCTCGGCGCTGTTCTATGCCATCGCGATGGTGAAGATGGCGCAGCACGGGATGGGGGGCTGAGGCGGCGATGGCGCGGCGCAGGGCGGGAGCGGGGACGGCGCTGGTGCTGGCGGGGGTGGTCGGCGGCATGCTCGGCCTGTCGTTCGCCGCGGTGCCGCTCTATCGCGTGTTCTGTGCCGTGACCGGCTTCGGCGGCACGCCCCGGATCGGCCCGGAGCAGAGCCGCAGCGTCAGCACGCGGACCATCGTCGTGCGCTTCAACGCCGATACCAGCGCCGGCCTGCCGTGGTCGTTCGCGCCCGAGCAGAAGCAGGTGACGCTGCGCCTGGGCGAGGATCAGGTGGCGTTCTACGTCGCGCGCAACGACGCCGACCGGCCGGTGACGGGGATTGCCACCTACAACGTCACGCCGGAGAAGGCCGGGCAGTATTTCCACAAGACCGCCTGCTTCTGCTTCAACGAGCAGACGCTCGCCCCGCATCAGGACATGCAGCTTCCGGTCAGTTTCTGGGTCGATCCCGCGATCGCGAGCGATCCCTCCACCGCCGACGTGACCACGATCACGCTGTCCTATACGTTCTTCCGCTCGCTCGACGACGCGGCGAAAAGCGGCAAGCTGGCCACCGCGGGGCCGCATGTCGGCCCCCTGGTGCGCTGACCGCACCGCTTGCCCCTTGCAGTGCCGGGCGATTTGGGGATGATGCAGCGAGCTTCCGCAATGGGTATGGCATGGACACCGACACGCACGCCGTGAGCAGCTTTCCCGCCGTCAGCTCCGGCCTCAAGCAGCCGTATCATCTGGTCAACCCGAGTCCGTGGCCGATCGTCGGCGCGCTGGCCGGCGGGCTGACCGTACTCGGCATCGTGCTGGCGGCACATTACGGCAACTATGCCTTCCTGGCGCTCGGCATCATCCTGGTGCTCGTCACCATGTTCTTCTGGTGGCGCGACGTGCTGCGCGAGAGCCGGGCACCCGGCGTGCATACGCCGGTGGTGCGGCTCGGGCTGCGCTATGGCATGACGCTGTTCATCACCAGCGAGGTGATGTTCTTCGTCGCCTTCTTCTGGGCGTTTTTCCACTTCGCCCTGTTTCCCGAGCATGTGGCGGGCGACACCGCCGGCATCTGGCCGCCGCCCGGCATCCATACCTTTGATCCGTTCCACATCCCGTTCATGAACACGATGATCCTGCTGCTTTCGGGCACCACGATCACGTGGGCACACCACTCGCTGATCGAGGGCGACCGGCGGGGCCTGATCCTTGGGCTCGGGTTGACGGTGCTGCTCGGGCTGTCGTTCACGGCGTTCCAGATCGACGAGTATTCCAACGCCCCGTTCCACTTCGCCGGCGGCGGTGTCTATCCGGCGGTGTTCTTCCTGGCGACCGGCTTTCACGGCTTCCACGTCATCGTCGGCACCTGCTTCCTGATCGTGTGCTGGTTGCGGGCCCGCGACGGACAGTTCACCCCGCAGCGTCATTTCGGCTTCGAGGCGGCGGCCTGGTACTGGCACTTCGTCGATGTCGTGTGGTTGTTCCTGTTCATCTGCATCTACTGGTGGGGCGCCGGGCCGATCGCGGCGGAGTAAGCGCCGGCGCCGTGTCCGCCCCGCCGCCGCGGACCGCGCCGCTGTGGGTGGCGGCGTGGCACTGCCGCTGTCCCCGCTGCGGGCAGGCGCCGCTCTATGTCGGGCTGCTGACGGTGCGGGATCGCTGCCCGGTGTGCGGGCTTGACCTCCGCGAGGCGGATTCCGGCGACGGGCCGGCGGTGTTCGTCATGTTCCTGCTGAGCGTGGTGATGATCGGGCTGGCGCTGTGGGTGGAGTTCCGCTTCGCCCCGCCGCTGTGGCTGCATGCCGTGCTGTGGCCGGTGCCGACGCTGGTGCTCGCCGTCCTCATCATGCGGCCGGCGAAGGCGCTGATGGTGGCGCTGCAATACCGCACCCGTGCGTCCGAGATGGGCGTGTGAGGGGGCGGTGGCGCGCTCTGCTGGTGCCGGCGGCCAGCACGGCGGCGATGCTGGCGGTGCTGCTCGGCCTCGGTGTCTGGCAGTTGCACCGGCTGGCCTGGAAGCGGCAGTTGCTGGCCGAGATCGCCGCCGCCGAGCAGGCGCCGCCGGTGCCGCTGCCGGCGCACCCTTCGCCGTTCCGCAAGGTCGCGGTCAGCGGCCAACTGCGGGGCGACGCACGCGCGCTCTATGGTGCAGAGGTGCGGGACGGGCGGAGCGGCCCGGTGCTGGGCGGACAATTGCTGGTGCCGCTGGTGCGCAGCGGGGCACTGCCGGTGATCGCCGATCTTGGCTGGGTGCCGGCGGACCGGCGCGATACGGTAACATTGCCCGCCGGTGACGTCACGATCGCGGGCTATCTCCGCCCGGCCGAGCATCCCGGCCTGTTCTCGGCGACCGACAATCCGCGGGCGCGGCTGTTCTATACGCTCGACCCGGCCGCGGTCGGCGCCGCACTCGGCTTTCCGGCGGTGGCGCCGTTCACCCTCGTCGCCCTCGGCGCGCCGCCGCCGGCCGGTTTACCCGACCCCGCCCGCGCCCTGCCGCGCCCGCCGAACGACCATCTGCAATACGCCCTGACCTGGTTCGGGCTGGCGGCGGTGCTGCTGGGGGTGTTCGCCGCCCATGTCCGCAAGGTGTTCCGCCCATGAACGCGAACGCCGGAAGTGGCGCCTATGCGCGCCTCACCGCCCGCTTTGCCCGTATCGCCACGGTGCGCGAGGCGGCGGCGATGCTCGGCTGGGACGCGGCGGCGATGATGCCCCCGGGCGGCGCGGCCGCGCGCGGCGACCAGCTCGCGGTGCTGGCCGGCCTCGCCCATGAGATGCTGACCGCCCCCGCGCTCGCCGACGACCTCGCCGCCGCCGATCCGGGGCCGGACAGGTGGGCTGCCGCCAATCTGCGTCTGATGCGCCGCGCCCATGCCCGCGCCACCGCGCTGCCGGGCGATCTGGTGGAGGCGCAGGCGCGGGCCAATGCCGCCTGCGAGACCATCTGGCGGGAGGCACGGCGGCAGGCCGATTTCGCCCGGGTCGCGCCGGCGCTGGCCGAGGTGGTGCGGCTGACCTGCCGGCAGGCGGAAGCGCTGTCGGCAGCGCTCGGGCTTGCGCCCTACGATGCGCTGATGGATCTCTATCAGCCCGGCATCGGCGCGGCCGACGTGGCGCCGGTGTTCGCCGCCTACCAGGCCTTCCTGCGCCGCGCTTTGCCGCTGGCCGAGGCGATCCAGGCGCGACGGCCGCCGCCGCCCGGCCCGCGCGGTCCGTTCCCGGCAGCGCAGCAGGAAGCGCTGTGCCGTCGGCTGGCCGGTGCGGTTGGGCTGGAGGCGGAGCATTTCCGGCTGGACCGCTCGGCGCATCCGTTCTGCGGCGGCACGCCGACCGATGTTCGCATCACCACCCGCTATGACGAGGGTGATTTCGCCGGCGCGGTGCTCGGCGTACTGCACGAGAGCGGGCATGCCCTCTATGAGCGCGGCCTGCCCGTCGCCCATGCCCGCCAGCCGGTGGGCGAGGCGGCGGGGATGGCGGTTCATGAGAGCCAGTCGCTCCTCATCGAGATGCAGGCCTGCCGTTCCGACGCCTATCTCGGCTGGCTGGCCCCGCTGCTGGCGGAGACGTTCGGCGCTGCTGCGGGTGAGGCGGCCGGCTTTGCGCCGGACACGCTGGCGCGCAGGTGGCGGCGGGTCGGGCGCGGCTTCATCCGTGTCGATGCCGACGAGCTGACCTATCCCGCCCATGTCATCCTGCGCTTCCGGCTGGAACAGGCGCTGGTTGCCGGCGACCTGCCTGTGCCTGATCTGCCCGGCGCGTGGCGGGACGCGATCGGGGAACTGCTCGGCATCACGCCGCCCGACGATGCCCAGGGCTGCCTGCAGGACATCCACTGGTTTGACGGCGCGATCGGCTATTTCCCGAGCTACACCCTGGGCGCGATGGCGGCAGCGCAACTGATGGCGGCGGCGCGGCGCGCGGTCGGCGGGCTGGACGCTGCGTTGGCGCGCGGCGACCTTGGACCGCTGGTCGGATGGCTGCGGGAGGCCGTGCACAGCCGCGGCAGCCTGCTCGGTTTCAACGAGCTGCTGCGCGCGGCGACGGGAAAGCCGCTCGACCCCGCCGATTTCGAGGCGCATCTCACCGCCCGCTACCTGACCGATCCGTCCTGACGCGGCCGGATTTCGCCCGGCCGCGGCGGGGCTTGCAGCGGGGAGATTGTTTGTATACATACGAGATGGCGAGCCAGGGAGACGTGCGTGGGGCGCGCGGAGCCGGAGGATGAGGCCGTTGGTCCAGAAAGTGGGGCGGTGCTCGACGGCTATGTGGTGGAAGATCAGGTCGGGTTCCTGCTGCGCCGTGCGCATCAGCGGCATGCGGCGCTGTTCCAGGACGGGATTGCCGGGGCAGCGGAGCTGACGCCGACGCAGTTCACCGCCCTGATCAAGACGGTGGAACTCGGCCGGGTGACGCAGAATCAGCTGGGACGGCTGACGGCGATGGACCCTGCGACCATCCAGGGCGTCGTGCGCCGGCTGATCCTGCGCGGCCTGGTGCGCCGCATGCCCGACCCGATGGACCGCCGCACAGCGGTGCTGACGCCGACCGCGGCCGGAATTGCGCTCGGCGCGCGTGCCGTGGCATGTGCGCGGCGCATCACCGAAGCGACCCTGCGCCCGCTGGATCCGGCGGAGCAGCGCGCCCTGCTGGCGCTGCTGCGCAAGCTCGGCTGAGCGGGGAAAGGATGGATGGAACAATGGACGCCATGACGCCGGGGCCGGGTGCTGCCTTTGCCGCCCGCGAGGATTTGGTGCGGCTGGACAAGCGGTTTCTGGCTCAACTTGAGGCCGACGACCCGGCGCTGTGCCGCCGGCTGCTGGCGGCGCGCGCCGCGCCGGAGGCGATGGAGGCGAAGGCGGAGGGGGAGTTGCTGGTGGCGCTCGGCCCGCGGCTGGAAGCGTTCGTCGCCGATCTGTTCGGCATCGCGACGGCGCTGGATGCGGTGGCGGAGGAGACGCGGCGCCTCGACCCGATCCATCACTGCAAGCGGCTGTTCGTGCAGCGCCAGGCGGTGAAGAAATATCCTGACCCGTCCGGCTTCGACGGCGCCGCCCTGGGCGCTGCGCTGGAGGCGGCCCTGGGCGCGAAGCTGAGCGAGCGCGGCTTGGCCCTGGCGGTCGCGCGGTGGGAAGACGAGCGGCGTGCCGATATTCTCGATGTCGCGCTGCGCTATGCGGCGTGGGCGACGCTGACGCCGGCAGGGCGCGCGCGACACGCCGGCGGCACCCTGTTTCAGGTGCCGCGGCGGATCGATCCGCAGCATCTGGTGGCGTTCGAGACCATCGAGCGCGACGGCGTGACCATGCTGCGCCTGCCGGAACACGACTGGCGCGCGCGCGACGGGTTTGCGCTGACCGACGCCGGGATGAGCACGCAGCAGGCGCTGGACCAGATGAACTACTGCATCTGGTGCCACACGCAGGGCAAGGATTCGTGCAGCAAGGGATTGCGGGACCGCAAGACCGGCAGCTTCCAGAAGAGCGCGCACGGCGTCGTCCTCGCCGGGTGTCCGCTGGAGGTGAAGATCAGCGAGATGCACACGCTGCGTGCCCAGGGGCACCCGATCGGCGCGCTGGCGACGATTGCCGTCGATAACCCGCTGATGGCGGCGACCGGCCATCGCATCTGCAACGACTGCATGAAGGCGTGCATCTATCAGAAGCAGGAGCCGGTCGATATCCCGCAGGCTGAAACCGCGATCCTGAAGGACGTGCTGGCGCTGCCGTGGGGGTTCGAGATCCTTGCGCTGCTGACGCGGTGGAATCCGCTCGACATCCGCCGCCCGCTGCCGCGGCCGGACAGCGGACGCAAGGTGCTGGTGGTGGGGCTTGGCCCGGCCGGGTTCACGCTTGCGCACCATCTGCTGAACGACGGCCACACCGTCATTGCCATCGACGGGCTCAAGATCGAGCCGCTCGGCATCGATCCGTCGCGGCCGGTGCGCGATGCGGCGGCGCTGTTCGAGAACCTGGATGACCGCGTGATGGCGGGATTCGGCGGTGTCGCCGAATACGGCATCACCGTGCGCTGGGACAAGAACTACCTGAAGCTGGTGCGCCTGCTGCTGGAGCGGCGCGCGGGCTTTGCCGCGTTCGGCGGCATACGCTTCGGCGGCGGCGGCACGCTGGCCATCGACGATGCGTGGACCATGGGGTTCGACCATATCGCGCTGTGCATGGGCGCGGGCCGTCCCACCGTGATCGACATGCCGAACGGTCTGGCCCGCGGCGTGCGGCAGGCGAGCGATTTCCTGATGGCACTGCAGCTCACCGGGGCGGCCAAAACCTCCTCGATCGCCAATCTTCAGGTGCGGATGCCGGTGGTGGTGATCGGCGGCGGGCTGACCGCGATCGACACGGCGACCGAGAGCCTCGCCTACTATGTCCGGCAGGTGGAGAAATTCGCGCAGCGCTACGGCATTCTCGTCGCCGAGAGGGGCGCGGCGGCGGTGCGCGCGCGCTGGACGGAGGAGGAGACGGAAACCGCCGACACGTTCCTGGCCCATGCCGCGGCACTGGCGGCGGAGCGGGCAGCGGCGGCGGCGGCAGGACGTCCGCCATCCTTCGCCGCGCTGCTCGATTCGTGGGGCGGCGCCACCATCGCCTATCGCCGCCGCATCACCGATGCGCCGAGCTACACGCTCAATCACGAGGAAGTCGCGAAGGCGATGGAGGAGGGCGTGCGGTTCGCCGAGGGGCTGGCGCCGGTCGCGGTCGAGGTCGATCGCTTCGGGCATGCCGCCGCACTGCGCTGCGCGCGGGCCGACGGCAGCGAAGCGGTGCTGCCGGCGCGTGCGGTGCTGATCGCGGCCGGCACGCAGCCGAACACCGTGCTGGCGCGTGAGGATGGGCGCATCCGGCTGGACGGAAAGTATTTCCAGGCGGTCGATGCGGACGGCGTGCCGCGGACGCCGGTGCGGGGGCTGGCCAAGCCGGATGACGCCGAGGTGCTGATGCACCGGAGCGGGGACGGGCGCTTCATCAGCTTCTTCGGTGATCTGCACCCGAGCTTCTTCGGCAACGTGGTGAAGGCGATGGGCAGCGCCCGGCGCGGCTACAAGGTGGTGAGCCGGGTGCTGGAGCGGGCGCCGCACAATGGCGTGGACGGTGCGGCGCTGGTCGCGCGCTGCCGCGCAGAACTGACGGCGCGCGTGCACACGGTGCAGCGGCTGACGCCCACCATCGTCGAGGTGGTGCTGCATGCCCCGGCGCAGGCGCACGCCTTCCGCCCCGGCCAGTTCTTCAGATTGCAGAACTACGAGATGCTGGCGCCGCGCGTGACGGAGGCGGGGATCGGCAGCACGGTGCTGGCGATGGAAGGCCTGGCGATGACCGGGGCGTGGACCGACCCGGCGCGCGGCCTGGTTTCCGTGATTGCGCTGGAGATGGGTGGCAGCTCCGACCTGTGCGCCGTGCTGAAGCCGGGCGAGCCGGTGGTGCTGATGGGACCGACGGGAACGCCGACCACGATCCATGCCGATTCCACGGTTGCCCTGATCGGCGGCGGCCTGGGCAACGCGGTGCTGTTCTCGATCGGCGCCGCGCTGCGCGCCGCCGGATCGCGCGTGCTCTATTTCGCCGGCTACAAGGCGATGGCCGATCGCTACAAGGTGGCGGAGATCGAGCGGGCTGCCGATGTGATCGTGTGGTGCTGCGACGAGGCGCCGGGCTTCGCGGCGACGCGCGCGCAGGATCGCGCCTTCGTCGGCAACATCGTGCAGGCGATGGCGGCGTATGGCGCGGGGCGGCTCGGGGAGGCGGCCATTCCGCTCGATGAGGTGCGGCACATGATCGTCATCGGGTCGGACCGGATGATGGCGGCGGTGGGCGCGGCGCGGCATGGCGTGCTGGCGCCCTATCTGCGGCCGGGCCATACCGCCATCGGCTCCATCAATTCACCGATGCAGTGCATGATGAAGGAAGTGTGCGCGCAATGCCTGCAACCGCAGATCGACCCGGAAACCGGGGCGCGCAGCGTGGCATTCTCCTGCTTCAACCAGGATCAGGCGCTGGATCGCGTCGATTTCCCGGCGCTGAACGAGCGGCTGCACCAGAACGGCGTGCAGGAGAAGCTGACGGCGCAGTGGATCGACCGCGCTCTGCGCCGGCTCGCGGCGCGGCCGGCGATGGCGGCGGAGTAGCGGCAAGGGAGGAAGAGAAAAATGGCACTCGCGGCAGGGACGGAAGCGCAAATCGGCAGGCTGGTGATCCGCAATATCGGCCTGATGCTGTCGGGCGCGCTGGAGGCGCCGGTGCTGGAGGCTGATACCGTGGTTGCGGAGGGCGGGCGGATCGTCGCGGTCGGCAGGCAGGCCGACTGCGACACCGGGGACGCGCGCGTGACCATCGATGCGCACGGCGCGGCGCTGGCCCCCGGCCTGATCGACAGCCATGTCCATCCGGTGTTCGGTGACTGGACGCCGCGGCAGAGCCAGCTCAACTGGATCGATTCCTTCCTGCATGGCGGTGTCACCACGATGGTCTCGGCCGGGGAGGTGCATCTGCCGGGCCGGCCGCGCGATGTCGTCGGCGTCAAGGCGCTGGCCATCACCGCGCAGCGCGCCTTCAGCAATTTTCGCCCCGGCGGCGTGAAACTGCATGCCGGCGCACCGGTGATCGAAAAGGGCATGACCGAGCAGGATTTTGCCGAGCTGGCGGCGGCCGGCGTGACGCTGCTGGGCGAAGTCGGCCTGGGCAGCGTCAAGGCCGGCGACGAGGCGAAGCAGATGGTGGCGTGGGCGCGCAAATACGGCATCCAGAGTACGATCCACACCGGCGGCCCTTCCGTTCCCGGCTCCGGCTACATCGATGCGGACACGGTGCTGGAGGCGGATGCCGACATCATCGGGCACATCAACGGCGGCCACACCGCGCTGCCGCTGCGCCAGATCCGCTGCCTGTGCGAAAGCTGCGGGCGTGGCATCGAGATCGTGCATAACGGGAACGAGCTTGCGGCGCTCAGTGCCTTCCGCTATGCGCGCGAACTCGGCCAGATGCAGCGCGTCATTCTGGGCACCGACAGCCCGGCGGGATCGGGGGTGCAGCCGCTCGGCATATTGCGCATGATCGCGCTGCTGTCGGCCCTCGGCGACGCGCCGGCGGAGCTGGTGTTCGCCTGTGCCACCGGCAACACCGCGCGGCTGCGCAAGCTCGATGGTGGCCTGATCGAAGTTGGCCGGGCGGCGGATTTCGTGCTGCTCGATCGCGCGCAGCATTCCGCCGGCCGGGACGTGCTGGACAGCGTGCGGCAGGGCGACCTGCCGGGGATCGGGATGGTGGTGATCGACGGCATCGTGCGCTGCGGGCGCAGCCGCAACACGCCGCCGGCCGAGCGGATGCCGGAGATCGTGCAGTGACCGCCCTGCCGGTCGGCCCGCTGCCGGTCGGCCCGACGGTGGATGCGACGCCGCGCCCGCTGCCGCCGCGCGTGGCCCTGCGCGGCACGCATGTGCATCTGGAGCCGCTGCATCCGCGCCACGCGCCCGATCTGTGGCGGGCGGCGGAGGGCGGGACGACGCACGGCGATGCGAGTTGGGCCTATATGGGCTATGGCCCGTTCCCCTCGGAGGACGCGCTGGCGCGCTTCGTTGCCGATTTTTCGACGCAGCAGGATGTCGTCGCCTGGGCGGTGCGGCCGGTGGCGACGGGGACGGTAACCGGCTGGCTCGCACTGATGAGCATCGAGCCAAAGCATGCCGCGATCGAACTCGGCAATATCTGGTTCGGCCCGGCAATGCAGCGCACCCGCGCGGCGACCGAGGCGATGTTCCTGCCGCTGCGTCACGCCGCCGACGATCTCGGCTACCGGCGGCTGGTGTGGAAATGCAATGCGCTCAATGCTCCGTCGCGCCGCGCGGCGGAGCGGCTGGGCTTCACCTTCGAGGGTGTCCACCGGGCGCACATGGTGGTGAAGGGGCGGCGGCGCGACACCGCGTGGTTCAGTATCCTCGATGACGAATGGCCGCCCGTGCGCGATGCCATCCTGGCCTGGCTCGATCCCGCCAATTTCGCGCCGGACGGGACGGCGAAGCAGGGACTGGCGGAGCTGCGGACGGCGATCAGCGCGAGGTGAAGTGCATCTCATCCCAGCCGCCCTTTGAGTTGACCCATCTGCGATGGGTCACCATCGGCCGGTATGGTGTCCTTTTTTCGCGTGCCGCCGCCCGCCAACCCGGCGCGCATACCAGGCCGCCGGAAGACCGGAAGGGTCGGTCTTTCGGCGACCTGGTATCACGTCAAACGCTGCAATAGCGCTCCTGCACGGCCGCATCGGCCAGCAGCGCCGCGGCGGTGGCGTGATGGACGATGCGGCCCTGGTCGAGGATATAGGCGCGGTCGGCGATGCCGAGCGCCAGTTCGACGTTCTGTTCGACCAGCAGGATGGTGGTGCCGAGCCGCTTCATGCGGCGGAACAGGTCGAACATCTCATCGACCAGCACCGGCATGATCCCCTCCGACGGCTCGTCGAGAAGGATCATCTTCGGCTCGGAGATCATCGCCCGGGCGATCGCCAGCATCTGCTGCTCCCCGCCCGACATGGTCACCGCGACCTGCCCGAGCCGTTCCACGAGGCGGGGAAAAATGGCGGCGATGCGGGCCATCGCCGCGGCCTCCCGCCGGCGGGCCGGGGAGGCGAGCAGGCCGATGCGCAGATTCTCCCGCACCGTCAGGCCGGGCACGATGCGCCGTTCCTCCGGCACATAGCCGAGGCCGCGGGCGAAGCGGTGATGCGCGGGGCGGGTCAGCAATTCCCCGCCGTCGAACACGACGCTGCCCTGCGTGCGGCGGAGCAGCCCCATGATGCTGCGCAGCGTCGTCGTCTTGCCGGCGCCGTTGCGGCCGATCAGGCACACGATCTCGCCCGCCCGGACATCGAGGTCGATGCCCTGCAGGACATGGCTGTCGCCGTACCACGCATGCAGCCCGGCGATGCGCAGCATGCTCAGTGCTCCCGCTGGCCGAGATAGACGCGGCGGACCGTGTCGTTGCGCCGGATGTCATCGGGCGTGCCCTGCGCGAGCAGCTCGCCGTGGTGCAGGACGAGGATGCGGTCGCTGATGCCCATGACCAGGCGCATCTTGTGTTCAACGAGGATCACGGTGCGCGCGGCGGCGAGGCGGACGATCAGCTCCATCATGCTGCGCGTTTCCTCCGGCGACATGCCTGCCGTCGGCTCATCGAGCAGCAGCAGGCGGGGGCGGACGGCGAGCGCCATCGCGATCTCCAGCGCCCGCTGCTCGCCATGCGCGAGGGTGGACGCGGGGCGGTCGCGATGGCGGGCGAGGCCGACGGTGTCGAGCAGGGTTTCCGCCTCTGCCAGCAGGTCGTGCAGGCGCGCGCGCGGGCGCCAGATGTCGTAGCGTGCAACCCGCGCCTGGGCCGCGACGCGGACGTTTTCGAGTGCCGGAAGCTGCGGGAACACCGTGGTGATCTGGAAGGATTTGGCGATGCCGAGATGGGCGAAGCGGTGCTGCGGGGTGCCGGTGATGTCGCGGCCCTCGAACAGGATGCGACCCTCGCTCGGCGCGAGCGCGCCAGAGAGCAGATTGAAATAAGTGCTCTTGCCGGCGCCGTTGGGGCCGATGATGGCGGTCAGCGCCCCGGCGCGGAACTCCGCCGTGATGCCGCGCAGGGCGACGAACGGGCCGAACCGCTTGCCGAGATTCTCCGTGCGCAGGATCGGCGGATCGTTCATCGTCCGCGCCCGGCCAGCAGCGTGCCCCAGACGCCGCGCGGGAAGAACAGCACGCAGGCGACGAACACGACGCCGACCACCAACTGCCAGTGGACGGTCCACAGCGACACCAGTTCCTCCAGCATCCCGAACAGACCGGCGCCGATGAAGGGGCCGAAGAAGGTGCCGGCGCCGCCGAGCAGAGTCATCATCACGACCAGGCCGGACGTCGTGTAATAGAGCGTCTCCACCGGCACGATGCCGAGATGGATCGCCTGAAGCGCCCCGGCGAGGCCGCAGAAGCCGCCCGACAGCACGAAGGCGAGCCAGCGCGTGGTGCGGATGTCATAGCCGCAGGCGCGGGCGCGCGCCTCATTCTCCCGCACCGCCTCCATCACCGCGCCGAAGGGCGAGGCGAGGATGCGCGACAGTGCGAACAGCGCGGCGATGACGAACACGGCGACGAAGTAGTAGCGGTGCAGCGGATCGACGAGATCGATGCGCAGGCCGGCGAGCCGGATCGCGGCGATGTTGACGCCGCGCAGGCCGTTTTCCCCACCCGTCCAGCCGGTCGCCTGATAGGCGATGAAATAGAGGCACTGCGCCAGCGCCAGCGTCACCATCGCGAAGTAGATGCCGCGCGTGCGGATGGCGAGCGCGCCGATCGCCGCCGCGATGGCCATGCCGCCGAGCGGGCCGGCGGCCAGCGCCGCCCACCACGGCCAGCCAAAGCGCACGAGGACGATGCCGCAGGCATAGGCGCCGCTGCCGAGCAGCGCGGCATGGCCGAACGAAAGCAGGCCGAGATAGCCGTAGAGCAGATTGAAGCCGACGGCGAACAGGCCCTGCACCAGGATGTTGACGGCGATCGCCTTGAACGGCATCAGCAGTGGGAACACCAGCAGCGCCGCCGCCGCCAGCGCGGCCCGGTGGCGCGCCGCGGCCGCCATCAGATCGGCGCGCGCCATCAGCTCATCAGCCCGGCGCGGCCGAAAAATCCCTGCGGACGCAGCAGCAGCACGACCGCCATCAGGGCGAAGATGGCAACCTGCGCCATCTCCGGCGCCACCAGCGCGGTCAGGCTGACGACGACGCCGACCAGCAGGCCGGCGGCGACCGCGCCGAGCAGCGACCCCATGCCGCCGACCACGGTGACCACGAACGCTTCCGCGAGGATGGAATTCCCCATCTCCGGGCTTGCGCCCTGCAACGGGGCCGCGAGCAGGCCCGCCAGCCCGGCGATGCCGGTGCCGATGCCGAACACCACCAGCCAGACGCGCGCGATGTCGATGCCGAGGATGCGCACGATCTCCGGATCGCGCGCGCCGACGCGCACGATCAGGCCGTAGGGCGTCCGCTCCAGGAACAGCCAGAGCGCCAGCAGCACGAGCGCGGTCACGCCGATCACGAACAGCCGGTAGAGCGGGAAGAAGCCGATGCCGATATCGGCCGCGCCGGTGAGCGCGTCGGGCGTGTCGAACGGCAGATCCTGCGTGCCGAACACGATGCGCACGAGTTCGACGATGATGTAGGCAAGGCCGAAGGTGAGCAGCAGCGGATAGTCGATGCCCCGGCCGTAGAGGCGGCGGATCAGGGTGCGTTCGGCCAGCATCCCGAGGGCCGCCACGGCGAGCGGTGCGAGCAGCAGCGCGAGCCAGAAATTGCCGGTCAGTCCGAGCACGGCGAGGCCGAGATAGGCGCCGAGCATGTAGAATGCGCCATGCGCGAAATTCACCACCGTCAGCATGCCGAAGATCAGCGACATCCCGGTGGCGAGCAGCACATAGACGGCGCCCAGCGCCAGCCCGGTGAAGGCCTGCATGGCCAGCAGGTCGGGCGTCAGGCCGCTCATCGCGCCGGTGCCGCCCTCAGGAGGCGTGGCCTTCCGCAGCGCAGCTCTGCAACGCCGCCTCGTCCGCCGGGTCGGTCGCGATCACCTCGAACACGTCGTAGGCGTTGGCCATGTCCTTCGACTTGCTGCCGATGATGAACAGGGACTGCACCGCCTGATGATCGCAGGGCCGATAGGTTTCCGGCCCCTTGTAGAAATCGTAGCGCATGCCCGAAAGTGCCGCGGCGACCTTCGCCGTCTCCGTGCTGCCGGCCGCCTTCGCGCCGGCCAGCACCGCGCGCACGCCGGCATAGCCGAGCGCGCCGTAATCCGACGGCACCTTGTTGCCATAGGCGCGGCGGTAGCGGTCGTTGAAGGCGCGCGCGGAGGGCACGCTGCTTTCGATGCCCCAGTAGTAGGAGGTACCGCCGACGACACCTTCATAGGCATGCGGCCCGGCGGCGACGCGGGCGGTGTAGAGCATCACCGGAATGACGATGCGGGTGGTGCGCTTGAGCCCGAAATCGGTTGCCTGGCGGACCGCGATCTGCTGGTCGCGGCCAAAATTGGACAGGCACAGCACGTCCGGCTTCAGCGCCGCGATGCGTGGCAGCAGGGTGGAGAAATCGGTGGTGCCGAGCGGATGCTTCAGATCCGCCAGCACCTCGATGCCGAGCGGCGCGCCGGCTGCGCGGAAGCCCGCCACCATTTCCGCGCCATAGGCGTAGTCGGCGGAAAGGAACACGACGCGCTTGCCGAAGGTGCTGAACGCATAGCGCCCGACCGCGCCGGCGGTCATGTGCGGGGTCAGTGCCTCGTGGAATGTGACCGGACTCCAGTCGGGCAGCGCGTCGATCTGATCGGACTGGCTGATCGAGTTGTAGAGCACGTTGCGCTGCTTGCAGACATTATTGACGGCAAGCTGGACGGAGGCGGACAGGCTGCCGACGATGAAGTCGGCGTGGTCCTTCTCGATCAGTTCGAGGGTGCGTGTCGCGGCCTCACCGGGATTGAGCTTGTCGTCGCGGGCCAGCAATTCGGCGCGCCGCCCGCCGAGGCCGCCGCCCTCGTTGAATTCGGCGATGGCCAGTTCGGCGCAGCGCACCTGGTCCTGCGCCTCGGTCGCATAGGGGCCGGTGAGCGGCACCGGAAAGCCGACCTTGATGGTCGGTTCGTCAGCGCGCAGGATGCTGACGCGCGCGAGTGCCGCGGCGCCGGCGGCGGAGGCGAGCAGGGTGCGGCGCGTCAGCTGTGCGGACGGTGGGGCAGGGCGGAGCATGGCGTCTTCTCCCGTTGCGCCGCCGTGGTCGCGGCTTTGACCGTTCCGATAGGCCATTTCGCCGCCGCCGGCAACGCCGTCAGACGCGGCCGAGGGCGCGCAGCACGGTTTCCGGCGTGATCGGGATTTCGGTGATGACGGCGCCGAACGGGCGGAGCGCGTCGTTCACAGCGTTGGCGACGGCGGCGGCGGCGCCGGCGGTTCCGGCCTCGCCCGCGCCCTTGGCGCCGAGCGCCGATTCGGCGGTGGGCGAAACGACATGGCCGATGTCGATCTCCGGCACCTCGCCCGCCATCGGCACCAGGTAGTCGGCCATGCTGGCGGTCAGCATCTGCCCCTCCGCGTCATAGCGGCAGTGCTCGAACAGGGCGGCGCCAAGGCCCTGCACGACGCCGCCGCGGATCTGCTCATCGAGCAGCAGCGGGTTGATGACGCGTCCGCAATCCTCCACCACCCAATGGCGGAGCAGGCGCACGAAGCCGGTCTGCGGGTCGAGTTCCAGCCACGATGCCTGCACGCCGTTGGTGAAGGCGAAAGGATAGTCGCGCGGCAGGTAATGGCGTGTCGCCACCAGTTCCGGCTGCATGCCGCCGGGCAGCGTGTCGGGACGGAAATAGACCAGCCGCGCCAGCTCATCGAGCGGCAGGCGCGCCCGCCGGTCGGCGGCATCGACGATGACGCCGTCGGCGATGTCGAGACCCTCCGGCGGAGCCTGGAGGATGCTGCCGGCGACGGCCAGGACATTGTCGCGCAGTGCCCGCCCGGCGCGCCACGCCGCCTCTCCGCCGATGCCGGCGCCGCGGGAGGCCCAGGTGCCGCCGCCGTAGGGCGTGACATCGGTATCGCCCAGCATCACCCGCACGCGCGCGACCGGCACGCCGAGGGCGGTTGCGACGATCTGGGCGATGATCGCCTCCGTTCCCTGGCCCTGTTCGGTGACGCCGGTCTGGCAGGTGACGAAGCCGCCGGGATCGAGCCGCAGCGTCGCGCCGTCCTGCGCCGAGATGCGGGCGCCGCCCACGCCATAGAAGGCCGGACCGGGATTGGTGATTTCGATGAAGCTGGCGATGCCGATGCCGCGCTGCACGCCTGCCGCCCGCAACCGTGCCTGCTCGGCGCGCAGGCGGTCGTAGTCCATCATGACGAGCAGCTTGTCGAGCGCGGCGTGATGCGACAGCCGCTCGAACTTCATGCCGGTCGCGGAGTCGCACGGATAGGCGTCGTCGCGGATCAGGTTGCGCCGGCGCACGGAAACCGGGTCCATCCCGATGCGCGCGGCGGCGAGATCGACCAGCCCTTCGGTGATCGAGGTCGCGATCGGATGGCCGACGGCGCGGTACTGGCACATCGGCGTCTTGGTCTGGAACACGACGCGGGTGCGCGCGCGGTAGTCGGCCACGGCATACGGCCCGCCGACGAGGTTGACGACCTGGTTGGCCTCCACCGCGCTGGTGCGCGGATAGACGGAATAGGGGCCGATGCCGGTCAGGTCGTCGATCTCGAAGCCGGTGATGCGTCCGTCGCGCATGATGCCGATCCGCGCGGTGACGCGGTGGTCGCGGGCATGGATGTCGGTGGTGAAGCTCTCCAGCCGGTCGGCGACGAACCTGACCGGCCGGCCGAGCAGCCTGGCGATCGCGACGGTCGCCATCTCGTCCGGATAGGCATGCACCTTCAGCCCGAACGAGCCGCCGACGTCGTGGCACACGACGCGCACCTGTGCCAGGTCAAGGCCGAGATGCCGCGCATACACGTCCTGCATCATGTGCGGCGCCTGATGGCCCTGATGCACGGTCAGCCGCTGTTCGGCCCTGTTCCAGTCGGCGACGATGGCGCGCGGCTCCAGCGTCACGCCGGTATGGCGGGCGAAGCGGAAATCCGCCGTCACCACGGCATCGGCGGCGGCGAAGGCGGCATCCGGGTCGCCGGCGGTGAAGCGCCGCTCGAAGGCGAGGTTGTCGCCAAGCGCGGGATGGATCACCGGCGTTGCGGGATCGAGTGCGGTTTCCATGTCCGCGACCGGCGGCAGCGGTTCATAGGTGATGCCGATGTGGTCGAGCGCATCCTCCGCCTCCGCCCGGCTGCGTGCGGCGACCGCGGCGACGGCCTCGCCCTGCCAGCAGGCGCGCTCGACCGCGAGCGGGTACTGCGGCGCCGATTTCAGCCCCTTGAGATGGCTCAGCACCCCGACCCAGGGGGTCACGACCGCCGCCAGATCGGCCCCGGTGAACACCGCGGCGACGCCCGGCATGGCGCGCGCCGCCGCCAGGTCGATCGCGCCGATGCGGGCATGGGCATGCGGGGAGCGCAGGAAGGCGAGATGCAGCATGCGCGGCAGCACCAGATCGCTGACATACTGTGCGCGTCCCTGCATCAGCCGCGCGAGGTTCGGCCGCGGCAGCGGCCGGCCGACCAGCGACGACGGCGCATCGAGCGGGGAGCTCATGGCGCGGCCTGCGCGCGTGCCCGCGCGGTCGCTTCCACCGCCTCGACGATCGCCTGATAGCCGGTGCAGCGGCAGTAGTTGCCGGACAGGTGTTCGCGGATCGCCGCCCGGTCCGGCACGCCGCCGCGGCGCAGCAGATCCTGCGCCGTGAGCAGCATCGCCGGGGTGCAGAAGCCGCATTGCAGCGCGTTGCGCTGATGGAAGGCCGCTTGCAGATCGGCGATCTCGCCGCTGTCGGTGACGCCCTCGATGGTCTCCACGCTGCCGCCGTCGGCCTGCACGGCAAGGACGAGGCAGCCGCGCACAATGGCGCCGTCGAGGCGCAGCGTGCAGGCGCCGCACACGCCGTGCTCGCAGCCGAGATGCGTGCCGGTGAGACCGAGCCGCTCGCGCACGAAATCCGCCAGATGCAGCCGCGGCGGCACGGTCTGCGTGATGCTTTCACCGTTGACGGCGAGGGTGATGGTGATGTCGCGCATCATGCCGCCCTCCGCACCAGGTCGGCGACGGCGCGGCGCAGCAGCACGCGGGCGAGGGCCAGACGTGTCGCCGCCGCCGCATTGAGGTCGCCGTGCGGCGGCAGATCCTCCGCCAGCGCCGCCTCCGCCGCCGCCAGCGCCGCCGCGTCGCCGCCGCTGCCGTCCAGCGCCGCCTCCGCCCGGAGCGCGCGCAGCGGCGCCGGGCCGGCCGCGAACCAGGCGAGGCGGAGCGCCGTCAGCACCCCGTCCGCCGCGGTGGCCGCGAGGCCGATCATCGCATAGTCGCCGGCG
>JAJZNE010000052.1 GCA_021847995.1 Pseudomonadota bacterium | reverse complement strand
ATGAAGGCGACGGTGGAGGCGCTGTTCGCCGATCCGTCCTTCGTCAGCCGCGACATGGTCGAGGATCTGCTGAAATACAAGCGGCTCGACGGCGTGCTGGCGGCGTTGCGCCGCATCGCCGATGCCGCCTTCGCGGGCGGGCAGCAGAGCGCGGTGCTGGCGGAGTCGCTGGGCGGTCTAAATGTCCCGGTGCAGGTGGTATGGGGCGTGGAGGACAAGATCGTCCCGCCGGCGCACGCCGCCGCCATCGCCGAACCTGACCGCCATGTCATCGCCGGCGCCGGGCACATGGTGCACATGGAGCGGCCGGCGGAGGTCAACCGGCTGATCGCCGGATTCGTCGCCGCGGCCGGCGCCTAGGCGTATCCACAGCCTCTCCCGCGTGGGCGGGAGAGGCTGGACGGTGCGTGCTCAGCGCGGCAGCGGCGGCTGGTCGACGATGCGCAGATAGGGCTTCAGCGTCTTCCATCCCTGCGGGAAGCGCTTCTTCGCCTCTTCGTCCGACAGGCTCGGGACGATGATCACCGGCTTGCCGTCGGTCCAGTTCACCGGCGTCGCCACCTTGTGCGCGTCGGTCAGTTGCAGGCTGTCGATGACGCGCAGGATTTCGTCGAAATTGCGCCCGGTGCTGGGCGGATAGGTGATCATCAGCCGCACTTTCTTGTTCGGGTCGATCACGAACACGCTGCGCACCGTCACCGTCGGATCCGCCTCGGGATGGACCATGCCGTAGAGGTCGGAGACCTTGCGGTCGGCGTCGGCGATCATCGGGAAGTTGACCGCCTGACCTTGGGTTTCCTCGATATCCTTCTCCCAGCCGCGGTGGCTGTCGGCGGGATCGACCGAGAGCCCGATCGGCTTGACATGCCGCTTGTCCCATTCCGGCTTCAGGCGCGCCACCTCCGCCAGTTCGGTGGTGCAGACCGGCGTGTAGTCCTTCGGATGGCTGAACAGCACGCCCCAGGAATTGCCGAGCCATTCATGGAAGCGGATGCGGCCGGCGGTGGTGTCCTGTTCGAAGTCGGGGGCGATCTGGCCCAGTTGGACGGTCATCGGAAGCCTCTCATTGCAGAGATGTGGAAGCGGCAAAGCACTCAATCACCAGCACCGGCGGGAGTCAAAAGTTACAACGTTTGCCGGCCGTGGAATTCAGATCGCGAAGCTGATCGGCTCCGCGGTCGGGCGGCGCAGGCCGGCGGCGGCGGCGCGGCGGATCAGATCGTCCAGCGTCAGCGCCGCGAGGCGCGTGCGCAACTGGTCCTCCAGCTCGTTCCACAGCCGGTCCAGAACTTCGGTTTGCAGGCGGCCCTGCGGGCCGTCTGACGGCTCCGCTTCCTCAGCCAGGGCGACGGCGAGGATCTCATCGAGGCGGATGTCACGCCGCGGCCGGCCGAGGCGGTAGCCGCCGCGCGGTCCCCGCACGCTCTCCAGCAATCCGGCGCGTGACAGGGCCTGCAACAGCGGCTCCATGCCGCGCCGCGCGAGGCCGAGCCGCTCGGCGATATCGCCGGCATTGACCGTTGCCGCGCGGCCGGCGTGGAAGGCCACGTCGAGCATGATGGAAACGGCGACGAGGCCGCGATCCCTGCGAATCAGCATCGGGGCGGGATCATGCCAGAGATTGCAGCGGCGGGAAACTACCGGGCGCGCGTGTGGTAGGTCTGTGATAGAGTACCGCCATGCCGCAGATTTCCCCCGCCCCACCCCCCTCCCGCGCCCGCATCTACGGCAGCGTGCTGGAGGTCATCGGCGCGACCCCGCTGGTGCGCCTGCCGCGCTTCATCGCCGAGGATGGGCTGACCGCCGATCTGGTGCTCAAACTGGAATTCTTCAATCCGCTGGGGTCGGTCAAGGACCGCATCGGCCTAGCCATGGTGGCGCGGGCGGAGGCGGAGGGAGTGATTGCGCCGGGACGGTCGGTGCTGGTGGAACCAACCTCCGGCAATACCGGCATCGCCCTCGCCTTCGTCGCCGCCGCGCGCGGCTACCGCCTGATCGTGACGATGCCGGAGGGGGCGTCGATCGAGCGGCGCAAGCTGATGCGGCTGCTGGGGGCCGAACTGGAACTGACGCCGGCGCGCCAGGGCATGGCGGGGGCGATCGCGCGGGCGGAGGCGATCGTGGCGGCCACGCCCGGCGCCTGGATGCCGCGCCAGTTCGACAACCCGGCCAACCCTGCCGTCCACGAGGCGACCACGGCGGAGGAAATCTGGACGGACAGCGCCGGCGCGGTCGATATCGTCGTCGGCGGGGTCGGCACCGGGGGAACGATGACCGGCATCGCGCGGGCACTGAAGCCGCGCAAGCCCGGCCTCGCCTGCTATGCCGTCGAGCCGGCGGAAAGCGCCGTGCTGTCGGGCGATGAGCCGGGGCCGCACGGGATCCAGGGCATCGGCGCCGGGTTCCAGCCCGCCGTCCTGCAACTCGATCTGATGGACGGCGTGATCCGCGTCAGCGAGCGCGAGGCGCTGGCGACGGCGCGGCGCTGTGCGGCGCTGGAGGGGCTGCCGATCGGCATTTCCTCGGGCGCGGCGCTGGCGGCGGCGCTCACGCTCGCGCGCGCGCCGGAGAATGCCGGCCGGCTGATCGTCGCGATCGCCCCCTCCTTCGCCGAACGCTACCTCTCCACCGCGTTGTTCGCCGGCCTGTAGCGATCGCTCTTGCGGTCCCGAATACGTCACGCAACCGGCCGCGCCGTTGTGCGTTTCGCGGCGCGTGTGAACCAGAACGGGGGAGGGCCGGAAATGCACACGCGGAGATTGGCGACGCTGGCGCTGGCGGCGCTGCTGCTTGCCGGATGCGAGACCGAACGGGAACTGGTGTCGGGGCGGGAGAACATGCTGGCCGCCGCCGGATTCAGCGTCCGTCCCGCCGACACGCCGCAGCGGCAGGCCGAGCTGAAGACGCTGCCGGCGCACAAATTCGCCTATCAGCAGCGCAACGGCAAGACGGTGTATGTCTATCCCGACCCGACCATCTGCGATTGCCTCTATATCGGCGACGAGCAGGCCTATCAGAAATACCACCAGCTGGCACTCCAGAAGCAGATCGCCGACGAGCAGTTGCAGGCCGCCCAGATGAACCAGGAAAATTTCAACTGGGGGCCGTGGGGGCCCGGCTGGTGGTAGCAGGCGGCATTGCCGGGTGACCGTCCGGGCGGGTAGGGCACGGCGAGAGCGGCGCCGCGCCGCGCCGCGCCGCGCGATGGAGGACTGCGATGCAATTCACCCGACTCGGCCGCACCGGCCTCGAAATCTCCCGGCTCTGCCTCGGCTGCATGAGCTACGGCGAACCGGCCCGCGGGAATCATCCATGGACTCTGGGCGAGCGGGAGAGCCGCACCTTCATCCGCAAGGCGCTCGACGCCGGCATCAATTTCTTCGACACCGCGAACGTCTATTCCGACGGCACCAGCGAGGAGATCGTCGGCCGGGCGCTGCGCGACTTCGCGCGGCGGGAGGAGGTGGTGATCGCGACCAAGGTGCATGGCCGCATGCGCCCCGGCGCGAACGGCGCCGGGCTGTCGCGCAAGGCGATCCTGCACGAGATCGACGCCAGCCTGCGGCGGCTCGGCACCGACTACGTCGATCTCTATCAGATCCATCGCGCCGACCCGGCGACGCCGTTCGAGGAGACGCTGGAGGCGCTGCACGACGTGGTGAAGGCCGGCAAGGCGCGGTATATCGGCGCGTCCTCGATGCCGGCCTGGAAATTCGCGCGGGCGCTCGCGATCAGCGGGCGCAACGGCTGGGCGCGCTTCGTCAGCATGCAGAATTACGTCAACCTGCTCTACCGCGAGGAGGAGCGGGAGATGCTGCCGCTGTGCGCGGCGGAGGGGATCGGCGTGATCCCGTGGAGCCCGCTGGCGCGCGGCCGGCTGACGCGCGACTGGGACGACAGCACGGCGCGATCGGAAACGGACGAGTTCGGCAAGACGCTCTACGCGACAACCGCCGCGGCCGACCGCGCGGTGGTGGAGGCGGTCGCCGCGGTGGCCGCCCGCCGGGGCGTCGCGCGCGCCCAGGTGGCGCTGGCCTGGATGCTGGCGAAACCGGAAATCAGCGCGCCGATCATCGGGGCGACGAAGCTGCACCATCTCGACGACGCGGTGGCCGCGCTCGGCCTGACGCTTTCGGCAGAGGAGATCGCGCAATTGCAGGCGCCTTATGTACCGCACGCGGTGGCCGGCTTCGTGTGAGCCGGAGCGGGCGCCGATGGATCCCCCGTCGGGCTGCCACCCGAAGATCCCTGACACGCTGAGAGGAGACGGCGGCGATGCGCGCGATGCGGCTGCATGCGTCACGGCAACCCCTCATCGCGGAGACACTCGCCATCCCGTCACCCGGCCCCGGCCAGGTGCTGGTGCAGGTGGCCGCCTGCGCCGTCTGCCGCACCGACCTGCACGTCGTGGACGGCGATCTGCCGGAGGCGAAATTGCCGCTGGTACCGGGGCACGAGATCGTCGGCCGCGTCGCGTCCTGCGGTGACGGGGCGCGACGGTTCGCGCCCGGCCAGCGCGTCGGGATTCCCTGGCTCGGCTGGACCTGCGGCACCTGCGACCATTGCCGGAGCGGGCGGGAGAATCTGTGCCCGCGGGCGCGCTTCACCGGCTATCAGATCGACGGCGGCTATGCCGAGTATGCCGTTGCCGATGAACGCTTCTGCTTCGCCCTGCCGGACGCCTATCGCGACCAGGAGGCGGCGCCGCTGCTGTGCGCCGGGCTGATCGGCTACCGCGCGCTGCGGATGGCGGGCGGGGCGCAGCGGATCGGCCTCTACGGGTTCGGGGCGGCGGCGCATATCGTGGCCCAGGTGGCGCGCCATCAGGGGCGCCAAGTTTACGCCTTCACCCGGCCGGGCGACCGCGCGGCGCAGGATTTCGCCCGCTTCATCACCGGCGGCTGGGCCGGCGGCTCCGACGAGATGCCGCCGGAAAAGCTCGATGCGGCCCTGATCTTCGCGCCGGTGGGGGCGCTGGTGCCGGCGGCGCTGCGGGCGACGGTCGCGGGCGGCGTGGTGGTGTGCGGCGGCATCCACATGAGCGACATCCCCGCCTTCCCCTACGCCCTGCTTTGGCAGGAGCGGACGGTCCGCTCGGTCGCCAACCTGACGCGGGCGGACGCCGAGGCGTTCCTCGCCCTCGCCCCCACCGTGCCGGTGCGGGTCGCGACCACGCCCTATCCGCTGGAACGCGCCGGGGCGGCGCTTGCCGACCTGCGCGACGGCCGGCTGACCGGCGCCGCGGTGCTGCTGCCCGGCCGGCAAGATGGGGCCTGACAAGATGGGGCCGGCTGAGGCATTTTATATCGAATTTGTATCTTTATGACGCGCGCACAGGCATCCTGCCGCGCAGTCTCAGCCCTTCCAGGGCGGCCCGGTCGCGGCGGGCAGGGGGAACAGAGTGAACGGGCGCCGCCGGCGCTTTCTTTTGCGCGGCACGAAGGCGGGAAACGGGCCGTCCGGCCTTCCGGTCGCCGCCGCCGGTTTTTCTTCCGCCGCCTCCGGCGCCGGTTTCGGCGGCGCGGGCGGCCTGGTCCGGCGCGGCTTGCGGCGGGCGGGAAAGAGGCCGGGCGGGGGTTTGACCCCGAGCATCCGGCAGATCGGGCGGAGATGATGCGCCACCTGCGGGGCCGCCTGGATCAGTTCGGCCATGTCCGGCTCGGCGAGGAGATATTCGAGCTGGGAGCGGCCGAAGCTGAGCGCCGTCACCCGCCTGAGCAGCCAGCCGAAGCCTGTCGGGATTTCTTTTCGTTTGGGTTTGGCGTGGTCCGGCCGGGGTGCCGTATCCTCCATCCGGGGCGGCAGCGGCGGGAGCGGCCGGGGTGGGTTGAGACGGAGGGTGCCGGCCTCAAGGGCGGCGGCGAGGCGCAGGATGCGGGCGCCGGTGCTGCGGAGTTTGCACCACACCAAAGCGAGCCAGGGTGCCACCAGCCCCAGCCGCAGCCCCTCGGCGGCAAGCGCCTTGGCGACGCTCTCCGTGAGGGTGGCGAAGCGTTCGGCCGGGGGGCGGGGTGGGGCTGCGTTCACGGCATCTGTTATAAATGATAACGGACGATCTGGGCAAGCGGGATTCTTGGCGGACGTCCCCGGCCTTGGTGCAGTGGCCCTGGATCGCTTCGTCGCGCCCGCTTGACCTGTCGCAATGCACCGCCGCGGCGATGCGGCGAGAGTGGGGCGAACCAGAGCGGGGAGCGCACGGCGATGCAGCACATGGGCGCAGGCCATCATCGACGGATGACCGATATCTCCCGCACACGCTCACCGGTGACGCTGCCGCCGACGGCGACGGTACGGCAGGCGGCGCGGCTGATGCGCGACCGGCGGGTCGGCGCGATCCTGGTCGCCGATCCGGACGGACGGCTGCTCGGCATCTTCACCGGCCGCGATGCCGTGGCGCGGGTGCTGGCCGAAGGGCGCAGTGCGGCGACGACGCGGCTGGAGGAGGTGATGACCCGCGACCCCGACGTGCTGCCCGCCGGCGCCACCGCGATCGATGCGCTGCGGCTGATGCATGACGGCGGATTCCGCCATGTCCCGGTGGTCGAGCGGGAACGGGTGGCCGGCATCGTCTCCTTCGCCGATTTCCGCGGCGTGGAGCGGGCGCATCTGGACGAGGAAACCGGCTACTGGGAAATCCTGTAGCGCCGTTCAGTCCAGCGCGGCCACCGCCGCCGGGTCGGCGGCCACCGGCGCCAGCACGGCGGCGAGCCGCGCCGCCCAGGCCTCCGCTCCGGCGGCGTCGGCGATCAGATCCTGCCGCACCTCGAACAGCGCCGTCGCGATCCCGCGCGCCTCTCCGACGTGCGGCACGGTGTAGTCGCCCGTCTCCGTCACCCGGTACGGCTGATTGTCGCCGACGGTCAGCGCCGGGTCGGCGCGCAGGGCGGCGAGCAGCCGCAGGGCCAGCGCGCGCGCCCGGCGATAGAGCACGCCGGCCTGCCACGGCCGGGCGATGCCGAGATAGACCGGCGTGAAACTGTGCATGCCGATCAGCACCGTCGGGCGCCCGGCCGCCAGCCGCCCGTCCAGCAGGGCCGCCACGCGGTCGCGGAACGGGGCGAAGAACAGCCGGTCCCGCTCCGCCCGCGCCGCCGGCGTAAGGCCCTCATTGCCGGGGATCGGCGTCGCCTCGCTGATCGTGGGGATGCTGCTGGGCGCGGCGAGCGGCCGGTTGCAGTCGATCAGCAGGCGGGAATAGCCCGACAGCGCCAGCACCGCATCGAGCCGCGCCGCGAGCGAGCGCGCCACCGCGGCGGCGCCGATGTCATAGGCGATGTGGCGGGCAAGTTCCTCCGCCGGCAGGCCGAGGCGGTCGAAGCGGGCGGGAATATGGTTCGAGGCATGCTCGCACAGCAGCACGATCGGCGAGGCGCCGGCTTCGTTGACGACGGTGACGGCCGGCGGGTCTTGCATGCGGGTGTCCTTACGAGAGCAGGGTTCCGGGCGGAACGGGACGGCCGCGCAGGAACGCGGCGGCATCGAGCGGCGCGCGCCCCGGCGCCTGCACCCGCAGCAGCCGCAGCGCGCCGTCGCCGGCAGCGACCAGGAGCGCCGCATCCAGCACCGTCCCCGGCACCCCCTGCCCCGCTTCCGGCCGGACCGCGAGCACTTTCAGCACCTCCCCGCCAAGCCGGACGAAGGTGCCGGGCCACGGCGTGAGCGCGCGCACCCGCCGGTCGAGCATGACGGCGTTCTGCGTCCAGTCGAGATGCCCGTCGCTGCGCCCGAGCTTCGGGGCGTAGGTCGCACCCTCCGCCGGCTGCGGCACCGGCGGCGGCGCTTCGGCCAGCGCGCGGAGCACGAGGCGGGCGCCGAGTGCGGCCAGCGTGTCATGGAGGGCGGCGGCGGTGGTCGCCGCGGTGATCGGCACGGCTTCGCGCAGCAGCATCGGGCCGGTGTCCAGCCCCGCATCCATCTGCATGATGGTGACGCCGGTTTCGCGGTCGCCGGCGAGGATGGCGGCCTGGATCGGGGCCGCGCCGCGCCAGCGCGGCAGCAGGCTGGCATGGATGTTGAGGCAGCCGCGCCGGGGCGCCGCCAGCATCGGCGGCGGCAGGATCAGGCCATAGGCGGCGACCACGGCGGCATCGAGGCCGAGGGCCGCGAAGGCGGCCGCCGCTTCCTCGTTGCCGCGCAGCCGCGCCGGGGTGCGGACCGCGAGGCCGAGGGACGCCGCCGCCACATGCACCGGGCAGCGCCGCAGCACCTGGCCGCGGCCGGCGGGACGCGGCGGCTGGCAATAGACCGCGGCGACATGATGGCCCGCCGCGTGCAGCGCGCGCAGCGCCGGGACGGCAAAATCCGGGCTGCCCATGAAGGCAAGCCGCACCCTACTTCGCCTTCTGCCGCTGTTCCTTGGCCAGGCGGCGCAGGATCATGTTGCGCCTGAGCGCCGAGAGACGGTCGATGAACAGGACGCCGTCGAGATGGTCGATCTCGTGCTGGAGGCAGGCGGCGAGCAGCCCGTCGGCGGTGATCTCGCGCCGCGCCCCGCTCTCATCGAGGAAGCGCACGCGCACCTGCGCCGGGCGCGTCACGTCGGCATACTGGCCGGGGAGGGAGAGGCACCCTTCCTCCCGCGTGGCCAGTTCCTCGCTGGCCGCCACCACTTCCGGGTTGATCAGGGCGACCGGCGTGCGCACGTTGTCGGCTTGCAGATCGACCACGGCAACACGCAGGCCGACGCCCACCTGCGGGGCGGCGAGGCCGATGCCGGGGGCGCGGTACATGGTGGCGAACAGGCGCGGCAGCAGCGCCCGCACCGCGGCGGCATCGTCGTCGCGCACCGCGCGCGCCTTCGTCTTGAGGGCGGGGTGGGGGGCGATCAGGATGGGCAGAACCGTGGCCTCCGCGTCCGGTGGCGGCGGCAGGGTGATGGCCGTGGACATGGCGGCGATGTAGCCGCCCCGGCGCCGGCGTTCAACGTCCTGATCCCCTTGCAAGTGTCACGGTTGCTGCCAATTTAGGCAATGTCGGGTCGCCGTGACGGGGCCCGGTGATCGGACCCGAAGGGCGGGTCCGGCTTCGCTCCAAGGAGGAGGCCCAATGACGACCCGGATGTTCGCCTCGCCGCTGTTCCTCGGCTTCGACCATTTGGAACAGATGATCGAGCGGGCGGCGAAGACCTCGGCGGACGGCTATCCGCCCTACAATATCGAGCAGACCGGACCGACCGGCCTGCGCATCACGCTGGCGGTGGCCGGCTTCACCATGGACGACCTGCAGTTGACGCAGGAGGACAACCAGCTCGTCATCCGCGGACGGCAGGCGGACGATTCGCAGAACCGCGTGTTCCTGCATCGCGGCATTGCCGCCCGGCAGTTCCAGCGCGCGTTCGTGCTGGCGGAAGGGATCGAGGTGAAGGGCGCGTGGCTCGACAACGGCCTGCTGCATATCGACCTGGCGCGTCTGCAACCGGAAACCCGGGTGAAGACCATCCGCATCAACAAGGGCAGCGGCGGCAATGTCTCGGTCCTCGAACCGCAGGCGGTGCGACAGGGCCGGACAGGTTGAAGCCGGGCCGGATGAGGCAGCACCGCCCGGGCCGCACCGGGCAGGCGAACTGAAGGATCAGCGACGGCGCCGGCCGGCAACGGCGGTGTCCGTCAGGAGAAACAGACAATGGACGACAACCCTCTGCCGCGGGCCACTTCGCAGCCGCCGGCTCTCGATATCCGCCACCTTTCGCCGGAGCAGCTTGCCGGCCTCGGCGTTTCGCAGATCGCCTATGTCAAGCCGGTGCTGATGAACGGCGTGCGCGCCTTTGCTATCCATGCCGCCGACGGCACGCCGATGGCGGTGGCCGGCGACCGTGAGATGGCGGTGGCGGCGATCCAGCAGCATGAGATGCTGGCGACCCTGGTCCACTGACCGCGCTCAGCCGGGCAGCCGCGCGGTGCGGCTGCCCGGTGCCGTCAGATCGAGCGCCGGGCCGGCGGGGACGATGCGCTCGCCGGCACCTCCAGCCAGTAGCGCGCGCCGGCATCGGCAAGGCTGACGCCGAGCCGCGCCGGATCCGGCAGCGGTTGCAGCGTGAGCGTCGCGTGGCCATCGGTCCAGCGCCACTCCCGCTCCTGCGCGTGCCAGCCGGAAGCGAAGGCGGCGCGCGGCACGGGTCGGCCGGCAACGCGCAGCCCGCGCACGGCAACGCCGAGTTGCCGCCGGTCATCCTCGGCGAACCATGCCGGCACGAACCGCCGGCTCAGCAGCCGAACCTCGCGCGTGCCGGCCGGCAGCGTTGCGTGCCAGCCGCGTTTGCCGTCGCCGAAGACGAGCATATCGCGCCCGTCCGCCACGAGACGCAGGGCCGGATCGGCGACGATCCGCCAGCCCAGCGCCGCCGCCCGCAGCAGCAGCCGCGCATGGGCCGCAGCCACGCGCGGACCGGCAGGATGCAGGGGGGCGCAGGCGCGCGCATCCCGCGTCGCCGTCGCAAGGTCGGGGTGCAACGGGCGTGCGCCCATCTCCCCCGCAAACAGCCCCCGGTTGCCGGTGTCGAGATAGCTTTCCGCCGGCAGCCCTTCCGCACACAGCACCGCATGGCGAACCAGTTCGATATGCCAGTAGGTGACGCGCGGCGGGATTTCCTGCACCACGGTCGCGCCGTTGCGCAGCGATTGCGCCTGCATCAGGACGCCATCGACCAGGATCGCATGGTCGGGCGAGACCAGCAGGTCGCGCTGTGGCGCGCCGTCGGCGAACGCACCGGCGCGGATACGGATCGGGGCCGCCTGCTGCGGACGCGGGTGACGCGCCAGATCGACCGTGGTGCAGCCGACCCAGCGCACCCGCGCCGGGCGCCACGCGCCATCCGCCAGCGCCAGCACGTGATCGCCCGGGCGCAGCCCCTCCACCGGCGCTGCACCCGAAGGGGTCGAGATGCGCGTGCCGGCGGCGAAGCAGGCGACCTCGATCATCGTGCCGCCGTTGGCGTCACGGGCGAGTTCAAGCGGGGTGTTGGCGAATACCGAAGCGGAACCGAGTGTCAGCGCGTAAGTCTGGCCGTTCTCCTTGACCGTCAGGACGCCCGAGGTGAAGCCGTTGCCGAGCAGCTGCGGTGCATACGTGATCGAACCGCCGGACCCGAACGCGACGCCGGCAAGGTCGATCGTGTCGGTTGCGGCGAAGCCGCTGATCGGCACCGCCGGCAGGGAACTGCCGCCGATCACGATCTCCCCGCCGGGGAAAGGGAAGGTGGAGCCGTCGAACGCCTGCACGATGCCGAAGCCCAGCCCGCCGGTGATGTCGGCACCGGCGGCGAGGTCCAGGATTCCGCCATCGACCGTGAGATTGTCGCCGATGGCGCCTGGGGCCAGCGAAATATCGCCGCCCGAGATCGCGGTCATGTCGGTGGCGTTGCCGCCGGCCTGAACCTGGATCTCGCCCCCCGGCGTGCCGAACGCGGTCGGATCGGACGGGCCGAGCCCGCCGGCACCGCCGCCCGATGCGTCGCCGCCGGAGCCGATGTCCATCGTGCCGCCGGAGTTTACCTCCGGGTTCTGCACGTCGCCGCCGGAACTGATCGTGATCGACCCGGCCGACCAGACGAGCGGGGCATCGGAGGAGCCGCCGTTATCGACGATCTGGCTGCCCCCCGCTGAGATCTGGGCCCCGCTGTCAAGACCGCCGGAGCCGATCACGTCCGAGCCGCCGGAAAAGACCGTCGGAAGGTCGTTGGTGCCGCCCAGATCGACGATAATGGTGCCGCCGCGATGCACGGTGGTGGATGAGGAGCTGCCCGTGAAGCTGACCGTGAGGCTGCCGAGGGACGCGCTGCTGACGGTGCCGCCGCTGGCAATGTGGACATAGCCGCCGGAAAGCACGATCGGCGCGCTGGCTGTGTGGCCGGAACCGACGGCATCCGACCCGCCCGCCATGATGACGGTATTGCGTTCGCCGACGCCGCTCGACAGCGCCAGCGTGACGCCGCTGCCGACCTGCGTCTCCTCCAGGCTGCCGCCGGACGCGGCGCTGACGACCGCGCCCGACGACAGGACGGCATAGGCGACGGCCTGGCCCGACAGGACTTCGATTGTGCCGCCTGACGAAATGACCGTGCCGCCATTGGTGTCGATCGCGAGACCGCCCGCTTCCACGATCTGCGTTCCGCCCGAGGCGCGGTCGCCGACCGCAGTGCCGCCGGCCAGCACCGTTTGCAGCCCACCGGAATAAAGCACGCTGCCGCTGTCATAGCCGCCGCTCGAGACCGTCTCGACACCGAAGACCGAGACGTCGGCCGATCCGCCGAACCCGACCGCAAGGGTGCCACCGGATGAAACCGTGGTGCCGAAGCCCGTCGCACCGCTTGCCGCCAGCACCAGCGTTCCGCCCGACCCTATGGTCAGGGCGGCCGACACGCCTTGCAGCGTGACGATGGCGCCGGCCAGCAACGTGTCCCCGCCGACATCGCCGCCGGAGGTGACGGTTTCGCGGCCGCCCGAGAGTATATTGCCATCGACCGACTGTCCCGCACCGACATCGAGGGTCTGGTCCACGAGGACAGCGCCGAAGAAGAATCCGCCCGAGGCGACATCGAGCGTGGCGCCGGAGAGCAGCGTGACAAAGCGGCCGGCAGTTGCGCCCGAGGTGACCGATTCGACGGCGCCGGACGAAATGATGGCAGATCCGCCCAACTGTATGCCACCGAATGGCTGGGAATTCGTGTCGATGGCGGTGCCGCCGGCCAGCACCTGGAACGCCCCGCCGGACCCGATCAGGGTGAGTTCGGCGGTACCGCCCGCCGAGACGGTCAGCACGCCGCCGGCGTCGATCGTTGTGGCACTTGCCGTACCGCCGGCCAGCACGTTCATCGCGCCGCCGGAGAGCGTTGCACTCACGTCGGCGCCGCCGGATGACACCCATTCCGTCCCGCCGGAAAGAATGACCTCGTCTTGTTGCGTGCCACCCGGCAAAACCGTCAGCACGCCACCGTCGCTGATGGTGCCGAAAGGTCCAAAGGCGCCGGACTGCACCGTCTCGCTGCCGCCCGACAGGACAAGGGCAAAAGAGGGGTTGCCGCCCGCAGGCACGACCAGCAATCCCCCGTTCTCGACGGTACCGGAGCCGGGAAAGCCGCTGGCGACGAACGTCTGACCACTGCTGACGGTAAAGCTCATTCCGCCCTCCGCGCTACCGGACCTAGAACGATCGAATCCGAAATTACTCCGGATCAGCGGAACAAAACATTATCAATTCTGATATCCTTTTCACAAAAAAATAATCGCCCTCCCTATCCGTCAGGCCAGCGAGCGCAACGGATCGGATCCTGCTCCGTTGTGCAGGCGTCTGCCATCCGTGCCGCCGACCGCACGCCGATGGCGGTGGCGGCGATCCAGCAGCATGAGATGCCGGCGACCCCGGCCCGCTGACCGCGCTCAGCCGGGCAGTCGCACCGCGCGGCTGCCCGGTGCCGTCAGATCGAGAGCGGGACCAGCGGGGACGATGCGCGTCGGGTTCACCCAGGGGTGGCTCATGTAGTAGTGCCGCTTGATGTGGCCGAACGCGACCGTCGCCGCCACGCCCGGCACCTGATAGAGCGAGCGGGTGAAATCCCACAGCGCCGGATAGTCGATGATCCGGCGCAGGTTGCACTTGAAGTGGCCATGATAGACGGAATCGAAGCGGATCAGGGTGGTGAACAGCCGCCAATCCGCCTCCGTCACCTGCTCGCCGCACAGGAAGGGCTGGCGCGACAGCCGCCCCTCCAGCCAGTCGAGGGCGGCGAACAGGGTGGTGACCGCCTCGTCATAGGCGTCCTGCGTGCGGGCGAAGCCGGCACGATAGACACCGTTGTTGACCTCGGCATAGACGCGGGCGTTGACGGCATCGATCTCCTCGCGCAGCGGCGGCGGATAGTAGTCGCCGCGGGCGGCCCCGGTGGCGTCGAAGGCGGCGTTGAAGATTCGCAGAATCTCGGCCGATTCGTTGTTGACGATGCGGTCACGGGCGCGGTCCCACAGCAGCGGCACGGTGACGCGGCCGGTGAAGGCGGGATCGGCGCGGGCATAGAGTTGATGGAGGAACTGCGCCCCCATCACCGGGTCGGCCACCACGCCTTCATCCGGCGTGAAGGTCCAGCCATCCTCGCCCATCAGCCAATGCACCACCGACAGGCCGACGATGCCTTGCAGCCCCTTGAGGGCACGCAGGATCAGGGTGCGGTGCGCCCACGGGCAGGCGAGCGAGACATAGAGATGGTAGCGCCCGGCCTCCGGCGGATGGGCGCCGCCGGGTGCGACGGTGGCGCGGAAGCGCGTCTCCGGGCGGACGAAGGCGCCGGCCGGGTTGGCGCGGCTGCGCTCCTCGCGCTGCCAGACGCCGTTGTTCATCAGACCCATCGCGCCGCACTCCCGCTGTCACGCCGGGCAGGGTAGTGTAGGAAGCCCGTCCCGGACAGTCAGAGGCGACAGCCATGGGCAGCAGCATCCCGGCGATCGAGCATCCCGCGCACCGACATGTCTTCCTCGGCGCGACGCATGCCCGCAACGAGCGCCGGACCTGGGCGGTGATCGTGCTGTGCACGGCGATGATGGCGGCCGAGATCGGCGGCGGCCTCGCGTTCGGCTCCGTCGCGCTGATCGCCGACGGGCTGCACATGAGCACGCATGCCGGCGCGCTGCTGCTGGCCGCCCTCGCCTACACCTATGCGCGCCGCCATGCGGAGGAGCCTCGCTTCACCTTCGGCACCGGCAAGCTCGGCGATCTCGCCGGATATACCAGCGCCATCGTGCTGGCGCTGATCGCGCTGCTGATCGGCTGGACGGCGCTCGGGCGGCTGGCGGCGCCGGTGGCGATCGACTACCCGCAGGCGATCGCGATCGCCGCGGCGGGCCTGCTGGTCAACGTGGCGAGCGCGTGGCTGCTCGGCGACCACGATCACGATAACGACCACGGCCATCACCATCACGCCCACGACATCCACGGGCACGGCGCCGACCATCATCCTCATCACGATGCGCACGCGCATCGCGACCACAACCTGCGCGCGGCCTTCACGCATGTGCTCGCGGACGCGGCCGTCTCGGTGCTGGTGATCGGCGGGCTGGCACTGGCCTGGGGGTTCGGCTGGCGCTGGATGGACCCGGTGGCGGGGCTGATCGGCGCCGTGGTGATCGCGAGCTGGTCCTATCGGCTGCTCCGCGATACCGCGGCCATTCTGCTGGACATGAACCCCGACGCCGCCACCACGGCGGCGATCCGCAGCACCGTGGAGGCAGCGGGCGACCGGCTCGCCGATCTGCATCTGTGGCGGCTCGGCCCCGGCCATTTCGGTGCCATCGTCGCGGTGGTGACGCGGGAGCCGCGCGACGCCGCCTTCTACCGCGCCCGGCTCGCCGCCGTGCCCGCGCTGTCGCATCTGACGGTGGAAGTGGAGCGGGCGGCCTGACCCTCGGCCGCCCGTCCGGCGCGGGCGCTACTTGCCGCCCATCTTGTCCCAGATATCGTGCGTCCAGGCGCCTTCCGGCTGCTTCGTGATCACCGGGTCGGAGCCGCTGGCGAGCAGTACGCTGACCGTCCGCTGATAGGCGGCGGGGTCGAGCCAGCCGATGCCGTGGCCGTTCTTGCCGGCGGAGACGAGTTTCGCCACGTCGCCCATCATGTGCTTCTGATGCACCTTGGTCTGCGCGCCGGTGGTGTCGGCATCGAGGACGATCTTGACCGCCTCGTCCTCGTGGTCGATCGCGTATTGCCAGCCCTTCATCGACGCCTTGACGAAGCGCGCGAGGCGGTCGGCCTCGGCCGGATCGGCGAGTTTCTGGTCGGTGGTATAAAGCCCGTCCTCCAGCGTCGCCACGCCCTCATCTTCATATTTGAACACGATGAGCTGGCTCGGCTTCATGCCCGCTTCGATGAGTTGCCAGTATTCGTTGTAGGTCATGGTGGAGATGCAGGCGGCTTGCTTTTGCAGCAGCGGATCGACGTTGAAGCCCTGCTTCAGCACGGTGACTCCGTCCGGGCCACCGGTGGTCTTGTATTTCAGCTTCGCCATCCAGGCCAGGAACGGATATTCATTGCCGGCGAACCAGACGCCGAGCGTGCGGCCCTTGAAATCGGCCGGGGTCTTGACGCCGGAATCCTTGCGGCAGGTGAGTTCGAGGCCGGAGCGTTCGAACACCTGGGCGATGTTGACCAGTTTCACGCCCTTCTCGCGCGCCGCCAGCGCCGCCGGCATCCAGTCCACGATCACGTCGGCGCCGCCGGCGGCGATCACCTGCTCGGGCGCGATGTCCGGCCCGCCGGGCTTGATCGTCACGTCGAGGCCGGCGTCCTTGTAGTAGCCCTTGGCCGCGGCGACGTAGTAGCCGGCGAACTGGGCATCGGCGACCCATTTGAGCTGGATCGTCACCGGATCCGCCGCCTGCGCCCCCCCCGCCAGCCCCAGCCCGATCGCCGCTGCCGCGGCCAGCAACCATGTCTTCATCCGTGCAGTCCCCCTGTTGTCGCGGCCGCCGCCGTCCTAGGTGCGGAACGACGGGTGCCAGAACGTCACCGCCCGCTCGATCAGCGCGAGGGCGGCGAAGCTTGCCGAGCCGACCACCGCCGCCAGCGTGATTTCCGCCCACACCACGTCGAGGTTCATGCGGGCGACCTGCGTGGAGATGCGAAAGCCCATGCCGACGATCGGCGTGCCGAAGAATTCCGCCACGATGGCGCCGATCAGCGCCAGCGTCGAGTTCAGCTTGAGCGCGTTGAAGATGAACGGCAGCGCGGTGGGCAGGCGCAGCTTCCACAGCGTCTGCCGATAGCTTGCGCCGTAGCTGACCATGAGGTCGCGTTCCATCGCCCCGGTGCCGGCGAGGCCCGCGGTTGCGTTCACCAGCATGGGGAAGAACGTCATCACGACCACCATCGCCGCCTTGCTCTGCCAGTCGAAGCCGAACCACATCACCATGATTGGCGCGATGCCGACGATCGGCATGGCGGAGACGAGGCTGCCCAGGGGCAGCACGCCGCGGCGCAGGAACGCCGAACGGTCGAGCGCGATCGCCGCGGCAAGCCCGGCCCCGCAGCCGATCAGCCAGCCTGGCACCACCGACCGCAGCACCGTCTGGACGAAATCGGCCCCCAGCATCGGCAGGTTGCGGGCGATCGCGCGCGCGACCGCGGAGGGTGCGGGCAGCAGGATCGGCGGCACGCCGAAGCCCTGGCAGACGATCTGCCACGCCAGCAGGATCAGGACGCCGAAGGCAAGCGGCGTCGCGATCTGCCAGAACCGTCCGTCGCGCCGCGCCAGCAGGGCGAGCAGCAGCGGGCCGCCGAGCGCCAGCGCCAGCAGCGCGAGCCAGGCGCTCACAGCCGCCCGCCGCGCCGGCGGACCAGCGCGCGCTGCGCCAGATCGATCACGGCGACCGCCAGCAGCGCCAGGATCGCCGCCGCGAACAGCGCCGCCCAGATTTGCAGCGTCTGCCCGTAATACGACCCGGTGAGCAGCCGCGCGCCGAGACCCGCCTGTGCCCCGGTCGGCAACTCGGCGACGATCGCGCCGACCAGCGACAGAGTGGCCGCGACCTTGAGGCTCGGGAACAGGAAGGCCATCGAGGCCGGCCAGCGCAGCCGCGTGAACACCTGCACGCCGTTCGCGCAATAGGTGCGCATCAGGTCGCGCTGCATCGGATCGGGCGCGCGCAGGCCGGTCACCATGCCGGTGGTGATGGGAAAGAAGCTGAGATAGCCGGCGATCAGCGCCTTCGGCAGCGTGCCGGTGAGGCCGATATTGCCGAGCACGACGACGACCATCGGCGCAATCGCCAGCACCGGCACGGTCTGGCTGGCGATGATCCACAGCATCAGGGAGCGGTCGAGGGTGCGGACATGCACGATGCCGACCGCGAGCAGAACGCCGAGCACCAGCGCGAAGCCGAAGCCGAGGGCGGCGGCGGCGGCGGTGACGCCGGCGTGGTAGAGCAGGCTTTTCGGGCTGGCGAGCGGACGGAACAGGGTGCTGTCGATCAGCTCGCCGGCGATCTGGTGCGGTGCTGGCAGCAGCGGCCGGTCCTGCTGCATGGTCGCGGCGACGATGTCCCAGCGCGAGGCGCCGTCATCGGCGAGGTTCTGCGCGGTGTCGTAGTTGAGCCAGACCGCGGCGGCATACCACAGCACCACCACCGCGGCGAGCACCACGACCACGGGCAGGACATGGTGCCTCATGCCGGGTTCCTAGTCATAGCTGTGGCCGGCGCGCAAGGCGGTGCGCACGCGATGCGCCACGGCCAGGAACGCCGGCGTCTCGCGCACGTCGAGGTCGCGGGCGGCGGGAAGATCGACGGCGATCACCTCCGTCACCTTGCCCGGCCGCGGCGACATCACCACGATCCCGGTCGAAAGATACACCGCCTCCGGGATCGAGTGGGTGACGAACACCACCGTCATGCCGGTGCGGCGCCAGAGTTCGTGCAGATGGAGGTTGAGGCCGTCGCGCGTGATCTCATCGAGTGCGCCGAACGGCTCATCCATCAGCAGCAGCGACGGCTCGAACGACAGGGCGCGGGCGATCGACACGCGCTGCTGCATGCCGCCCGACAACTGCCAGGGAAAGCGCCGGCGGAATTCGCCGAGACCGACGAGATCGAGGTAGCGCGCCGCCCGCGCCCTCCGCTCCGCCGGCTTCATCGCCATGATTTCGAGCGGCAGCATCACGTTGCGTTCCACCGTGCGCCACGGATAGAGCGCCGGCGCCTGGAAGACGTAGCCATAGGCGCGGTCGCGCCGCGCCCGCTCCGGCGTGGTGCCGTTGACCACCAGCGTGCCGGAGGTCGGACGCTCCAGATCGGCGATCGCGCGCAGCAGCGTGGTCTTGCCGCAGCCGGAGGGGCCGATCAGGGAGACGAAGCTGCCGCGCGCGATATCGAGCGTGACGTTGTCGAGGGCGACGGTACGCTGCCCGTCGGCATCGAACACGAGGCCGAGCGACTGCGCCCGCACCGCCAGCGAAGGCGCCGGCGGCACCGGTGCGGCGGCGGGCGCGACGATGGCGAGATCAGCCGTCACGGCCACGCTCGGCAAGGCGCTGGTCGGTGTCCAGCACCGCGCGCAGCAGCACGCTGGCGCCCGCGGTCGCGTCCTGCTGGCCGATCTTCTCCGCCTCGTTGTGGCTGAGACCGCCCTCGCAGGGGACGAAGATCATCGCCGTCGGTGCCACGCGCGCGACATAGGCGGCGTCGTGGCCGGGACCGGAGACGATCTCGCGCGCCGAATAGCCCTCGGCGGCGGCGGCGCGGCGCACGGCATCGATGCAGCCGGCATCGAAGCGCACGGCGGGCGAATCCCACACCCGCTCCACCGCGACGCTGACGCCGCCGTCGCGGGCGAGGGCGGCGAGGCGGTTGCGCATCGCGTGCTCCATCGCCGCCACCTCGGCATCATCGGGATGGCGGAAATCGATCGAGAAGAAGACGCTGCCGGGGATCACGTTGCGGCTGTTGGGACGGCATTCGACGAGGCCCACGGTGCCGACGCCGGCCGGCCCGTGCTGGCGCGCGATCTCATCGACCGCGACGATCATGCGCGACGCCGCCACCATGGCATCGTGACGCAGCGGCATCGGCGTCGAGCCGGCATGACTCTCCTGCCCGGTCACCGTCACCTCGAACCAGCGCATGCCCTGCACGCCGGTGACGATGCCGACATGGCGGCCCTCAGCCTCCAGGATCGGGCCCTGTTCGATATGCAGCTCGAAATGCGCGCCGAACCTGCGCGCGCCGCAGGGTTCCGTGCCGCGGTAGCCGATGCGGTCGAGTTCATCGCCGAACCGCCTGCCGTCCCGGTCCTCCCGGCTGTCGGCGAAGGCGCGGGTGAACACGCCGGCGAACACGCCCGAGCACAGCATGGCGGGGGCGAAGCGGCTGCCCTCCTCGTTGGTCCAGTTGACCACTTCGATCGGCGCGTTGGTCTCGATCTGGAGGTCGTTCAGCGTGCGGATCACCTCCAGCCCGGCGAGCACGCCCAGCACGCCATCGAATTTGCCGCCGGTCGGCTGCGTGTCGAGATGGCTGCCCATGCTGATCGGCGGCAGCGCATTGTCGCGGCCGGGACGGCGGGCGAACATGTTGCCCATCTCGTCGATCGTGACGGTGCAGCCGGCCGCCTCGCAGGCGGTACGGAACCAGTCGCGCACCTCGCGGTCGGGATCGGACAGCGTCAGCCGCCGGATGCCGCCCTTCGGCGTGGCACCGAACCGTGCCGTCTCCATGATCGAATCCCACAGCCGCTGGGCATTGATCGCGATATTGGCCGGAATGCTCATGCGCGCGCTCCTGTGCGAGGGAAGCCTATCCGCCGGTGAAGCGGCTGAGAGGCCGCGGCCGGCCGCCGACCGCCGTGTCCTGCGCGGGATGCGACATCCGTCGGGAACCCATCACTCCGCCGCCGCCGCCACGCGCAGGGGATTGTTGGGATGCTGCGCCCACACCAGCTTCGGCTGTGTGGTCGGCTGCGGTGCCATGGTGATGCACCCATCGACCGGACAGACATGGGCGCACAGATTGCAGCCGACGCATTCGGCATCGATCACCTCGTAGCGCCGCCGCCCGTCGATGCGCTGTGCCGCGATCGCCTGGTGCGAGGTATCCTCGCAGGCGATGTGGCACAGGCCGCACCTGATGCAGAGATCCTGATCGATCCGCGCCAGCGTCCTGAAGTTCAGGTTGAGATCGCCCCAGTGGACATAGTTGCGCACCGCGGCGCCATGGAAATCGGCCAGCGTGCGGTAGCCCCGGGCATCCATCCAGTTTGAAAGCCCGTCGATCATGTCATCGACGATGCGGAACCCGTGATGCATCGCCGCGGTGCAGACCTGGACCGTGCCGGCGCCGAGCGCGATGAACTCGGCCGCATCGCGCCATGTCGAGATGCCGCCGATGCCGGAAATCGGCAGGCCGGGCAGGTCGCGGGCGATGTCGCCCACCATGTGCAGGGCGATCGGCTTGACCGCCGGCCCGCAATAGCCGCCATGCGTCCCCTGCCCGTCCACCACCGGCTCCGGCGCCATCAGGTCGAGATCGACGCCGGTGATCGAGGTGACGGTGTTGATCAGCGAGACGGCATCCGCGCCGCCGGCCTGCGCCGCCCGCGCGGGGGCGAGGATGTTGGTGATGTTGGGCGTAAGCTTGACGATCACCGGCAGGCGCGAATGCTGCTTGCACCAGGCGGCGACCATCTCGACATACTCGGGCACCTGGCCCACCGCCGCGCCCATGTTGCGCTCGCTCATGCCGTGCGGGCAGCCGAAATTGAGCTCGATGCCGTCACAGCCGGTATCCTCCACCGGCGGCAGGATCGCCTTCCACGATGCCTCGGTGCATGGCACCATCAGGCTGACGACGACCGCGCGGTCGGGCCAGGCGCGCTTGACCTCGGCGATTTCGCGCAGATTGACGGCGAGCGGGCGATCGGTGATCAGCTCGATATTGTTGAAGCCGGCGACGCGCACGCCGTTGTAGCGGACCGCGCCGTAGCGGCTGGAGACGTTGACGATCGGCGGATCCTCGCCCAGCGTCTTCCACACCACGCCGCCCCATCCCGCCTCGAACGCGCGCACCACGTTGTACGCCTTGTCGGTCGGCGGGGCGGAGGCGAGCCAGAACGGATTGGGCGACCGGATCCCCGCAAACGTCGTGCTCAGATCAGCCATGTTCGCGCTCCCCTGCGCTCAGCCCAGCAACTGCCGGTGGATCGACGCGGCGGCGATCTTGCCGTCCTCCACCGCCGCCACGGTCAGATCGACGCCGGCAATGCAGTCGCCGCCGGCATAGACGCCGGGCAGCGAGGTGCGCCGCCCGGCATCGACGGCGATCCGCCCTTCATCGAGCGCCAGCGCCAGCGTGCCGTCGCCGTGCACCGGATCGGGCACGAAGACCTGGCCCACCGCCTTCAGCACCATGTCGGCGTGCAGCGTATAGGTCTCCCCGGTGGCGACGGCACGGCCGGCGGCATCGAGGCGGGTGCGCATGAACTCGACCCCCGCGACCCGCCCGCCGGATGCCAGCAGCCGGTGCGGCGCGGCGAAGTGGCGGATGCGCACGCCGTTGGTCTGCGCCCAGTCCTGTTCGTGATGCGTTGCCGACATCTCGGCCGGGCCGCGGCGATAGACGATGGTCGCCTCCTCGGCGCCGAGCCGCCGTGCCTGCGTCGCCGCATCGATCGCGGTGTTGCCGCCGCCGATCACGACGACGCGCCGGCCGATCGGAAGCCGGCCCTTGTCGGCCGTCTGGCGCAACTCGGCGATGAAATCCACGGCATCGCGCACGCCGCCCAGCGTTTCCCCGGCAAGCCCGAGCGCGCGCACGCCGGCCAGCCCGATGCCGAGGAACACGGCATCATACCCGCGCCGCAGCGCCGCCAGATCGAGGTCGCGGCCAAGCGCGCGGCCGTGTTCGATAGTGATGCCGCCGACCGAGAGCAGCCACGCCACTTCGCGCTGCGCGAAATCGTCCGTCAGCTTGTAGGCGGCGATGCCGTATTCGTTGAGGCCGCCGGGTTTCGCCCGCGCCTCGAACACCGTCACCTCATGGCCGAGGCGGGCGAGGCCGTGGGCGCAGGCAAGGCCGGCCGGCCCGGCGCCGACCACGGCGATGTGCCTGCCGGTGGCGGCCGCACGGGTGAACGGGCGCGGATCCTGGGCCATCAGCCAGTCGGTGGCGCGGCGTTGCAGCGCGCCGATGCGCACCGGCCGATCCTCCTCCGCAAGGCGGACGCAGGCGCCTTCGCACAGGATTTCGGTCGGGCAGACGCGGGCGCAACTGCCGCCGAAAATATTGGCCTCCAGGATGGTCAAGGCCGAGCCGCGCAGGTTGCCGGTGGCGATCCTGCGGATGAAGCCGGGGATGTCGATGCCGGTCGGGCACGCCTCCCGGCACGGGGCGTCGTAGCAGAAATAGCAGCGGTTCGCCTCCACCACCGCCTCGTGCGGGCTGAGCGGCGGGTGGGCGTCGGCGAAGTTGGCGGCAAGCTCGGCCGGCTTCAGGCGACCGGCGGCGATATCCCCTGCGGTCTCGGCGGTGTCGGACACGGCGCGGCCCCCTCCCGGCGCATTGCTGACGCTTCGGCAAGCTAACGGCATGGTGGCCGGCCGCGTCAATCGGGAATCTTGACCGGACGGTCAGATTCGGTCTGTGATCGGGGCGGAGGAGCGTCGCGAGGCAGCATGGACATGGGAATGCCCCCGCCGGCCGGAGCGGGCGCGGCGCGGCGGGACAGCATGCGGGCGATCCTGGCCGCCGCCGAGCTGGTGTTCTCCCGCCGCGGCTTCGAGGGCGCGCGGATGGCCGAGATTGCGGCGGAATCGGGGCTGCCGAAGGCCAATCTGCACTATTATTTCGGCACCAAGGAACGGCTCTATCGCGCGGTGCTGGAGGACATCATCCGCCAGTGGCTCGATACCGCCGCGGCCTGGATCGTGCCCGAGCATGCGCCGGCGGAGGCACTTGCCGGCTATGTCCGTGCCAAGCTGATGGACGCGCGGGTGCGGCCGGGGGCGTCGCGCATCTTCGCCGGCGAATTGCTGCGCGGCGCGCCGCTGCTGATGCCGTTCCTGGCCGACGAGCTGCGCCGGCGCGTCGGCGAGATGGCGGCGGTGATCGAGGGATGGGCGGCGCGCGGGCTGATCGGGCCGGTGGCGCCGGCGCATCTGTTCTTCTGCATCTGGGCGATGACGCAGACCTACGCCGATTTCGACGTCCAGGTGCGCGCCGTGCTCGGCCCGTCGGCGGACGAGGATGCCATCTTCGCCGCGGCCGAGGCGACGGTGACGCAACTGGTGCTGCATGGCAGCTTCGTGCGTGATAACGTGGCGATTCTGAACACCTGACGGGGAGAGCGGGCGATGTCGCTTCTGGTGCGCGGCGGGACGGTGGTGACGGCGGATGGCAGCACGCGCGCCGACGTGCTGTGCGAGGGCGGGCGGATCGCCGCGATCGGCCCGGCGCTCGACCCGCCCACCGGCTGCGAGGTGGTCGATGCCGGCGGGATGCTGGTGATGCCGGGTGGCATCGACCCGCACACGCACATGGAACTGCCCTTCATGGGCACGACGGCGAGCGATGATTTCTTCACCGGCACCTCGGCCGCCCTGGCCGGCGGCACCACGACGATCATCGATTTCGCCATCCCCAATCCCGGCACCTCGCTGGTGGACGCCTGGAAGGAATGGCGCGCCAAGGCGGAGAAGGCCGCGGCCGACTACAGCTTCCATGTCGCCGTCACCTGGTGGTCGGAGCAGGTGGCCGAGCAGATGGGCGTGCTGACGCGCCAGCATGGCGTCAACAGCTTCAAGCATTTCATGGCCTACAAGGGCGCGCTGATGGTCGATGACGGGGTGCTGCTCAACAGCATCGGCCGTGCGCTGGAGCTGGGGGCCATCTGCAACATCCACGCCGAGAACGGCGATGCCGTGTTCCATCTGCAAAGGAAGCTGCTCGCCGCCGGCATCACCGGGCCGGAGGGCCACGCCCTGTCGCGCCCGCCGGAAGTGGAGGGGGAGGCGGCGCAGCGGGTCATCGCCATCGCCGGGCTGCTCGGCGCGCCGATCTACATCGTCCATGTCTCGACCGAGGAGGCGACCCAGGCCATCGCCGCCGCCCGCGCGCGCGGCCAGCGCGTCTATGGCGAAGTACTGGCGCAGCATCTGGTGATCGACGAGAGCGTCTATCGCGACGCCGACTGGGCGCGGGCGGCGGCGCATGTCATGTCGCCGCCGTTCCGCGCCAAACATCATCAGAAGGCGCTGTGGGCGGGCCTCGTTTCCGGCAGCCTGCAAACGACGGCGACCGACCATTGCGTGTTCTGCGCGCCGCAGAAGGCGATGGGCCGCGACGATTTCACCAAAATCCCCAACGGCACCGGCGGCATCGAGGACCGCATGAGCATCCTCTGGCACCACGGCGTCGGCCGCGGGCGGATCACGGCGGAGGAATTCGTCCGCATCACTTCCACCAACACTGCACAGATTTTCAACATATATCCGCGCAAGGGCGCGATCGCGGTGGGCAGCGATGCCGATCTGGTGGTGTGGGATGCTGCGGCGAGCCGCACCATCTCGGTGAAGACGCACCATCAGAACGTCGATTTCAACGTCTATGAGGGGATGGAGGTCACCGGCCTCGCCCGCCGCACGATCGCCGCGGGGAAGCTGGTGTGGAGCGACGGCGATCTGCGCAGCGTGCGCGGCGCCGGCCGCTACGTCGATCGCCCGTGCTTCGCGCCCCCAATGCAGGCGCTGGCACTGCGCAACCAGCTCGCCGCGCCGCACCCGGTCGCGCGGACATGAGTGCCGCCGGCGGCTGCCTGTGCGGGGGCGTCCGCTTCTCGGTGCGGGGCGCGCTGCGCCCCGTGATCGCCTGCCACTGCTCGCAATGCCGCCGCTGGACCGGCGGCTTCGTCATGGCGACGGAAGCCGCGAGCGCCGACCTCTCGTTCGGTGCGGCGGACACGCTGACCTGGTACGCCTCCTCGGCGGGGGCGGAACGCGGCTTCTGCGGGCGCTGCGGCAGTGTGCTGTTCTGGCGCCGGACGACAGGGGTGCCCACGCATATCAGTATCCTCGCCGGCGCTCTCGACCCGCCGACCGGCCTGCGCCTCGCGTCGCACATCTTCGCGGCCGACAAGTCGGATTTCTACGACATCACCGACGGCCTGCCGCAGGCGGCGCAATGGCCGGAACGGTAGGGAGGATCGGGGGGACGCGCATTCCCGCTCACCCCGCCGCCAGCGTCTCGCGGCTCGCCCGCACGCGCTCCACGCGCCGCCCGTCCATCGCGGTCACCTCGAACATCCAGCCGGCAAACGCGATCCGGTCACCGAGCCGCGGCACCCGGCGCAGCACCGCCAGCAGCAGCCCGGCCAGCGTGTGATAGCTGCCCGCCGCCGGCAGGTCGGGCAGCGCGAGACGGTCCTTGAGCTCGTCGATCGGCGTCATCCCGTCCAGCAGCAGCACGCCCTCCGCCGCCGGTCCCGCGCCCGGCGCCGGCGCCTCCGTCGCCTCGCCGACGATCGCGCCCAGCACGTCGGCCTCCGTCACCACGCCTTCGAAGCTGCCGTACTCGTCGAGCACCAGCGCGAGGCCGAGCGGATCCTGCTTGAGCCGCTCCTGGGCGTCGAGCGCCGTCACGGTGTCCGGCATCACCAGCGGCTGGCGCAGGGCGGCGGCGATGTTCAGATCCTTGCCGTCGAGGATGCGGTCCAGCAAGTCCTTGGCCTGCACCACCCCGACCACGTTATCGACCGCACCGTCGCACACCACGAAGCGCGAATGCGGCGCGCCCTTCAGCGCCACGGCGATCTCGCGCGCCGGGTCGGTGCGGTCGATCCAGGCGATCTCCGTGCGCGGCGTCATGATCGCGCGCACCGGCTTGTCGGCGAGGCGCAGCACGCGCTCGATCAT
>JAJZNE010000178.1 GCA_021847995.1 Pseudomonadota bacterium | reverse complement strand
TGTGTTCGTGCATGCCGGGCTGCGGCCGGGCGTGCCGCTGGAGCGCCAGTCGCGCCACGACATGCTGTGGATCCGCGAGCCGTTCCTGTCCTGGCAGGGCGACTCGCCTTTCGTTGTGGTGCATGGCCACACGCCGGAGCATGATGTCGTGGTGCGCCCGAACCGGATCGGCATTGACACGGGCGCGGTGCTGGGCGGCGTATTGACCTGTCTGGTGCTGGAAGGAGAGCGGATGGGATTCCTGCGGGCATGACCGGACCGGCAGCTTGCGGCGACCCCGCCGCCGGCGTGCCGCCGGCCGAGTTGCTGCACGACGGGCCGCCGGCCGATGCGCTGGCGGCGGCGGTGCGGCGGCTGTCACGCGCCAGCGTGCTGGTGGTGGGCGATGCGATGCTCGACCAGTACATGTTCGGCCAGGTCGAGCGGGTCAGTCCGGAAGCGCCGGTGGCGGTGCTGGCGGTGGAACGCGAACTGGCGATGCCGGGCGGCGCCGGCAACGTGGTGCGCAACCTGGGCGCGCTGGGCGCCGCGGTCGCCTTCGTCTCCGTCGTCGGCGACGATCAGGCCGGTTCCGACCTGACCGGCCTGATCGGCGGCCAGCCGGGGGTGGAGCCGTGGCTGCTGGTGCAGGGCGGGCGCACCACCACCACCAAGATCCGCATGATCGCGCAGGGCCAGCAATTGCTGCGCGTCGATCGGGAGAATGCCGCCCCGCTGCATCCCAAGCTCGCCGAGCGCATGCTGCGCATCGCCTGTGACGCGATGGCGGCGACCTCGGTCACCATCCTGTCGGATTACCGCAAGGGCGTGCTCGCCGGCGACACCGCGGCGCGGCTGATCGCGGCGGCGCGGCAGGCGGGCCGGCCGGTGATCGCCGATATGCATGGCGGCGACCTTGCCGCGGTGTCGGGCGCGGACGTGGTGCTGCTGGCGCGCCGCGACCTCGCCGCCGCGACCGGCCTTCCCGCCGACGGTGATGCCGCCGTCGCCACCGCCGCCGCCGCGCTGCGGCAGATGCACGGGCTTGGCGCGGTGCTGGTCGGGCGCGGCGCCGACGGCATGTCGCTGGTCGATGCCGACGGCGCCCGGCACCTGCGCGCCGAGGCGCCGGAGGTATTCGATGTGGCCGGCGCCGGCGACACCGCCGTGGCGACGCTGGGTGCCGCACTGGCGAGCGGGGCGGCGCTGCCGGTCGCGGCCCGGCTGGCGACGCTGGCCGGCGCGATCGCCCTCGGCCGCGTCGGCACCTCGGTGGTGCGCGAGCGCGATTTCCTCGACGCCCTGTCACCGGAGCGGGGCGCGCTGCGCAAGCTGGTCTCCACCGAGACGGCGGCGGAACTGCTGGAACGCTGGCGCCGCCGCGGCTGGCGGACCGGAGTGGCGCAGGGGCGGTTCGATCCGCCGCGTCCGGGGCACGCGCATCTGCTGGCGCAGGCCCGCACCGCCTGTGACCGGCTGGTCGTGGTGGTGGCGCCCGATGCGGCGGTGCGCCGCGCCAAGGGGCCGGACCGCCCGACGCTGCCGCAACATGAGCGCGCCGCCCGCCTCGCCGCCCTGCCCGGCGTCGATCTGGTCGTGGTCGCCGAGGAGGACGATCCGGCGGCATTGTTGCAGGCGCTGCGGCCCGATGTTCTGGTGACGGGGGCCGATGCCGCCGGCGACGATCCGGCGACGGCCGCCCTGCTCGGCCACTGGGGCGGACGGATCATGCAGGCGGAGCGGCTGGCCGAGCCGGCGTGAGCACTATTCCGCCCGCAGCGCGGCGCGCAGATCGGCCACGCCCACAGGATCCTCCAGCGCCGCCAGCCTGAGCGCCGCCAGGTGGGCGAAGCGGTGCAGCAGCGCGCGCCTTCGCGCCGGCGGCAGGCGATGCCAGGGGGCTTCCCGCAGCACCTCGGCCGCGCCGTCGCAGGCGACGATCAGCCCCGCCTCCTCCGGCAGCAGGCCGCGCGGGAAGTCGCCGTCCACGGCAAAGTAGAACGCATCGCTGAAATTGCGGTACTCCGGCCATTTCGTGTCGGCGAGGAAATCCCGGGCGCCGGATTTCACCTCGATGCACACCAGCGCGCCGTCCGGACAGAGGGCGAGGATATCAGCGCGGCGGAAATTGGGCAGCGTCACCTCGTGCAGCGGCGCCCAGCCAAGCCGCCCGCACAGCCGCGCCGCCGCCCGCCGCACGGCAAGGCTGCGTTCGGGGAAGGAGGCACTTTCGGACATCCGAGCCCGTGTGCCGGTGCCGCTCAGACCCGCAGCGCCGCCAGCGCCCGCCAGTCGAAGGTGACGCCGTGGCCGGGCCGGTCGGGCGCGACGGCGCATCCATCGCGGATCACCAGAGCGTCACCGATGTAGCGGTCGAGGCCGAAGCCATGGACTTCCAGATACGACCGGTTGGGAACCGCGGCCAGCAGATGCACGGTCATATCGTGCGCGCCATGCGAAGTGACCGGCAGGTTGAAGGCTTCCGCCAGATGGGCGATCTTCATGAAGCTGCTGACCCCGCCGCAGTTGGTCACGTCCGGCTCCGGATAGCTGACCCCGCCGGCCGCGATCAGGTGGCGGAATTCCCACAGGCTGCGCAGATTTTCGCCGGACGCGACGGCGATGCCGCCCTCGCTGCGGACGCGGGCATGGCCGGTCACGTCCTCGGGCACCACCGGTTCCTCCAGCCAGACGAGATCGAACGGCGCCAAGGCGCGGGCGGCGCGGATCGCCTGGTCGGCGGTCCATTTCATGTTGGCATCGGCCATCAGCGGAAACCCGTCGCCCAGATGCCGCCGCATCGCCGCGACCCGCGCCACGTCCTCGGCCGGATGCGGCCGGCCCACTTTCATCTTGATGGCACGAAAGCCGCGGGCAAGGTTGGCGTCGGTCTGGCGCAGCAGATCGTCGAGCGGCAGATCGAGGTCGATGCCGCCGGCATAGCACGGCACGTTCGGATCATGGCCGCCGAGCAGCCGCCACAGCGGCAGGCCGGCGCGGATTGCCTTCAGATCCCACAGCGCCATGTCGAAGGCGGACAGCGCCAGCACCGCCGGCCCGCCCCGCCCGCCGTAATGCGTCGCCCACCAGATGCGCTGCCACAGCCCCTCGATCATATCCGCATCGGCGCCGGCGGCGATTTCGGCGATCTCGTCGGCGAGCGTGCTGTAGGCGGCGCGGCCGTTGCGCCCGACGGTCACGGAGTAGCCGACACCCTCGGCGCCGCTGCCGTCCTGCACCCGCACGGTGAGAAGCTCGAAATGCGGGATCGCACCATGCGTGCTGTCGGACAGGACTGTCGGCAGCGGGATGCGATACAACGCCGGTTCCAGCCGCGCGATCACCGCCATCCGGTCTGTCCCTCCCACGACGCGCCTGTTCGAACACATCTGGGCCAGAGACGGACCGGGAAATCAACTTCCATTCTGCCGCCGCCCCGCCGCCGCCCCGCCGCCGCCGTCAGTCCCTTCCGCCCCACAGATAGCGGGCGAGTGCGGCGATGCCGAGCACGGCCAGCAGCAGCACCAGGAACCACCAGACCCCCATCCCAAGCCACATCCCACTCCCCATCATCGATCCGGTCATGGCGCTGTCCCCGCGGCGCGGCGATGCCGGACCCGATCGTCCGGCGGTCCGCCGTCATCCCCGCGCCATCCGACCACCATCGGTAGAGCGGCGGCATTGACCGGGATCAGCCGCGACCCCTGCGCCGCCGCGCGCCGGCGCTGGCGTTGCGGAACCGGCGGGGGCGTCCGGCATTGACGTCCGGTATGGTACCCGTCCGCTTCGCCGTCGCGACCCATATGCTGCTGCTGCTGGCCGGCCCGCCCGACAGCGGCGGGGAGGCTGCGACCGGCCACGGCGGCGGGGCGACCAGTTTCTGGCTGGCAGCGCAGGTGCAGACCAACCCGGTGGTGGTGCGCCGGATCAGCGGCCAGCTCGCGCGGGCCGGCCTCGTGCGGGTGCGGCGGGGCGTCGGCGGCGCCTCGCTGGCCCGCCCCGCCGCCACGATCACGCTCGAAGACATCTGGCAGGCGGTGAGCGGGACACCGGGCCGTGGGCTGCTGGCCCTCCATCTGCCGCCCTCGGCCGAAGCCGTCGGCACGCCGGCGCAGGCGGTGCTGGCGGCCGCCTTCGGCGAGGCGGAAGCGGCATTCCGGGGCGGCCTGCGCCGCATCACGCTCGGCGCCCTGGCGGAGCGGCTGGCGGCGCGCGTGCCGGCGCCGCCTGCCGCCGCACCCTCTTGACCCGTCATGGCGGCGCATGCGCTGCTGCGTCATGGCACCCGTCCCCGCCGCGCCCCGTCCCTTCACCACGCCCCCCGACGCCGAGGAGATCGCGGCCCTGGCCGAACGCGCCCTGGCCGCCATTCCGGCACGGCTGGCGCGCCATCTCGGCGATGTCGGCGTCGCGATCGAGGAGATCGCCGATGACGCGACGCTCGATGAGATGGGCATCGAATCGGCCTGGGATCTGACCGGCCTCTATCGCGGCACGCCGCTCAACCGCCGCAGCGTCGATGACGTGACGCGCATGCCCAACCTGATCTTCCTCTACCGCCAGCCGATCCTGCTGGAATGGGTAGAGAACGGCGAGGATCTGTACCGGCTGGTGCGCAACGTGGTGGTTCATGAGGTGGCACACCATTTCGGCTTCAACGATGCCGAGATCGCGGCGCTGGAAAACGAGATGGAGTAGCCTGCTACCAGGAAAGCCCCGCCCGCGCCGCCGCCTGCCGCATGATGGCATCGATCAGCCAGGCGTGGTCGTGTCCGGCCAGCCGGGCCAGGATGACGAGATCGGAATCGACCGGGTGCAGCCCGGCGAGCGGGTTGACTTCCAGGAACATCGGCTGTCCCCTGGCATCGCTGCGCAGATCGACGCGCCCGGCATCGCGGCAGCCGAGCGTGCGCCACGCCGCCAGCGCCACCGCCGCCGCACGCTTCCCCTCGTCGTCGGTGGCGAGCCGATAGCGCACCGCGGCATAGTCCTTCTTCGTCGCGAAGCCGTAGGTGGCGTCGCTGATGATTTCCATCACGCCGATCGGCTGCGCCGCCGCGCCGGTGCCGAGGATGCCGACGGTGAATTCGCGGCCGGGCAGGAAGCGCTCGGCCAGCACCGGCTGGGCGAAGCGCGCCAGCAGCCGCGCGACGCTCTCGCGCAGTTGCCCCGCGGTGTGGCAGAGACTGGCCGGGCCGATGCCCTTGCCGGTGCCTTCCGCCACCGGCTTGACGAACAGCGGCAGCGGCAGATCGGCGGGTGCCTCGGCGCTTTCCAGCACGCGGAAATCGGCGGTCGGCACGCCGGCGTCGCGCACCACGCGCTTCGTGTGCCCCTTGTGCAGCGTGAGCGCGCAGACCAGCGAATCGCTGAAGGTGAACGGGATGCCGTGCGCTTCCAGCAGCGCCGGCACCAGCGCCTCCCGCCCCGGCCCGCGCAGGCCCTCGCACAGGTTGAACACGATGTCCCAGCGCACACCCTGGGCGAGCCGCGCGAGCAGGGCGGCGGCGCGGCCGATCCGCTCGACCGCGTGGCCGCGCGCGGCAAGCCCGGCGGCGAGTGCCGCGATCGTGTCCTCGGCATCGAATTCGGCGAGCTGCTCGGCGTCCAGCCGCTCCGCCGCCCAATCCGCCGCGGCGTCATAGGTCAGGCCGATGCGCACGCGCCCTCCGGATCGGGATAGCGGTAGATTCTGCCCTCGAAGTTGCGCAGCAGCAGATCGGCGCCGTCGCGGCCGACCACGGTTTCGGGCAGCAGCGGCACCTTGCCGCCCCCGCCCGGCGCGTCGATCACGAAATGCGGCACGGCATAGCCGCTGGTGTGGCCGCGCAAGGCGGCGATGATGCGCAGCCCCGTTGCCACCGGCGTGCGGAAATGCGCCGACCCGGTGATCGGATCGCACTGATAGAGATAGTACGGCTTCACCCGCAGTTGCAGCAGCCGGTGCATCATCCGCCGCATGGTGTCGGTGTCGTCGTTGATGCCGCGCAGCAGCACCGTCTGGCTGCCGAGCGGGATGCCGGCATCGGCGAGGCGCGCCGTGCTCTCCGCCGCTTCCTCCGTCAGTTCGTCGGGGTGGGTGACATGCACGCTCATCCACAGGGGATGATAGCGGCGCAGCATGCGTGCGAGGTCGCGGGTGACGCGCTGCGGCAGCACCAGCGGCGCCTTCGTGCCGATGCGCAGGAACTCGACATGCCGGATGGCGCGCAGGCGGGCGAGCAGCCATTCCAGCTTGTCGGTCGCGATCGTCAGCGGATCGCCGCCCGACAGCAGCACGTCGCGGATCGCCGGCCGGGCGGCGATGTAGTCGATGGCGCGCTGCCACTGGTCGAGACTGAACGTGTACTCGCCGCCCCCGCCGACCATGCGGCTGCGCGTGCAATAGCGGCAGTAGGTGCTGCAGAACCCGGTGGTGAGGAACAGCACGCGGTCCGGGTAGCGATGCACGAGGCCGGGCACCGGCGCGTCGTGATCCTCCCCGAGTGGGTCGTCGGCCTCGCCCGGCAGGTGCAGGTATTCGCCGCCCACCGGGATATGCGTCCGGCGCAGCGGCTGCATCGCATCGCCCGCACTGAGCAGCGACGCGTAATAGGGCGTGATGCCGACCGGCAGCGGGCCGCGGTGACGCTGCACGGCGGCACGCTCATCGGCACTGAGGCGGAAGATGCGTTCCAACCCGGCGAGGTCGCGGATGCGGTTACGCAACTGCCAGCGCCAGTCGTTCCATTCCTGCGCCGTCGCATCCGGGAAATGGCAGCGGCGGAACGCGCGGCTGCGGGCGGATTGGGGAAAGCCGGCGGTGCGCTCACGCTCGCGCACCGTCGCGGGGAAGGCGGCCCGCGTGAGGGTGGCGGCGGATGCGGCAGGGGGAGGTTCGGCCTCGTCGGCCTCGCGCTCGTGGTCCATCAGGGACTGTCCTTCGGGTTCGCGCTTGGGCCGGGATGGCGCCGCGCCGCGCGGAGGCTGGCCGGTCGGACGCGGCACTTAGCCGACTTCGCGCCGCCCCGGCTATGATTTCCTTGCGCGACGCGGCAGCATTGAGCGGAATTCATGCCCTCCGTGGCGGACGTGACTTGCCCGGTCCGAATGCCGCCCCCCCTTGCTGCCGTCCCCCTTGCCGCCGTCCCCCGCCGCCGCCAGCATCGCCGCATGCTGCATCTGATGAAGCTTGCCGTCGGCGTGCGCGACCCCGCGCATCTGGCGGCGTTGCAGGCGGCGCGGGCGCGGACGGCGCCGCCGCTCCGCCACGTCACCCGCAACCGCCCGCGCCGCGCGGCGGAGGTGCTGGACGGCGGCTCCCTCTACTGGGTGATCGGCGGCATGCTGGCGGTCCGCCAGGCGATCCGCGACATCATCGAGGAGGCGGCGGCGGACGGCATCGCGCGCACGGCGCTGGTGCTCGACCCGGCGCTGGTGGCGCTGGCCGGGCGGCCGATGCAGCCGTTCCAGGGCTGGCGCTACCTGAGGCCGGAGGCAGCCCCGCCTGACCTCGCCGCCGCCGCCGCGGCCACCGGGGTGGAGGCGCTGCCGGCGGCGCTACGGGCCGACCTGCGCGCGCTCGGCCTCCTGTAGGGCGCAGTGCGGCGGGGGGCGGCGCCCTGCCCGGTGTGCTTGCGCCGCCGCAGGGGCCGGCGTAAGCGTCCGCCCCGGTCAGGTCAAAGGGTGCCGGGATGCAGTGTTCTGGTCGCGCACGCGGCGCGGCGGCAGCGTGACGGTCGCACTTGCCGCCGGCAGCCGCCGCGCCGGGGTGCCGCCGCTGGCGATGCTGCTCGGCGTGCTCGGCGTCGTCTATGGCGACATCGGCACCAGCCCGCTCTATGCCTTCAAGGCGAGTCTCGACCACTTCACTGCCACCGGCATCACCTCGTGGGAGGTGCTGGGCATCCTGTCGCTGATCTTCTGGTCGCTGGTGCTGGTGGTCACGGTCAAGTACGTGCTGCTGGTGATGCGCGCCGACAACCGGGGCGAAGGCGGCATTCTCGCGCTGATGGCGCTGGCGCAGCGCGTCGCCGGCGGGCCGCGGCTGCGCCATTTCCTGGTGCTGGCCGGCGTCGGCGGCGCCTGCCTGTTCTTCGGCGACGGCGTCATTACGCCGGCGATCTCCGTGCTTTCCGCCGTGGAGGGGCTGGAGATCGCGGCCCCGCCGCTCAAGGACTACGTGCTGCCGATCGCCGTCGCGGTGATCGTGCTGCTGTTCGCGGTGCAGTATCGCGGCACCCATTCGGTCGGTCGCCTGTTCGGCCCGGTGATGGCGGTGTGGTTCGCCGCCATCGGCCTGCTCGGCGCGATCGAGATCGCCGGCCATCCGCGCGTGCTGCTGGCACTCTCGCCGGGCTACGCCGTCGGCATCGTCGTGCAGTACCGCTGGCTTGCCTTCGTCGCCCTGGGCTCCGTCGTGCTGGCGGTGACGGGGGCGGAGGCGCTCTATGCCGACATGGGGCATTTCGGCGCCCAGCCGATCCGGCTGAGCTGGATGTTCTTCGTGCTGCCGGCACTCGTCCTCAACTATTTCGGCCAGGGCGCGCTGGTGCTTTCGCATCCCGCCGCAGAGGAAAACCCGTTCTTCCTGCTGGGGCCGGACTGGCTGCGCCTGCCGATGGTCATTCTCGCCACCGCCGCGACCGTGATCGCGAGCCAGTCGGTGATCTCCGGCGCGTTTTCGATGGCGCGGCAATGCATGCAGCTCGGCTTCCTGCCGCGCATGACGGTGCGCCACACCAGCGCCACCGAGGAAGGGCAGATCTACGTGCCCCAGATCAACGCCGCGCTGCTGGTCGGCGTCGTCGCCCTGGTGCTGGCGTTCAAGACCAGCGACAATCTGGCCGCGGCCTACGGCATCGCCGTCACCGGCACCTTCATCTGCACCTGCATCCTCGCCGCCGAGGTATTCCGCCAGCATTTCCACTGGTCAAAGCTGGCCAGCTACGGGCCGTTCGGCTTCTTCCTCGTGATCGACTCGGTCTTCTTCGCCGCCAACCTGCTGAAGGTGCCGGAGGGCGGGTATGTCCCGCTGGTGCTCGGCTTCGCACTGCTGGCGCTGATGACGTCATGGAACCGCGGGCGCGACCTGCTGCTGTCGCGCTGGCGGATGGACAGCCTGCCGCTCGCCTCCTTCCTCGCCCGTCTGCCGCAGTCGCGCACGGTGCGGGTGCCCGGCATGGCCGTGTTCCTGACCGGCAACCCCGATTACGTGCCCGCGGCCCTGCTGCACAACCTCAAGCACAACAAGGTGCTGCATGAGAAGGTGCTGTTCGTCACGGTCGCCAACCTCGACGTGCCGGACGTGCCCGCCGAGGAGCGGGCGACCGCGGTCGAACTCGCGCCCGGCATCCACCGCGTGACCATCCGCTACGGCTTCATGGAAAGCCCCAACCTGCCCCGCGACCTCGCCGCCCTGCGCGGGCAGGGCGTCGAGTACGACCCGATGCAGACCAGCTATTTCCTCGGCCGCGAAGTGCTGGTGCCGGCGACCGCGCCCAAGATGCCGTTCTGGCGCCTGTGGCTGTTCCTGGTGATGGCGCGCAACGCCGTGCCGGCGACGGAGTTTTTCCGCATCCCCAGCGACCGTGTGGTGGAGCTGGGGGTGCGGGTGGCGATCTGAGGCGCCGCGGTCAGACCCGCCGCGCTCCGGCGATCGCGTGATAGAGCCACAGCACGATGACCGCCCCGACGATCGCGACGATCATGCTGTAGAGGTTGAAGCCGGTAACGCCCACGGCGCCGAAGGCGCTGAAGATGAAACCGCCGACCACCGCGCCGACGATGCCGAGGATGATATCGAGGAAGAACCCCTCGCCGGCGTTGTTGACGATCTTGCTGGCGATGAAGCCAGCGATCAGCCCCAGCACGATCCACCCAATAATCGACATTGTTCCGCCTTTCCTGTTCGGTGCGTTCCGCCCGGGCCGGGATGTCCGGCCGCGCCGCCCTAACGCCGGCGCAACTCGGCCGTTGCACGGCCCGCCCGCACACCGCGACCGATCCCGCGCCTGATCCGTTCCGACGCCGCCACCACGCCCATTTCAACGCCACCGGCCGCATACCGGACGTCGTGGCGGCGTTGGCACCGGCTATGCGCCACACCTGTAGGCAGGGAAACGGATGAGCGGGCCCGATGAGAAGCGTTTGCCGCTGGCGGCGGAGACCGTCGAGGTCACCAGGCGCCGCGTCCCGACGGGTCGGGTGCGCGTGCGGGTTGCCCCCGCCGTGCACGAGGAAGCGCTTGAGATCGCTCTTCACGACCGCTCGGTGACCGTCGCGCATGTCCCGGTCGGCCGTTTCGTGGACAGCCCCCCGCCCGTCCGCACCGAAGGCGACTGCACCGTCATTCCGCTGCTTGAGGAACGCGCCGTCGTCACCCTGCGGCTGTTCCTGCGCGAGGAACTGCACGTCCGCACGCAGACCCACCGGCGCGTCGAGCAGCGGCGCGTGGCGCTGCGCTCGGACCAGGCCGAGGTCCAGCGCCTCGCCGCCAACAGAGGAGAATCGAACGAATGAGCGATCTGCAAAACAATGGCCGGCTTCCGCTGGGCACCGCGCCGCCGGCAACGCCGCCGATCGGGCCGTCGGACACCGCCGCGGAGGGGCAGCAACACAGGCTCGCCTGCCTGTTCGAGACCCGCGCCACGGCCGAGCGCGCCGCCGAGGATCTGACCGGCGAGGGGATCGACCGCAGCGCGATCGAGATCATCGACCAGGGCGGCCGCACCGAAACGGAGACCGTTGAGGACCGCGGCGGGATATGGGAGAGCATCAAGCGCCTGTTCACCGGCGGCGATGACACCGACGCCTATTACGAAGGTGTCAACCGGGGCCACACGCTGCTGACCGTCCGTCTGGCGAGCGCGGCCGAGGCCGAGCGTGCCGGCGCAATCCTCGAACGCCACGACCCGATCGATCTCGACCGGCAGGAGGAAGCCTGGCGGCGCTCCGGCTGGAGCGGCGGATCCGGCCCGGTCGCGCCTGCCACCCCGCCGTTGCCGGCGCAAGATGCCGGGCCGCTCGACGTGACCGCCCCCGGCCTTGATGCCGGGCGCGGCGGCATGGCCCGTCTGCCGGCATCGCCCGGCGCGGCCGAACCTGCCACCGCGCCGGCGCCCGTTGCCGCCGCCGCCGCGGGCGAGCAGGTGATCCCGGTGGTCGAGGAGACGCTTGCCCTTGGCAAGCGCACGGTCCAGGGCGGGCGGGTGCGCGTCCATACGGTGGTTGTTGCAACGCCGGTAAAGCAGGAGGTGCGGCTGCGCGATGAACAGGTGGACGTGGAACGCCGGCCGGTCGATCGCCCGATCGAGGCCGGGGCGGAGGCGTTCCGCGAACGCACGATGGAGCTGACCGAATCGCGCGAGGAAGCCGTGGTCGGCAAGTCCGCGCGCGTCACCGAGGAAGTGGTGGTGCGCAAGCAGGCCGCGGAGCGCACCGAACACGTTTCCGACACCGTGCGCCGGACGGAGGTCAAGGTGGATAAGGATCCGCCGCCGGCCCGCGCCGCCGGCCCCGGCCGCCCCACCGGCACGGGGCAGGGCTGACCGGAACGGATGGCGCACCGCGCGCCGGGGTGATTCCCCGGCGCCGGTCGCTTACGGGCCGTTCATGCCCGGCATGGTTTCGCCGGCCGGGCTCGGCGTGTTGGCGGCAAGCACCGGCACCTTGACCTTGATCGGCGGGGCGGAGGCAAAGGTCAGCGTCACCTCGACCTTGTCGCCGCGCCGCAGCGTACGCCTGAGCCCGGTCAGCATGATGTGCATGCCGCCCGGTTTCAGTACCACTTTGCTGCCGGCCGGCAGATCCACCCCGTCCAGCATGCGCATGCGGGCGACGCCGTTTTCCGTGTAGCTTTCGTGCAGCATCGCCATGGCCGCGTCGGGCGATGACGCGCCGGTCAGCCGGTCGGCAGCGCCTTCGGCCTCCAGTGTCAGGTAGATCGCCGCGGTGCGCCCGGCGCCCGGCGTCGCGCGGGTCCAGGATTGCAGCACCCGCACCGCGGGTTCGTCGGCACGCGCCGCCGCCGGCAGCAGCGCCAGCGTGGCGAGGCGGAACAGGGCGCGACGTGTGGGCATCATTTGCCTTCCAGGTGTCTGGCGATATCGTCCGCCATTTGCCGCGCCGTTTCATCGGCGGGGATTGGCGCGATGAACCGGCCGTCGGGTGCCATCAGGTAGATGATGGAACTGTGGTCCACGGTATAATCGGCGCCGCCGTCGGGGGCGGCATGCCGCGCGTAGTAGACACGGTATTCGCCGGCGGCTTTCGCGATCTCGGCCGGCGTGCCGCTGAGCGCGAGGATGCGCGGGCTGAACGCCGCGGCGTAGTCGTGCACCACCTTGGGCGTGTCGCGCGCGGGATCGACGGTGATGAACACCGGCTCGACCGCGTCGGCCCGCTTGCCCAGCCGGTCCAGCGCGGCGGCGATGGCGGTCAGCGTGGTCGGGCAGACATCGGGACAGAAGGTGTAGCCGAAATACACCAGCAGATAATGCCCGCGCAGGTCACGATCGGTCACGACATGGCCGGCCCCGTCTTCCAGGTGGAACGGGCCGCCGATGCCGCCGGACCGTTCGGCGGGGTCGCCGGCCAGATAGAGCCACACCCCGGCGCCGACCACGAGAACCAGCAGAAAAGCCAGGGCCGGCAGCAGGGCCGCCCGCCATCGCATGCTCATATCATCCCGATCATGCCGGCCCGATCATGCCGCCGCCCGCCGCGATGGTGGAGCCAAGGGGAGTCGAACCCCTGACCTCCTGAATGCCATTCAGGCGCTCTCCCAACTGAGCTATGGCCCCGTGCCGTGCGGTGCGTCGTCGCGGGCGGGCCGCATATAGGCCCGCCGTGCCGGCGCGATCAAGTGGGGCAGGGCGGCGTCTATGCCGCGCGCCGGAGGTCCGGGTGAACCTGGAACGGCGCCTCGGTCACCGCGCGCAGCTCGTCGAGGGTGACGCCCGGCGCCGCCTCCACCAGCACGAGGCCCGACGGGGTCACGTCGAACACGCCGAGTTCGGTCACCACCAGGTTGACCACCCGCGTTCCGGTCAGCGGCAGCGTGCACTGGCGCAGCAGCTTCGGCTTGCCGCCGGCGGTATGCTCCATCAGCACCACCACCCGCGGCACGCCGGCGACGAGGTCCATCGCCCCGCCCATGCCCTTGACCATCTTGCCGGGGATCATCCAGTTGGCGAGGTCGCCGTGCTCGGAAACCTGGAGTGCGCCCAGGATCGACAGGTCGATATGCCCGCCACGCACCATGGCGAAGCTCGCGGCACTGTCGAAATAGCTGGTGGTCGGCAGTTCCGTCACCGTCTGCTTGCCGGCGTTGATGAGGTCGGGGTCCTCCTCGCCCGCGAACGGGAACGGCCCCATGCCCAGCATGCCGTTCTCGCTGTGCAGCTGGATCGACATCCCGGGCGGGATATGGTTCGCCACCAGCGTCGGGATGCCGATGCCGAGATTGACATAGAACCCGTCGTGCAATTCGCGCGCCGCGCGCGCCGCCATTTCGTCCCTTGTCCACGCCATCTGCCGCTCTCCCCTCCGCTCAGGCGCGCTTGCGCACGGTGAGCTGCTCGATCCGCTTGTGTACGTTGACCAGCGCCGTCAACCGCTTGACGAACACGCCTGGCGTCTGGATGTGGTCGGGATCGATCTCCCCCGGTTCGACCAGCAGCTCCACCTCGGCAACCGTCAGGCGCGCCGCGGTCGCCATGATCGGGTTGAAGTTCCGCGCCGTCTTGCGATAGGTGAGATTGCCCTCGGTATCGCCCTTCCAGGCATGGATGATGGCGAGATCGGCGCGCAGCCCGCGTTCCATGACGTATTGCACGCCGTCGAACTCGCGCACTTCCTTGCCCTCGGCGATCAGGGTGCCGACGCCGGTGCGGGTGAAGAAGGCCGGGATGCCGGCGCCGCCGGCGCGGATGCGCTCGGCCAGCGTGCCCTGCGGGTTGAACTCGATCTCCAGTTCGCCGGCCAGATATTGCTGCGCGAAGGTCTTGTTCTCGCCGACGTAGGAACTGATCATCTTGCGCACCTGGCGCGTCTGCAGCAGCAGCCCGAGGCCGGCATCGTCGATGCCGGCGTTGTTGGAGATGATCGTCAGGTCGCGCACGCCGGCGTCCCGGATCGCCTCGATCAGGGCGGTCGGGATGCCGCACAGGCCGAAGCCGCCCGACATGATCGTCATGCCGTCGCGCAGCACGCCGGCGAGCGCCGCCGCCGCGTCGGGATAGACCTTGTTGACCGCCATCTTCGTCCCCCTCCGCCGGTCGCTGACCGGCGCACGCTGCCATCCCGCCGGCCGCGATGCAATCCGTCCGGGCGCGGCGCTCAGGCGACGCCGAGCACCTGCGCCGCCGCCTGGGCGATCAGGTGATGGGCGGCCGCGCTCGGGTGCAGCCCGTCGAAGAACAGATAGCCGGCCTGGCCCTGCGCGCTGGTCGTCGCCAGGCTGCCGCTTTTCGGGTCGGTGAAATTGCCGCTCCAGAGCGGCGAGGTGACGTTGGTGAAGCCGAACGCCGAAGGGTTGGCGACGGCCGCGTCGAGCAGCGCATAGGTGTTCAGCACGTGCAGATCGACGCCGGGATGGCTCAGGCCATAGGCGGCCAGGTCGGCCTGGAGCAGCGCGTCGTAGAAGGCGCTGACGCCGCTCGCCTGCGCCTGGTAGGCGCTGCCGGAGGCGATCGCATCGGGCGTCCTGCCGATATCGGGCACGTTGGCCACCAGGATGTTGCGCGCGCCGTCGCCGACGAGGCCGGAGATGAAGTTCATCTCGTTGCCCACCGCTGCATTGACGCTGGCATAGTCGTCATGGCCCGGCCCGAGGAAGCTGATCACGTCGTTCGACCCGATCCAGACGGTATAGAGCGCGCCGGCCAGCGGGTGCGGATCCTCCGCGCGGAACTGGGTGAGCTGGTAGTTGAGGTCGGAAGGGTTGGCGGAATGCCCCGGCACGGTGCCGGTATAGGCCCCGCCATAGGCGAAATCATTGCCGCCGGACAGGCTCGGGGTCGGCGCCGGCAGCCCCATGCCGGTCGCCAGATCCTGCACCCAGACCGGGCCGTTGGTGAACCGCCCGTCGGAATAGGGGGGCGAGACCGGGATGACACCGTGGCTGAGGGCGAAATCGTTCCCGGCATCCGACAGGCTGTCGCCGAAGACATAGAGGGTGGAATAGGGCGAGCCGGGGGGCGGCGTCGCCGGCGTGGTGCCGGTGCCGGTGATGTCGCCGATCAGGCCGGTGAGCGTGCTCGACAGCGAAGCCATGCGGACGTCCTCGTGCGGGAATGGCGCCAGGGGTCAACGGCCGGGGTGCCTTTGCGTTGCCGGCAAGCGGGGGCGGGATGGCGGAAACGCGGCGATGCGACGACGCGGCCGGTTGCCCGGCGCCGTGCTTCGGCCCATCAATCGCCCGGTTCACCAGGTCGGGGGGCGCCGGGGCCGGCATGCGCTACGTTTCCACCCGCGGGCAGGCGCCCGTGCGCGATTTTGCCGGCGTGCTGCTCGCCGGCCTCGCCGAGGACGGCGGCCTCTATGTGCCGGAAACCTGGCCCGCCTTCACGCCCTCCGACTGGCGGGCGCTGCGCGGCCGGCCCTATCCGGAAGTCGCCGCCCGCGTCATGCAGCCCTTCGTCGGCGGCGCCCTCCCGTTCGCCACCCTCCGCGCGCTGTGCGCCGAGGCCTATGCCGGTTTCGGCCACGCCGCGGTCGCCCCGCTCGTGCAGCTTGAACCTAACCTGTTCGCGCTCGAACTGTTCCACGGTCCCACCCTCGCCTTCAAGGACATGGCGATGCAGGTGCTCGGCCGGCTGTTCGACCATGTGCTCGCCGCGAGCGACCAGCGCGTCACCATCGTCGGCGCCACCTCCGGCGATACCGGCTCGGCCGCGATCGCCGCCTTTGCCGGCCGGGCGCGCACCGATGTCGTGATCCTCCACCCCGAAGGGCGTACAAGCGAGGTGCAGCGGCGCCAGATGACCACGGTCGCGGCACCCAATATCGGCAACATCGCGGTGGGAGGCACGTTCGACGATTGCCAGGATCTGGTGAAGGCGATGTTCGCCGATGCGCCGTTCCGCCGCGCCCTCAATCTCTCCGCCGTCAATTCGATCAACTGGGCGCGCGTCGCCGCCCAGGTGCCCTATTACGTCGCCGCCGCACTCGCCCTCGGCGCCCCCGACCGGGAAGTGGCCTTCGCGGTGCCGACCGGCAATTTCGGCAATGTTCTGGCGGCCTGGGTGGCGCGGCGGATGGGGCTGCCGGTGGCCCGCCTCGTCGTCGGCTCGAACCGCAACGACATCCTGTTCCGCTTCCTCGACGCCAACGACATGAGCGTCCACAGCGTCGCGCCCAGCCTGTCGCCGAGCATGGATATCCAGGTCAGCTCCAATTTCGAACGCCTGCTGTTCGAGCTGCTGGACCGCGACCCCGCGGCGACTTCGGCGGCCATGCTGCGGTTCCGGGCCGAGGGCCGCATGACCGTGCCCGACGCCGCCTGGCATCGCGCGCGCACCCTGTTCCACGGCTTCCGCCTTGACGATGACGGCACGGTCGCGGAAATCCGCCGGCTTCACGCCGCCTGCGGCTACCTCGCCGACCCGCACAGCGCGGTCGGCATCGCCGCCGCCCGTGCCCGCCCCTGCCCGGCGGGCGCGCCGATGGTCGCCGCGGCGACCGCCCACCCCGCCAAGTTCCCCGATGCCATGCGCCGGGCGATCGGCGCTGCCCCCCCTCTGCCGCCGCGCCTCGCCGACCTATATGAGCGGGCGGAGCATTATGCGCGCGCCCCGGCCGAGCTGGCTGCGATCGAATCCCTGGTGCGTGCCACCGTCGAGAGGAAGACCGTATGACCGACCCATCGGCGGCGATCCGCCTGACCCGCCTGCCGTCCGGCCTGACCGTCGTCACCGAGCGCATGGAGCGGGTGGAGACGGTTTCGCTCGGCGCCTATGTCGCCGCCGGCACGCGCAACGAGGCGGCGGAGGTCAACGGCATCTCCCATTTCCTCGAACACATGGCGTTCAAGGGCACCGCCCGCCGCTCCGCCGCCGCCATCGCCGAGGAAATCGAGGCCGTCGGCGGGCAGATCAACGCCTATACCGCGCGCGAGCAGACCGCCTTCTACGTCAAGGTGCTGAAGGAGGATCTCGCCCTCGGCGCCGACATTATCGGCGATATCCTGACCCATTCCACCTTCGATCCGGAAGAACTGGAGCGCGAGCGCGGCGTCATCCTGCAGGAGATCGGGCAGGCCAACGACACGCCGGACGATATCGTGTTCGACCACTTCCAGGAAACCGCCTATCCGGGCCAGCCGATGGGCCGGCCGGTGCTGGGGCGGGAGTTCATCATCCGGGCGCTCCGGCGCGACGCCTTCGTCGAGTACATGCGCCGCCACTACACCACCGCCAGCACCGTCGTTGCCGCCGCCGGCAATCTCGAACATGACCGCGTGGTCGATCTGGTGGCGCGGCATTTCGCCGACCTGCCGTCCGCCCCGCCCCCGCCGGCCGAGCCGGGGCGCTACAGCGGCGGCGAATTCCGCGAGGCGCGCGACCTCGACCAGGTGCATATCGTGCTCGGCTTCCCCTCCGTCAGCTATGCCGATCCCGGCTTCTACGCCACCATGCTGCTCGCGACGGTGCTCGGCGGCGGCATGTCCTCGCGCCTGTTCCAGGAAGTCCGGGAGAAGCGCGGCCTCGTCTATTCCATCTATGCCTTCACCGCGCCGGCGCTGGATGGCGGCCTGTTCGGCATCTATGCCGGCACCGGCGAGAGCGAGGCGGCCGAGCTGATGCCGGTCACCCTCGACGAACTGCTCAAGGTGCAGCGCGACCTGACCGAAACCGAACTGGCGCGCGCCCGCGCACAGGTGAAGGCCGGGCTGCTGATGTCGCTGGAGAGCACCGGCAGCCGCTGCGAGCAGTTGGCGCGGCAGCTCCAGGTGTTCGGCCGCATCGTGCCGACCGGGGAAACGGTGGCGAAGATCAACGCGGTCACCATCGCGGACGTGCAGCGCGCCGCCGCCCGCCAGTTCCGCGAGCGGCCGACGCTCGCGGCCCTCGGCCCGGCCGGCCGCGTACCGGCGGTGCCGGCGATCGCCGGGCGTCTGGCCGCCTGAGAGTGTGGGAAGGAATGCCCCTTGCGGACGATGTCGGCCAACAGGATCAGTAACTTGCAAGGGGCATTCCTTCGCAAATCCGCTTTCCTTCGCAAGCTCTGACCTCGCGTCCCGATCATCCAAGCAGGCTCGTTGATGTCATGCCCGACCTGAACCGCCTCGCCGACCTGATCGCCGCCGCGCGCGCCGCCGGGGCCGATGCCGCCGACGCGGTGATGGTGGCCGGCACCGCGCTCTCCGTGCAGCGGCGGCTCGGCCGCACCGAACACCTCGAACGCGCGGAGGGGCAGGATCTCGGCCTGCGCGTGTTCGTCGGCAGGCGGTCGGCGATCGTTTCCTCGACCGAAGTCGATCCCGCCGGATTCCGCTCCCTGGCGGAGCGGGCGGTGGCGATGGCGCGGGTGGTGCCGGAGGATCCCTACGCCGGCCTGGCGGAGGGGGCGGCACCGGACGATGCGGCGCCGCTCGATCTCTGCGATGCCGCCGAGCCGGATGCCGAGGCCCTGATCGCCCGCGCCGCCGCCGCCGAGGATGCGGCGCGGGCGGTGCCGGGGGTCACCAACACCGAAGGGGCGGAGGCCGGGTTCGGCCGCACGGAGGTCGCGCTCGTCACCTCCGCCGGCTTTGCCGCGACGCTGCTGCGTTCCAGCCATTCGGTCTCGGCGACCGCGCTCGCCGGCAGCGGGACGGGCATGCAGCGCGACTATGACTATCATGCGACGGTGCATCTCGCCGACCTGGACGATCCGCTGACGATCGGGCGCAGCGCCGGCGAGCGGGCGGTGACGCGGCTCAACCCGACCCGGCCGAAAACGGCGAAGCTGCCGGTGGTGTTCGATCCGCGCGTCGCCGGCTCCCTGCTCGGCCATCTTGCCGGGGCGATCAACGGCGCCGCGGTGGCGCGCGGCACCACCTTCCTCAGGGACCGGCTGGGAAGCCGCATCTTTCCCGCCGGCATCGAGATCGTCGATGATCCGCGGCGGCCCCGCGGCCTGCGCTCGCGCCCGTTCGACGGCGAGGGGGTGCCGACCGCGCCGCGCACCCTGATCGAGGACGGGGTGCTGACGACATGGCTGCTCGATACGCGCAGCGCCCGCCAGCTTGGCCTTGCCAGCACCGGCCACGCCGCCCGCGGCACCGGCGGCCCGCCGGCGCCGGCGCCGAGCAATCTCTTCATGCGCCCCGGCCCGCTTTCCCCCGCCGCCCTGATGGCCGATATCCGGGAGGGCGTGTACGTGACCGAACTCATGGGCATGGGCGTGAACGGCCTCACCGGCGACTACAGCCGCGGCGCCGCCGGCTTCATGATCCGCGACGGCGCGATCGCCGAGCCGGTGGCGGAGATCACCATCGCCGGTACGCTGACGGAGATGTTCGCCCACCTGATCCCGGCCGACGACCTGCGCTTCCGCCGCGGCACCGATGCGCCGACGATCCGCGTCGAGGGGCTGACGATCGCAGGCGCGTGACGATTGCCGCCGCCCCACCCCTGATGCTGCGGTGCCGCCACCCCCATATGCCCGCCCGTCATTATCGGAGCCGACACGCTGCATGCGCCGCGCCCGCACCCTGATCGCCCTCGTCCTGTCGCTCGGTCTGGCGCTGGCGCCCGCCGCGGCGATGGCCGCGGCCGGCGACGGCGGCTCCTTCGGCAGCCGCGGCACGCGCACCTATTCCGCGCCGCCGGCAACCCCCACCTCCCCCTACGGGGCGGCGCCGATGCAGCGCAGCCTGACGCCGCGCAACGCGCCCGCCTACGGCTACGGCCAGCCGCCGGGCTATGGCTATGGCTACGGATCGCGTTCGCCGTTCCTGTCCGGGCTGATGGGTGGCCTGATCGGCGCCGGTCTCGGCGGGCTGCTGTTCGGCCGCGGCCTGTTCGGCGGCATCCACGGGATCGGCGGTTTTCTCGGGCTGCTGCTGCAGATCTATCTGCTGGTGCTGCTGGTTCGCTGGCTGCTGCGCCGCTTCGGCGGCCAGCCGGCGTTCATCGGCGGCGGCATGTTCACCCGCCAGCCGCCGCCGCAGACCGCTCCGCCGGGCTATGGCGGCGGGGGCGGAGGGCCACCCGGCCAGGGTGTTGCGCTCGGCCCGCAGGATTATCAGACCTTCGAATACCTGCTGAAGGCGGTGCAGGCGGCATGGTCGGCGCATGATCTGGAGGCGATGCGCCAGCTGGCGACGCCCGAGATGGTCAGCGTCTTCGCCGCCCAGATGGCCGAGCAGGCGAGCCGCGGCGTGCGCAACCTGGTGACCGACGTGCGTCTGGAGCAGGGCGATCTGGCGGAAGCCTGGCACGAGAACGGGCGCGACTATGCGACGGTGGCGATGCGCTTCGCCATGCACGACGCGACCCGCGACGCGGCCGGGCGGATCGTCGATGGCAGCGTCACCGAATGGGTGAGCACGGTCGAATACTGGACCTTTCTGCGCGCCCCCGGCGGACGCTGGATCCTGTCGGCGATCCAGCAGGCGCGGTAGACGGCCCCGAAGCGAGGTGCCCCGCCGGCCGCCCATCCTCCCGATGCGTGCCCGTCCTTGCGAGGAGTGCCGCGACCTGAATTGCCTCGCCTGTGGCTCGCAATGACGGCGGAGAGGTCATTGCGCACCACCCCACGGCCGGGAACGGGCGCCGAAAATCCCACTTGCCCCGGCGGTCCGTTATCACCTATAACGTCACCCGTGAACAACCGCACCCCCCGCCCCCCGGCCGAACGCTTCGCGACGCTGACGGAAAGCGTCGCCAGGGCGCTTGCCGCCGAGGGGCTGCGGCTCGGGCTGGTGGCGCCCTGGCTCGCCCTGGTGTGGTGCAAACTGCGCAGCACCGGCGCCCGCATCCTGCGGATCGCCGCGGCCCTTGAGGCCGGCTCGCTCCGCCTCCGCCCACCCCGGCCGCTGCCGCCGCTGCCGCCCCCAACCGACGAAAAACCAGCCCACCCCCAACCCAGGCGAAAAGGGCTCCCGACAGGCTTCGGCTGGCTGCTGCGGCGGGTCACCGCGCTCAGCTTCGGCCGCTCCCAGCTCGAATATCTTCTTGCCGAACCGGACATGGCCGAACTGATCCAGGCCGCCCCGCAGGTCGCCCACCATCTCCGCCCGGTCTGCCGGATGCTCGGGGTCAAACCCCCGCCCGGTCTCTTTCCCGCCCGCCGCCCGCCGCGCCGGACCAGGCCGCCCGCGGCCCCGACGCCGGCGCCGGAGATCGCAAAAGAAAAACCGGCGGAGGCGACCGGAAAGCCGGACGGTCCCTTTCCCCGCTTCGTGCCCCGCAAGCGAAAAAGCCGGCGGCGCCGGTTCCGCCTGTTCCCGCTCCCCGCCGGAACCGGCCCGCCCTGGCCGGGATGACCCCGACCGGGCCGGCATCGTCGCGTCATCGCGTTGGCAGCGAGCGCGATCACTCGGCCGGCAGCACCTTCCCACGGTTCATCAGCCCCCTCGGGTCGAGCGCCTGCTTGATCCGCCGCATCGTCGCCAGTTCCGCCCCGCCCCGCCACGACGCCAGCAGATAGGGCTTCAGCCGGCCCACCCCGTGTTCGGCGGAGAAACTGCCGTCGAGGTCGCGCACCACATCGGCCACCGCGTCCATGATGGCGTGGCTGTGCGCGAGGAACGCGGCCGGATCGGCACCCTCCGGCTGCGCCAGGTTGAAGTGGATGTTGCCATCGCCGAGATGGCCGAACGGCACCACCCGCATTCCCGCCACCAGCGCCGTGCACGCCGCCGCGCCGCGTTCGATCAGCTCCGGCACAAGCGAAACCGGTACGGACACGTCGTTCTTCACGCTCGCGCCCTCCCGCCGCTGCGCCTCGGCGTGTTCCTCGCGCAGCCGCCACAGCGCCGCCTGCTGCGCCCCGCTGCCGGCGACCACCGCATCCGTCGCCTCCCCCGCCTCCAGCGCCGCCGCCAGCACCTCCTCCAGCGCCGCGCGCAGGCCGGCGTTGCGGCGCGGGGTCGCGAGTTCGATCAGCGCATAATGCGGCGCCGGTGCAAACGGCAGCGCCGTCCCCGGAATATGGCGCAGGACGAAGTCCATGCCGGTCCCGGACATGTATTCGAACGCCACCAGCGCCGCCGGATCGTCCCGCTGCACGCGGGCGAACAGCGCCAGGGCCTGCGCCGGCGACGGCACCGCACACAGCGCCACCTCCCGCTCCGCCGGGCGCGGCACGAGCTTGAGCACCGCGGCGGTGATGATGCCGAGCGTGCCTTCGCTGCCCACCAGCAACTGGCGCAGGCAATAGCCGGTGTTGTCCTTGCGCAGCCGGCGCAGGGCATGCAGCACCTCGCCGTCGGGCAGCACCGCCTCGATCCCGAGCACGAGGTCGCGGGCGTTGCCGTAGCGGACGGTGTTGTTGCCCCCGGCATTGGTCGCCAGCACGCCGCCGATCTGGGCGCTGCCCTCCGACGCGATCGACAGCGGCAGCAGGCAGCCGGCCGCCGCCGCCGCGTCCTGCGCCGCCTTCAGCGTCACCCCGGCCTCCACGGTCAGCGACAGATCGACCGGATCGACGGCGCACACCCGGTTCATGCGCGCGAGGCTGATGACGATATCGCCGCCATTCTCCGCCGGCACCGCGCCGCCCACCATCGAGGTGTTGCCGCCCTGCGGCACCATGCCGACCCCGGCCGCGGCGCAGCGCCGCACCACTTCGGCCAGTTCCGCGGTGCTCCCCGGCCGCACCACAGCCGGCGTCCGACCGCTGTAGAGGCCGCGCCAGTCGGTCGCATAGGGCGCGGTGTCGGCGGGGTCGGTGAGCAGCCCGGCGGTGCCCACCACCTCACGCAGCCGGGCGACGATCGCAGCCTCGGTGTCCATCCCGGCAGCCTACCCCCCCGACCCGCGCAGGAACAGATGCGTCAGACGAAACGCAGGGCGACCGGCGGCAGGGCGTCGAAGGTGATCTCCACCGTGCAGGGTCCGGCCAGCGCGAGGGGAGGGATGACGCTGCCGAGCAGCACCACCTGCCCCGCGCGCAGGCCGCCGAACGCCGCCGCCAGCGGGCTTTCGACGAGCCACGCAAGGCCGCGCAGCGGGTCGCCGAGCAGTTCGGCGCCGCGGCCGGCGTTGCGCACCACCCCGTCGATCGCCGCCCGCCCCTCGATCGCGCAGAGATCGAGGCGGCCCCAATCGGCCGGGGGCGCGCCGATCACCGCGGCGGCATGATAGAACTGATCGGCGATCACGGTCGCCAGCCCGACCGCCCGCACATCGCCGACCGGCGGCTTGCCGTAGCGGTTCTCGACAATCTCGATCGCGGCGCACAGATCGCCGATCGCGGCGCGGGCGCGGCCGGTGTCGCAGCGGCCGGCCGGCAGATCGGCGCCGAGCCGGACGGCCAGTTCGCATTCGATCTGCGGGGCGCGGAAGGCGGCGAAGGGCAGCGTCGCCGGGGCGGCATGGATGTCCGCCGCCGCCATGAACCCGCCACAGGGATGGTCGATGCCGAGGACGGCCTGCATCCGAGTCCCGGTCGCCCCGATCTTGAACCCGCCCACCGGCAGCGCGCCCCGCTTTTCGGCCATCGCCAACTGCACCGCGGCAGCCTCGGCGGCATCGCGCGGCGCGATCGCCGCCGGCAGCGGGCCGGCATCACGCCCGGCGGCACGGTTGGCAAGCAGCGCCGCGGCGGCCGGCGCAGGATCGAAGCCGCTCATGCCCGCCGCACCAGTTCATAGAGCGCGATCGATGCGGCGGCGGAGACGTTCAGGCTGTCGAGCGCGCCTCTGCCGCCGGGCAGCACGATGCCGGCGAGTTCGTCGCAGGTGTCGCGCGTCAGCCGCCGCAGCCCCTCGCCCTCGCTGCCCAGGACCAGGGCGACGCGCCGCGCCGCCAGCGCCGGGCCGTCGAGCGGGGTGCGCGCCGCCGCGTCCAGCCCCACCGTCCAGCACCCGGCCGCCTTCAGCGCGACCAGGGTGCGCGCGATGTTGACCGCGCGCAGCAGCGGCACCGTCTCCAGCGCGCCGGAAGCGGCCTTGGCGAGGGCGCCGGTTTCCTCCGGCGCGTTGCGTTCCTGGGTGATCACGCCGGCGGCGCCGAAGGCGGCGGCGGAACGCAGGATGGCGCCGACATTGCGCGGATCGTTGACCTGGTCGAGCACCAGCACCGGACCCGGCCGGTCGAGCACCTGCGCGAGCGGCGGCGGCGCCAGCGGGTCGGCGAGCAGGGCGGCGCCCTGGTGGACGATGTCGCGGCCGAGCATCTGATCGAGCCGCGCCCGCTCCGTCCGCTCCCCCGCGATCGCCCAGGGTGGGGCGAGGCGGGAGACAAGGGCGGCTTCCGCCTCCTCGGTCAGCAGCAGGCGGCGCAGCCGGCGAGCGGGATTGGCGAGCGCGGCGGCGACGGCGTGCAGGCCATAGAGCCAGACCGCGCCCCGCGGCGCCTCCGGCCCGCGGCGGGCGGCGGCAGGCGGGGGTGCCGGCGCCTGCCCGCGCGGGCGGAAATCGCGCGCCGGCCGCTCGGCCTGCGGCGGCCGGCCGGCGGCATGTCCGGGACGATGCGAATGCGGCGGCTTCATGCAGAAGGGTATAGCGGCTGTTACAGCCGGCGACAAACCGGCGCGCGGCCGGACGGGACCGGTTTGACAGGCAGGGGCGTTGGCGATACTCGCCGCCCTCGCGGAGGGGTGCCCGAGTGGCTAAAGGGGACGGACTGTAAATCCGTTGGCGCACGCCTACGTTGGTTCGAATCCAACCCCCTCCACCAGCGCGTGCCGGGCCGGCGGGTGTAGCTCAATGGTAGAGCCCCAGCCTTCCAAGCTGGTTGTGCGGGTTCGATTCCCGTCACCCGCTCCGGCCTGCGGCGCGGTCATGGCATCATGGTCGTCAGGCCGCCATCGACCACGAGTTCGGTTCCCGTGATGTATCCCGCCTCATCGGAGGCCAGGAACAGCACCGCGTGCGCCACATCCCACCCGCTGCCCATGCGGCCGAGCGGCGGGCGCGCGTTTCGCCCGGCGATCAGGGCTTCCGGCGCGTTGGTGCCGCTTTGCCGGACCAGACGGTGCTCCACCAGCGGCGTATGCATGAGCCCCGGCACGACGGTGTTGCAGCGGATGCCGTGCTTTGCGAAGGCGGCTGCGGTGGACCTGGAAAACTGGATCAGCCCGGCCTTCGCGGCGCTGTAGCCGACCAGCTCGCGCCCCCCCGGCTCGTTGCGCAGCCCGACGATCGAGGCGATGTTGACGATCGCCCCCCGCCGCTGCGCCTGCATCACCGGAATAGTGTATTTGCACCCGAGGAACGCCGATTTCAGGTTGAATGCGATCTGCCGGTCCCAGGTTTCCTCGGGCATCGACACCGCATCCCCCGGCTCGGAGCCGCCGACATTGTTGACGAGGATGTCGATGCGGCGGAAACGCTGCACGCAGGCCTGCACCATCTCCCGCACCTCCGCCGCCGCGGTCGCGTCGCAGCGGTGGGTCGCGCAGACCCCACCCTCCTGCGCGATGATGCGGGCGGTTTCCGCCGCCGCGGACGGATCGATGTCGGTGAGGAACACGCTGGCGCCCTGGCGTGCCAGCAGCACCGCGGTCGCTCTGCCGTTGCCCCATCCCGGCCCCACCGATCCCGCCCCGGCGACGATGGCGACCTTGCCTGTGAGATCAAGCATCCGTCAGTCCTCCCCCTGTCCCGCCGGCCCGCACGGCATGCCGCCGGGGCACGGTCCCGGCACTCTACCGCAGCGGATCGCCGGGGGGATGATGGCATGCCGGGTCGCCGCCGCGCCCACCGGGCGGGCGGCGGGGCGGACCCGTGATTTTGCCGATATCCCCGGCGCCCGCATGCCGGTATCTCCGGAGCGGGGCCGAGCGTGCCGTCGCGGCGCGGGTGGCGTGCGGCGGCGGGGCCTCACACAACCGGCGGTGACACCGCCAGCAGTCAAGGAAGACCTGCATGTCCGATGCCCCCGCGCCGCTGCGCATCCTGGTGGTCGGCGCCGGCGCAACCGGCGGCTATTTCGGTGGCCGGCTCGCCGCCGCCGGGCGCGACGTGACGTTCCTGGTGCGGCCGGCGCGCGCGGCGCGGCTGGCGCGCGACGGGCTCGCCATCCGCAGCCCGCGCGGCGATGCACGGATCGCGGCCCCCGCGCATGTCACCGCCGCCACCCTGACCGACCCCTTCGACCTCGTGCTGCTGAGCTGCAAAGCCTACGACCTCGATGCCGCCATGGCCGACTTTGCCCCCGCCGTGGCCGAGCGGACGGCGATCCTGCCGCTGCTCAACGGCATGCGGCATCTCGATGCGCTCGACGCGCGCTTCGGCGCGGCGCGGGTGCTGGGCGGCACCTGCGCCATCTCGGCAGCACTCGACGGCGACGGCACCATCGTCCACCTGAACGACCTGCACAGCCTGTCCTTCGGCGAGCGCGACGGCCGGCCCTCCGCCCGCATCGCGGCGATCGCGGCGGCCCTGCGCGGTGCCGTCTTCGATGCCCGCGCGAGCGAGGCGATCCTGCGCGACATGTGGGAAAAATGGGTGTTCCTGGCCGCTCTTGCCGGCATCACCTGCCTGCTGCGCGCGGCGGTCGGCGACATCGTCGCCGCCGGCGGCGGCGGTCTCGCCCTCGCCCTGCTGGAGGAATGTCGCGAAACCGCGGCGGCGGCCGGGTTCGCGCCGCGCGAGGCCTTCATGGCGCACGCCGCCGCCATGCTGTCGGCGGCGGGGTCCGGCTTCACCGCCTCGATGCTGCGCGACATCGAGCGCGGCGGCCGGATCGAGGCCGATCACATCATCGCCGACCTGATCCGGCGCCGCGACGCCCTCGGTTTGCCGGCGCCCGCCCTGCTGCCGGTCGTGCGCGCCCACCTGGCAGCCTACGAGGCGCGGCGGGTGCGCGCCGGCTGAACCCGGCGACGGCGCGCGGTCAGCGCCCCGCCGCCTCCAGCGCCTGGGCCAGATCGGCGAGGATGTCGTCGATGTGCTCGATGCCGATCGACAGGCGCACATAGCCGGGCGAGACGCCGGTCGCCGCCTGTTCCTCCTCGCTCAACTGCGAATGCGTGGTGCTGGCGGGATGGATGGCGAGGCTGCGGGCATCGCCGATGTTGGCGACGTGGTAGAGCAGCTTGAGCGCATCGATGAAGCGGCGTCCGGCCTCGGCGCCGCCGGCGAGTTCGCAGCCGACCAGCCCGCCCTGCCCCCGCGGCATGTATTTGGCCGCCCATTCGGCAGCCCGTCCGGTCAGCGTCGAGGGGTGGATCACGCGCGCCACCTCCGGCCGTGCGCGCAGGAAATTCGCCACCGCCAGCGTGTTCTCGCAATGCGCCTTCATGCGCAGCGCCACCGTCTCGATCCCCTGGAGGATCAGGAAGGCGTTGAATGGGCTGATGGCGGCGCCGAGATCGCGCAGCAGCACGGTGCGGGCGCGGATGATGTAGGCGACCGGCCCGAGCGGCTTGACCGCCTCCGTCCATACGGCGCCGTGATAGCTCGGGTCGGGGGTGTTCAGCGCCGGCTGGCGCGCGGCATGCGCTGCCCAGTCGAAATTGCCGCCGTCGATGATCGCGCCGCCGATCGAATTGCCGTGGCCGCCGAGATACTTGGTCAGCGAATACATCACCACCGCCGCACCGTGGTCGAACGGCCGCACGATCAGGGGTGCGGCGGTGTTGTCCATGATCAGCGGAATGCCGAAGCCGCGGCCGATGGCCGCGACCTCCGCGATCGGGAACGGCCGCAGCTTCGGGTTGGGCAGCGTTTCGGCGTAGTAGGCGCGCGTGCGGTCATCGGTGGCGCGGGCGAACGCCTCCGGCTCCCCCGGATCGACGAAGCGCACGTCGATGCCCTGCGCGCGCAGCGTGTTGTTGAAAAGATTCCAGGTGCCGCCGTAAAGATCGGTGGAGGCGACGACATTGTCGCCGGCGCGGGCGAGGTTCTGCACCGTGAAGGCGCTGGCCGCCTGGCCCGAGGCGACGGCGAGCGCGGCGACACCCCCCTCCATCGCCGCGAGGCGCTGTTCCAGCACATCGGTGGTCGGGTTCATGATGCGGGTATAGATATTGCCCATTTCGCGGAGCGCGAACAGGTTGGCAGCGTTCTCGGTATTGTCGAACTGATAGCTGGTGGTCTGGTAGATCGGCACGGCGACGGCGTGCGTCGCCTCGTCGCGCCGCCAGCCGGCGTGCAGTGCGAGCGTTTCGGGATGTTTGCTGGTCATCGCTTCGGTCCTTCTCGGCGGGCGGTGCGGGGTGGGTGGTCGGCAGCGGAATCGGCGCAGGCGCTCAGCCCAGGAACACCATGCAGGCGGGGCTGCCGACCGGGGCATACTGGCCGACGAAATCGAGCGCTCCCTGGCTGCGGTTGACCCGGAACGCGGTGACGGCGTTGCCGCGCTGGTTGCACGCGAACAGCATCGAGCCGTCGGGCGACAGCGTGAAACTGCGCGGATAGTCGGCCCGCGTCCACGCCTCGCCGATGCGGGTCAGCCGACCATCCTCGGCGACCGAAAGCACGCTGATCGCATCATGCAGGCGGGTCGCGGCATAGAGGAAATGCCCGTCCGGAGAAATGCCCAGTTCGGAGGCCAGGAAACTCCCGGCGAAGCCGGGCGGCAGGACGGAGACGCTCTGCCTTTCCTTCATGCCGGCGGTGGCGGGGTCGTAGTCGTACGCCGTCACCATGCCGTCCTGTTCCTGCAGGTCATAGAGAATGCGGCCCTGGGGGTGGAACACGAAATGCCGCGGCGCCGACCCCGGCTCGGCCGCCACCGGCGGCACCGCGGCCGGTGTCAGCCGGCCGCTGGCGAGGTCGAGCGTGTAGCGCAGGATGCGGTCGCGCCCGGCATCGTTGACGATGATGAAGCGGCCCTGCGGATCGGCCTGCACCATGTGCATGTGCGGCCCGGCATGATCGCTCGGTGCGGTCTGCCCGGCGGGGCTGTCCGCCGCCTGGGCGGGGGCCGGCGGCCCGGGATCGCCCACCACGTCGCTCGCCTCGCCGAGCGCGCCGTTCGCCTGGATCGGCAGCACCGCGACGGTGCCGGTGCCGTAGTTGGCCGCGAAGGCGAACTTGCCCGACGGATGCACGGAGATATGGCACGGCCACTTGCCCCGCGAGCTGACGGAATTGATTCTGGTCAGCGTCCCGCTGCTGCGATCCACCGCGAAGGCGGTGACGCCGCCCTCCGGCTCGTTCTCGTTCACGGCGTAGAGGACGCGGCCCTGCGGATCGAGCGTGATCCAGGACGGGTTCTCGGTCTCGAAGGTGCCGACCAGCGCCATCGCGCCGTTGCCGGTGTTGACGCGCCACAGGGTGATGCCCTTGCCCTCGGGCGTATAGCTGCCGACATAGGCGAGGCGTTCGGGGCCGGGCTGGGCGTGGACGCGGCGCCCGGCGGGCAGCAGCGCCGCGCCGGCGGCACCGGCCAGGAACAGCCGGCGGCGGAGCGCGGGGCCGGCCACGGTGGAGCGGGTCATGGGTTCCCTCCTGCGGCGCCGATCGGAATGCCGGCGCCGACATGCAGCTTGCGCCGAATGCGGTCAAGCGCAAGCCGCCGCGCCGCGCCGTCGCGGCCTGTCGGGCAACGCGCTCCCTTGTCTCGCCGCGCCGATGACGATATGGCAGGCGGGATCGGCCCCGGCGGGACGAGATCGGGCGGGACGAGATCCGGCGGGACGAAATCCGGCGGGACGGAAACGGGATGGTGGCCGAAGCTCCGGGGGTCGCGTTCGGCTATGTGCGCTCCGCCGACCAGGGGGCGCCGCGGCCGGTGCGCCACAGGCTGGTGGTGGTCGGTGCCGGGCCGGTCGGGCTCGCCGCGGCGATCGACCTCGGGCAGCGCGGCGTGCCGGTGGTGCTGCTCGATCAGGACGCCAGCCTTTCCGAAGGATCCCGCGCCATCTGCTTTGCCAAGCGCACGCTGGAAATCTTCGACCGTCTCGGCTGCGGCGGGGAGGTGGCGGAACGGGGCGTGAGCTGGAACACCGGCCGGGTGTTCTTCCGCGACCGGGAGCTCTACCACTTCGATCTGCTGGCGGAGGCGGGCCACCATCGTCCCGCCTTCGTCAACATCCAGCAATACCATGTCGAGGCCAGTCTGCTGGCGCGGGCACGGGCGCTCGGCGGCATCGACATCCGCTGGCAGCACCGGGTGACCGCAGTGGCGCAGGACGATGACGGCGTGATGCTGACGGTCGCCACCCCGGAGGGCGAGTATCGGCTCGGCTGCGACTGGCTGCTCGCCGCCGACGGGTCGCGCAGCACGGTGCGGACGGCGTTGGGCCACACGAGCCGGGGTCAGGTGTTCCGCGACCGTTTCCTGATCGCCGATGTGCGCATGCAGGCGCCGTTTCCGGCGGAACGCTGGTTCTGGTTCGATCCGCCCTTCCATCCCGGCCAATCCGTGCTGCTGCATCGCCAGCCTGAAGATATCTGGCGCATCGACTTCCAGCTCGGCTGGGACGCCGACCCGGCGGCGGAACGGACGCCCGAACGGGTGGTGCCGCGCGTGCGCGCGCTGCTCGGCGCCGACGTGCCGTTCGAGCTGGTGTGGGTCAGCGTCTATACTTTCGCCTGCCAGCGCATGGCGCGGTTCCGCGACCGGCGGGTGCTGTTCGCGGGCGATGCGGCGCATGGCGTCTCGCCGTTCGGGGCGCGCGGCGCCAATTCCGGCGTGCAGGACGCGGACAATCTGGCCTGGAAGCTGGCGCTGGTGCTGGACGGCGCGGCGCCGGCGCGGCTGCTCGACAGCTATTGCGACGAACGCGAGTTCGCCGCCGACGAGAACATCCGCGCCGCCACCGCCAGCACCGACTTCATCACGCCCAAGAGCGAGATCAGCCGCATCTTCCGCGACGCCGTGCTGGAGCTGGCGGCGACCTGCCCGTTCGCCCGCCCGCTGGTCAACAGCGGGCGGCTGTCGGTGCCGTCATGCTATGCCGCCTCGCCGCTCAACACGCCGGATGGCGATGATTTCACCGCCGCGATGGCACCGGGCTCGCCGGCGGCCGATGCGCCGGTGCGCGTCGCCGGCGTGCCGGCCTGGCTGCTCGACCATGTCGGCGGGGCGTTCACGCTGCTCTGCTTCGGCGCCGTGCCCGCCCATCTGCCCGATCTGAACCTGACGCTGCGCCGCGTGGTGGTGGCGCCGCATGACGGCACAGCGCCGTCCGGCTGGCAGGCGCTGGAGGAGGACGGCACGCTCTCCGCCCGCTGCGACGCACGGCCGGGCACCGTCTATCTGCTGCGGCCCGACCAGCACGTCGCGGCACGCTGGCGCGCCTTCGACGCGGCGCGGCTGGCTGCCGCGGTGCAGCGGGCGACGGCGACGGTCGCGGAGCTGTGCGCATGCTGAACCTTGACGCCGGCATCAGCGCGCCGGACGAATTCTATGCGGCGCTGATCGACGCCCATCGTGGGCTGACGATGGCGGAAAGTGCCCGCGTCAACGCGAGGCTGATCCTGCTGCTCGCCAACCAGATCGGCGATGTCGCCGTGCTGCGGGCGGCGCTTCTGCGGGCGCGCGACGGTGTCGCCGGCAGCGCCGCCCCCGAACGCCGGCCCGACACCCCGTAACACCTGCATCCGATCGGAAACGCGCCATGTCAGGTTTCGCCAGCACCAATGACCTCGCCGACAAGCAAGTGTCCTTCGAGGAACTCGGCCCCGGACTGTACGGCTATACCGCCGAGGGCGATCCCAATTCCGGCGTCGTGATCGGCGACGACAGCGTGCTGGTGGTCGATGCACAGGCGACGCCGCAGATGGCCGCCGACGTGATCGCACGCATCCGTGCCGTCACCGACAAGCCGATCCGCCATGTCGTGCTGAGCCACTACCACGCCGTCCGCGTGCTCGGCGCATCGGCCTACCAGGGCGCCGGGATCATCGCCTCGGACGTGACGCGCGCCCTGATCGCCGAGCGCGGGGCTGCCGACATGGCGAGCGAGATCGGCCGCTTCCCGCGCCTGTTCCGCGGGCGGGAGAGCATTCCCGGACTGACCTGGCCGCAGCTGACGTTCCACGGACGGATGACGCTCTATCTCGGCAGCCGGGAAGTGCAGATCATCCATATCGGGCGCAGCCACACCGCCGGCGACACCATCGTCTGGCTGCCGCAGGAGCGTGTCTGCTTTTCCGGCGACTGCGTCGAATACGGTGCGACACCCTATTGCGGCGACGCGCATTTCTCCGATTGGTCGGCGACGCTGGCGGCAATCGGGGCGCTCGGGCCGGAGCGGCTGGTGCCGGGGCGCGGCCGGTCGCTGGTCACTGCGGCAGAGGTGCGCGAAGGGATCGCGGGCACCGCGGCCTTCACCTCCGACCTGTTCGGCCGCGTCCGTGCGGGCGTCGCGAAGGGCTGGACGCTGAAAGAGGTCTATGACGACGCGATGGCGTTCATGCGGCCGCGCTACGGGCAGTGGGTGATCTTCGAGCACTGCATGCCGTTCAACGTGAGCCGCGCCTATGACGAGGCGAAGGGTCTCGACCATCCGCAGATCTGGACGGCCGAGCGCGACATCGGGATGTGGCGCGCTCTGCAACAGGGCGGCCACTGATCCGCCGGGGGAGGAAGCGATGAACGTCACGCTGCGATCCGAAACGGCAACGCCGAGCGCGGTCGGCCAGGACCACGCCTATCTCGCCGGATTCGGCAACCAGTTCGAGACGGAGGCGCTGCCCGGCGCGCTGCCGGTCGGGCGCAATTCGCCGCAGCGCTGCGCCTATGGCCTCTATGCCGAACAACTCAGCGGTTCCCCGTTCACCGCGCCGCGGGCACGCAACGGGCGCAGCTGGCTCTATCGCATCCGCCCGACGCTGGCGCATTGGGGGCGCTTCGTGCGCGGCGATGCGCGCCTGTGGCGCACCGCGCCGTGCCAGGACGGCGACCTGGCGATCGACCCGCTGCGCTGGGACCCGATCGCGGTTCCCGATGAGCCTCTCTCGCTCATCGAAGGCATGCGCACCATCACCGCCTGCGGCGACGCGGCGGCGCAGAGCGGCATGGCGGCGCATGTCTATGTCGCCACCCGCGCCATGCAGGACGAATATTTCTGGAACGCGGATGCGGAGATGCTGTTCGTCCCGCAGCTCGGCAGGCTGCGGCTGGTCACCGAATTCGGCGTGATCGACGCGGCGCCGGGCGAGATCGCCGTGATCCCGCGCGGCGTCAAGCTGCGCGCCGAACTCCCGGGCGGACCGGCGCGTGGCTATGTCTGCGAGAACTACGGCGGCAGCTTCACCCTGCCGGAGCGTGGACCGATCGGCGCCAACTGCCTTGCCAATCCACGCGACTTCCTGACCCCGGTGGCGGCGTACGAGGATCGCGATGCGCCGTCGCAGCTGGCGGTGAAGTGGGGCGGCGTGCTGTGGCGCGCGGAGATCGACCATTCGCCGCTCGACGTCGTCGCCTGGCACGGCAACTATGCACCGTACAAATACGATCTGCGCCGCTTCTCTCCGGTCGGGCCGGTGCTGTTCGACCACGCCGATCCCTCGATCTTCACCACGCTCACGGCGCCCTCGGAAACGCCCGGCACCGCCAACGTCGATTTCGTGATTTTTCCCGAGCGCTGGATGGTCGCCGAGAACACCTTCCGCCCGCCCTGGTACCACATGAACATCATGAGCGAGTTCATGGGCCTGATCGAGGGGCAGTACGACGCCAAGCCGCAGGGCTTCGTGCCCGGCGGATTCAGCCTGCACAACTGCATGCTGCCGCACGGCCCCGACGCCGAGGCGTTCGAGCGTGCCAGCAGCGCCGCACTGGCGCCGGTCAAGCTCAGCGAGACGCTCGCCTTCATGTTCGAGACGCGGCTCGCCCAGCACGTCACCGCCTATGCCGCCGGCGCGGCGGAGCGGCAGCGTGACTATGGCGAGTACGGGCGCAGGCTGGTACGGCATTTCGATCCGGCACGGCGCTAGCATCCGGCGCCGGCAAAGAACCGAGAGAGGGAGGAGGTCCGATGCGCCTGACCCGACGTGCCGTGCTCGCCGGGGCGCTGGCCGCCGGCGCCCCCGTGGGAGGTGCCCGCGCCGCGGCAGCGCCGGTGCTGCGCCTCGGCGTGATGACCGATCTGTCCGGCCCCTACCGCGACACCGCCGGCCCCGGCTCGGTCGCCTGTGCGCGGCAGGCGGCGGAGGAGGCGATGGCGGCCCTTCCCGGACTGCGCGTGGAGATCGTGCAGGCGGATCATCAGAACAAGCCCGACATCGGGGCCGGGATCGCGCGGCAATGGTTCGATCGCGATGGCGTCGATGCCATCATCGACGTGCCGAACAGCGGCGTCGGCCTGGCGGTGGCGGAGGTGGCGCGGGCCAAGGACCGCGTGTTTCTGATCACCGGTGCCGGCAGCGCCGATCTGACCGGCACGCATTGCGCGCCGACCTCGGTGCACTGGACGTTCGACAGCTACATGCTGTCGCGCTCCAACGGCGGCGCGCTGGTTGCCGCGGGGCGGCGGACGTGGTTCTTCATCACCGCCGACTACGCCTTCGGCCATGCGCTGCAACGCGACGCGACGGCCTTCATCGACGGCGCCGGCGGGCGCGTCGTCGGGTCGGTCGCCTATCCGTTCCCGGCGACCACGGATTTTTCCTCGTTCCTGGTCCAGGCGAAGGCCAGCGGCGCGCAGGTTCTCGCGCTCGCCAATGCCGGCGCCGACACGATCAACTGCATCAAGCAGGCGCAGGAATTCGGGCTTGGCGGCGGCGTCACCATCGCGGCGATGCTGATGTTCATCCCCGACGTGCATGCGCTGGGGCTGGCCACCGCGCAGGGGCTGACGCTGACCGAGACGTTCTACTGGGATCTGAACGACCGCACCCGCGCCTTCACCGCCCGCGTGCGGCCGAAGATGCCGGCCGACTGGCGTCCCGACATGGAACATGCGGGCTCCTACGCCGCGCCGCTGCATTACCTCAAGGCGGCGCACGACATGGGCGTGGCGGCGGCGAAGACGTCGGGTGCCGCGACGGTCGCGCGCATGAAGGCGATGCCGACCGATGACGACGCCTTCGGTCCCGGCCGCATCCGCGCGGACGGACGGAAACTGCAGCCGGCCTATCTGTTCCAGGTCAAGACGCCGGGCGAGAGCGCCGGCCCGTGGGATCTCTACAAGCTCATCGCCACCACCCCGGCGGAGGAGGCGGCGCGTCCGCTGGCGCAGGGCGGCTGCGGCTTCATCAGGCCGTAGCCGCCTGCTTCGCCTCGCGCCGGCGCTGGTGCAGGATGAACTCGGTGTAGCCGTTCGGCTGCGTGCGGCCGCGGAAGACGAGATCGCAGGCGGCGCGGAACGCCGGACCGTCATAGCCGGGCGCCATCGGCCGGTACAGCGGATCGTCGGCGTTCTGCCGGTCCACCACCGCCGCCATGCGCCGCAGCGTCTCCATCACCTGCTTGTCCGAGACCACGCCATGCAGCAGCCAGTTGGCGATGTGCTGGGAGGAAATGCGCAGGGTGGCACGATCCTCCATCAGCGCGACGTCATGGATGTCCGGCACCTTCGAGCAGCCGACGCCCTGATCGATCCAGCGCACGACATAGCCGAGGATACCCTGTGCGTTGTTGTCGAGTTCCTGCTGTACTTCCGCAGCCGACCAGTTGGTGCCGGCGGCAAGCGGAACGGACAGCATGTCCTCGCGCCTGGCCGGCGTGCGCCGCGCCAGTTCGGCCTGCCGCGCCGCCACGTCCTCCTCGTGATAGTGCAGCGCATGCAGCGTCGCCGCGGTGGGCGACGGCACCCAGGCGGTGTTGGCGCCGGCGCGCGGATGGGCGATCTTCTGCGCCAGCATCTCCGCCATCCGGTCCGGCGCCGCCCACATCCCCTTGCCGATCTGTGCCCGGCCCCGCAATCCGCAGGCCAGCCCGACATCGACGTTGTTGTTCTCGTAGGCGGCGATCCAGGTCGTGTTCTTCATGTCGGTCTTGCGCACCATCGCGCCGGCCTCGATCGACGTATGGATTTCGTCGCCGGTGCGGTCGAGGAAGCCGGTGTTGATGAACACCACGCGCGCCCGCGCCGCGTGGATGCAGGCGGCGAGGTTGAGGCTGGTCCGCCGTTCCTCGTCCATGACGCCCATCTTCAGCGTGTTCCGCGCAAGGCCGAGCATGTCCTCGACGGCGGCGAACAGCCCGTCGGCGAACGCGACCTCCTCCGGCCCGTGCAGTTTCGGCTTGACGATGTAGACCGAGCCGGCGCGGCTGTTGCGCCGGGCCGCCAGGTCGTGCATGGCGATCAGCGATGTGACTGCGGCATCGAGGATGGTCTCCGGCGTCTCGTTGCCGTCGGCATCGCGCACCACGTCGGTGTACATGTGATGGCCGACATTGCGCACCAGCATCAGGCTGCGGCCGGGCAGCGTCAGCCGGCCGCCCGCGGGCGTCGTGTAGTCGCGGTCGGCATTGAGGCGGCGCAGGAAGGTCCGGCCGTTCTTCGTCACCTCCGCGCTGAGCGTGTCGGTCATCAGGCCGAGCCAGTTGCGGTACACTTCGACCTTATCCGGCGCATCGACGGCGGCGACGCTGTCTTCGCAATCCATGATGGTGGTGACAGCGGATTCGATCACCACGTCGGCAAGCCCGGCAGGATCGGTGCGGCCGATCGGATGGCCGCGGTCGAAATGCAGCTCCACATGCAGCCCGTGGTGGCGCAGCAGCACCACCCGCGGCGAGGTGGCGTCGCCCTGGTAGCCGGCGAAGTTTTCCGGGTTTTTCAGCGCCACCGTTCCGCCCGCGCGTGCGGCGATGAGCCTGCCCGCGGCGACGGCATAGCCGGTCACGTCGGCATGACTCGCGCCGTCGAGGGGAGTGGCGCGGTCGAGAAACCGCTTCGCCTCGGCGATCACGCGTGCGCCGCGCACCGGGTTGTAGCCGTGCCCACGCGCGGCGCCGCCATCCTCGGGGATCGCGTTCGTGCCATAGAGCGCGTCGTACAGGCTGCCCCAGCGCGCATTGCCGGCGTTCAGCGCATAGCGGGCGTTGTTCACCGGCACCACCAGTTGCGGGCCGGCGATCGCGGCAATCTCGGGATCGACGTTCTCCGTCGTCACGACGAAGGGCGGCGGGGGCGGCAGCAGATAGCCGATGTCCGAGAGAAAGCCGCGATAGGATTCGGGGTCGATCGGCTTGCCGCGGCGTGCGACGTGCCAGGCATCGATCTGCGCCTGCATCTCGTTGCGGCGCGCCAGCAGCGCCCGGTTGCGCGGCGCGAAGGTGGCGAGCAGGCCGGCGAAGCCCTGCCAGAACCGCGCCGCATCGATGCCGGTGCCGGGCAGCGCCGCGTTGGCGATGAAATCGGCGAGGGGGCGGGCAACGGTCAGCCCGGCGAGCGATACCTGGTCCATGCGGTCCTCCGTGCGTCGGCGCGGCCCTTCTTGGTGACCGTGCCGCGCCCTGTCGAGTCCCGCTCTGCGTCGCGGTCAGCCCTGCTGCGCCCGCCACGCGGCATAGGCGGCACGGGTCGCCGCGTCCGGCGGGTAGGTGCCGGGCAGGCGGGCGCCGTCGCGGATGCGGCCGAGCACCCAGGCCTCCATCCGCTCCTGCTCGTCGGCCTCGGCGGCGATCTCCCCGGCGAGGTGGGCCGGCACCACCACCACCCCATCGGTGTCGCCGACGATCAGGTCGCCAGGATAGACCGCCACGCCGCCGCAGCCGATCGGCACCTGCATCTCGGTCGCGTGATGGACGACGAGATTGAGCGGCGCAGCCGGGCCGGCGCAATAGACCGGCATGGCGAGGGCTGCGATCGGGGAGCTGTCGCGGATGCCGCCGTCGCTCACCATGCCGGCCGCGCCGCGCACGGCGAGCCGCGTCATCAGGATCTCCCCGCCCGAGGCGGCGTGCGCCTCGCCGCGGCAATCGACGACCAGAACATGGCCCGCGGGTGTCGTTTCGATCGCCTTGCGCTGCGGATGCTCGGGATTGGCGAATCCCTCCACCCGGTCGAGATCCTCGCGCGCGGGGATGTTGCGCAGCGTGAAGGCGGGGCCGACCATGTTGGCGCCGTAGCGGCCGAGCGGGCGGACCCCGCGCATGAAGACGTTGCGCAGCCCGCGCTTGAACAGCGCCGTGGTCAGGGTTGCCGTGCTGACGCGGCGCATGGCGGCGAGGCAGGCGTCGGGATAGTCGGTCATGTCGGGTCCTCCTGATGCTGGCTGGCGAAACCGGTCCTGAGTCCTGCCAGCATCGTCGAAAGCTGTTTCGCAGGATAGGCTGGAGTGATCCCGGCCGGTGCGTTTCCGGCGGCGCGCGGTGCGCTGGTTCTGTCATGGAAGGTGTGGTAAACAGCATCCATGTCATCGGCCAACTCCTCCACGCACTTTGACGGCGGCTACAAGCGGCCGCCCATCGTTGAGGCGGTGATTGAATTCCGCATGGCGGAGTTACTGCCTCCGGATGATGTCGAAAAGATGAGGCAGAAATTCTCGGTAAATTTTCCAAACATACTGAGAATTAATCAGACCCAAATTCAGTTCCACGATCTTAGCGGTGAGCCGATCGTCAATCAGACTCCGTCAGGTTATAGGATGACAGATCTTGAGGGATTGAATATAGTAGTCATTACGGGACAGAATATTTCGATATCCAGGATAGCGCCTTACTCTGGGTGGGATACGTTTAGCACCGCTGCATTATCGATTTTTGAAAGGTTCCGTGACGAGATTGGGTACGTTCGAATAGGGCGAATAGGAGTGCGCTACGTGAACAGGATCGACATTCCCGTTCAGGCATCTTCAGAGGTAGTCCGCCTTGAAAGATATGTTAGAATTCAACCGCAATATCCCGAATCCGATTTGCCAGCACTCAGCGCATTTACTATGCAAACGGTGTTCAATCTGGCTGAAAGCCGCTGTATGGCGGCGGTGAATGTTGCCTCTGTTCCAGCGCCCTTTCCACAATTTATGTCTATGATATTGGATATAGATATCGGCCGCAATGAAAATGTACCGCAGAGACGCGACGGAATACGGGGGCTGCTGGACACCATGCGCAACGAAAAAAATCGCATCTTTGAGGTGAGCATTACGGACACCACGAGAGAATTATTTAACCAATGAGTGCCCTCAAAGTATCCAGCAGCATCGGCTTTCGATCTTTGCCGGAAATTTACGCCCCCTCGATGGGGTCAGGCGAGCTTTCGAATGATTTGGGCAATCGTCTGCTCAAGATGGGAAAGCCAACGCCCTCCTCGGCTCCATCTGTCACGGCCGACGGCGAGAGGAGCGGAAATCTGACCGAACGCCTTTTTGACAACTCGGCCGTGCTCAAGACGCTTGTTTCACAAGTGTCAATGCATCTGCCGGACGAATGGCGGCGAAGTCTCTTTAGAAGACTTGATAATATTCTCGATTTGGAAAATTGGGAGGAGTCGGATATTCTCATTGAACCACGTTCATTCATGGCATTCCTGCGTTTTATACACCAAGCTGGGCCGCTTGACGGCATCGGCCTGGGCGTATCGGAAGGTGGCCATCTGCTTGCAGGATGGGTAAACGGCAACGGACAACTTTCGCTCGAATTCGGCACGAATGACGATGTTCGCTGGGCGATCGTGCGACATGCCGGCCAATATCCGGAGAGTGCCGCCGGACGGACCACGCCTGAACGCCTGCTTGCGGTGCTCCAGCCTTACGCACCTGACTCATGGTTCGGAAATGCCACATAAAGACCTGCCTGAGGCAGACCACGTCGTTCGGTTCATCAAGCCAAGCTTAATTCTGTGGGACGAAACAACGGGGGAGGCAAAGGGCTGCTTTCCGCAGGCTTTCAGGCTCCGTGATGGCGAGGCGTATCTCTCCGTTAGCTGGCTGGAATTCTTTCCTGGGAGCAGGACGGAAAGTCTCCAAAGAATTCGTGAGCATGCGGAACATGGCATCCGCGCGCGCCACGGCTTTGGTGTCCTGAATGTCGGTCAAATGCATCAAGCGGCCCAAAGTGTGTCGGAAAAAATTCGGATAATTCACGAGCCAACAGACGGGAATCCGTCCCATTCGTCGGTCCGCCGATATCCAAACAACAACGAAGAATTTTTCGCGCTCCTTGCCAATTTGGCTGCGCGAAATCTGGTCCTATCCCGGGATATCACAGCAAGTTGAAGCTTTCTCCTACCGCCCAGTTGCCGATTTCGATTTAGTCTTGGTCATCCGCTCCGCGTGCGCCGCACCGCCTCGCGCCAGCCCTGATAGCGCCGCTCCCGTTCCGTCGGCGGCATGGCGGGGAGGAAGCGGCGGTCGAGCGCCCAGGCGCGCGCGAACGCCTCCGGGCCGGGGCAGATGCCGGCGGCGAAGCCGGCGAGCCAGGCGGCGCCGAGCGCCGTCGTCTCGGTCACCCGCGGGCGATCGACCGGGGCGGCGAGCTGATCGGCCAGCGCCTGCATCGCCCAGTCGCTCGCCGCCATGCCGCCGTCGGCGCGCAGCACGGTCGCCGCCGCGCCCGGCGCGTCCCCGTCCATCGCGGCCATCAGGTCGCGGGTCTGGAACGCGGCACTTTCCAGCGCCGCACGCGCCAGCTCGGCCGGGCCGGTGGCGCGGCTCAGCCCGAAGATCGCGCCGCGTGCCGCCGCATCCCAGTGCGGCGCGCCGAGGCCGGTGAAGGCGGGCACCAGATAGACCGCCTGCGCCGCATCGGCCTGCGCCGCCAGCGCCCCGCTCTCGGCCGCGTCCGCGAACAGGTGCAGCCCGTCGCGCAGCCATTGCACCGCCGCGCCGGCGACGAAGATCGCGCCTTCCAGCGCATAGCTCCGCACCCCGTCCAGTTGCAGCGCGATCGTGGTCAGCAGCCGGTGCGCGGAGGCGACCGGAACGGCGCCGGTATGGCGCAGGATGAAGGCGCCGGTGCCATAGGTCGCCTTGACCATGCCGGGGGCGAAGCACGCCTGCCCCGCCATTGCCGCCTGCTGGTCGCCGGCGATGCCGAGGATCGGCACCTCGGCGCCGGGCAGCGCGGTCGTGCCGAAAGCACCGGCGCTGTCGCGCACGTCCGGCAGCACGGCGCGGGGGATGCGGAAGAGGGCGAGCAGGTCGTCGTCCCAGAGGCCGCGATGGATGTCGAACAGCAGCGTGCGGCTGGCGTTGGTGGCGTCGGTGGCATGCACGCGGCCGGCGGTGAGGTGCCACAGCAGCCAGCTATCGACGGTGCCGAAGGCGAGTGCGCCGCGTTCGGCGGCCGCCCGCGCGCCGTCGATCGTGTCGAGCAGCCAGGCGAGCTTGGTGGCGCAGAAATAGGGATCGAGCAGCAGGCCGGTGCGCGCGGCGATCGTCCGTTCGTGGCCGCGCAGCGCGTCGCAGGCGGCGGCGGTGCGGCGGTCCTGCCAGACGATCGCGCGGCCGAGCGGCCGGCCGCTCGCCCGCTCCCACAGCAGCGTGGTTTCGCGCTGGTTGGCGATCCCGATCGCGGCCACGTCCCGCGCCGCCGCGCCGGAGGCGGCCAGCGCCTCGCGCAGCACGGCAACGCTGTCGGCGATCAGGTCGGCGGGATCGTGCTCCACCCGGCCTTCCGCCGGATAATGCTGCGCGAGCGGCCGGCGCGCCTCCGCCACCGGCAGCAGCGCCGGCGCGCGAAAGGCGATGGCGCGGGTGGAGGTGGTGCCCTGGTCGAGGGCAAGGAGGATGTCGCGCGGCATGCCTGCGCCGGCCGGTGCGCCGGTCAGCCCTTCACCAGCTTGCAGCCGCCGTCCTGCATCGGGCGGAACGCCTCATCCGCCGGCGTGGTCGCGACCAGCTTGAGGCCGTCCCACGGACCGCTGCTCTCGGCCGGCGACTTGGCCTGGAACAGGTAGCTCGGGTGCAGCGTGCGCCCGTCCTCGCGGATTTTGCCCTGGCCGAAGCAGTCGTCGTCGGTCGGCATCGCCTTCATGCGCGCGACCGCCGCGGCGCCGTCCGCCTTGGCCGCCGCCACGCCGAGATCGGCCACCGCCTTGAGGTAGTGCAGCGTCACCGCATAGTCGCCGGCCTGCACCATGTTCGGCCACTGGTTGGCCACCTTGGGCCGGATGCGGTCCATGAAGGCGCGCGTGCGGTCGTTGAGGTTCCAGTAGAAGCTCTCGGTCAGCAGCAGCCCCTGCGCGGTTTCCAGGCCGAGCGCGTGGACGTTGCTGTTGTACATCAGCATGGCGGCAACGCGCATCTGCCGCATCAGCCCGAATTCGCGCGCCTGCTTGATGCAGTTCAGCGTGTCGGCGCCGGAATTGGCGAGGCCGAGCACCTTCGCCCCCGATGCCTGCGCCTGGATCAGGAAGGAGGAAAAATCCGTCGTGCCGGGGAAGGGATAGATGGCGCTGCCCAGCACCCTGCCCCCCGCCTGTTCGACGAAGCGGCCGGTGTCGCGCTGCAACTGCTTGCCGAACACGTAGTCGGCGGTGATGAAGAACCAGCTGTCGCCGCCCTGCTTGACCATCGCCCCGCCGGTCGATTTCGCCAGCATCCAGGTGTCGTAGGTCCAGTGGACGGTGTTCGGGCTGCACTGCGCGCCGGTCAGGTCGGTGGTGGCGGCGCCGGAATTCAGCATCACCTTGTTCTTGTCGCGGCACACCGTATTGACCGCGAGTGCCACCGAGGAGGTCGGCACATCGACGACGGCATCGACACCGTCACGATCGAACCACTGCCGCGCGATGGCAACGCCGATATCCGGCTTGTTCTGGTGGTCGGCGGCCAGCACCTCGACGCGCAGACCGCGCCCGGCGGTGAATTCCTGCACCGCCTGGCGCACGCAGGCGACGCTGGTCATGCCGGTGTCGTCGCGATAGGGGCCGGACATATCCACCAGCACGCCGAGGCGCAGCACCGGCGCATCGGCGCGGGCGCGCGGCGGCAGAAGCGGAACCGCCGCCGCGGCGGTGGTGAGCATGGCGCGTCGGGTCAGGGTCATTTGTGTCCTCCCCGGAAATCCGGCGGCCAGCATACCGGCTCATCGCCGCGGCGCCAGCCGGTCGAGCCGCAGGCGCTGGCGCCCATCGGTGAGCAGCCGTGCCGCCGCCGCGCAGCCGCCCGTCCGGAAAGGCTTCGCCCGCGCCGGAACCGGGGCCGCGGATCAGGCCAAGCAGCAGCGTCTTGCCGGCACCCGAAGGGCCGCTGACGGAAGCGCACGCCCCGGCCGCCAGCGTCAGGTCGAACGGCCCGGCAAGGGCGCTGCGCAGGCCGACGAGAGCGAGCCGCGGCGTCACATGCCGCCGAGCCGTCCCAGCAGCCGCGCATGCGTGTGCAGCCCGCGCTGAAAGCACCGCACCTCGAATTTCTCGTTCGGGCTGTGCGTCTGGTCGTCGTCCAGCCCGAAGCCGAGCAGCAGGCTGTCGAGGCCGAGCAGGCGCTTCAGGCTCTCCACCACCGGGATCGAACCGCCGGAGCCGATCAGCACCGCGGGGCGGCCATACTCATCGGCCAGCGCCGCCCGTGCGGCCTGCACGAACCGGCTGTCCTGCGGCACCTCGATCGCGCGGGCGGCGCTGTGGACCTGGATGTCGAGCCGCGTGTCGTCAGGCACCTGGGCGGCCATGAACGCGCGGAAGGCGGCGATCACCGTCTCGGGATCCTGGCCGGGGACGAGGCGGAAGCTGACCTTGGCGCCGGCCTCGGCGGGGATCACGGTTTTCGCCCCCGGCCCGGCATAGCCGCCCCAGAGGCCGTTGATGTCGCAGGTCGGCCGCGCCCAGCGCCGTTCCAGCCCCTCCCGCCCCGCCTCGCCGGCGGGATGGCGCAGGCCGATGCCGGCCAGGAAGGCGGCCTCGTCATAGTGCAGCGCCGCCCATTCGGCCCGTTGGGCGGCGGTCAGGTCGGCAATGCCGTCATAGAACCCCGGCAGTGTCACCCGCCCCCTGTCGTCCACCAGCGCGGCGAGGGCGCGGGCGAGCACGTTGGCGGCGTTGCGCGCGGCGCCGCCGAACAGGCCCGAATGCAGGTCGCGCGCCGCCGCGCGCAGCCCTACTTCCAGATAGACGAGGCCGCGCAGCCGCGTGGTGAGCGACGGCGTGTCGATGTCCCAGCTGCCGGTATCGCTGATCACCGCGACATCGGCGGCGAGTGCCGCGCGCTCGGCGGCCAGGAACGGTTCCAGGCTGGGGCTGCCGATCTCCTCCTCGCCCTCGATCAGCACGGTGGCGCGCACCGGCAGCCCGCCCGTCTCCTCCACCCAGGCGCGCAGGGCGCCGAGCCACATCGACGCCTGCCCCTTGTCATCGACGGCGCCACGGGCGACCACGCGCGGGCCGTGCGGACCTTCCACCACCACCGGTTCGAACGGCTTGCTGGTCCAGAGATCGAGCGGCTCCGGCGGCTGCACGTCGTAGTGGCCGTAGAACAGCAGATGCGGGACATCGGCGCCGGCGCCGGGACCGGGGTGGTGGGCGAGCACGACCGGCTGCCCCGCCGTCTCGCGGATCGCGGCGGTGAAGCCGAGATTGGCGAGATCGCGCTGGACGAAGGCGGCGGCGTCGCGGCAGTCGGCGGCGTGGGCCGGCTGGGCGCTGATGCTCGGAATGCGCAGCCAGTCGAGCCAGCTTGCCTGATAGGCAGCGAAGTCCGCCCCGATCCGGGCCAGCACGCGCTCCGTCGTCGTCATCGCCTGTCCTCCGTCTGCCACCGGAGGGCGGTTATGCGCCCGGCGCCGCGGCGCGTGAAGCGGGGATGGTTGTGCCGCGCGGCAGGCGGGGGCAAAGTTTGCCCTCATGTCATGCCGGAGTTTCAACGTGTCCCGCCATTTCCTGCCTTCCCGCACCGCCGGACTGGCGCTGATCGCGGCCGTGGCGGGCTGCGCCCCGGTCGGTCCCGATTACAAGCCGCCGACGCCGCAGTGGACTCCATCCTCCTGGACCGCCGGCAGCCCGGCGCCGGTCAAGCCGGTCAAGGACACGATCAGCACCGCGGTGCCGCAGCCGGTCGATCCGCAATGGTGGACGGTGTTCCATGACGACGAACTGACGGCGCTGGAGAAGCGGCTGGCAGCGGCCAATTTCGACGTGCAGACGGCGAGCATGCGGCTCGCCGAAAGCCGCGCCTCGTTCGGCGTCGCGCAGGCCAATCTGCTGCCGACGGTGGATGCCAACGCGAACTACACACGCCAATTGCTGGCGCGCGAGGGCGTGCTCGGGCTGTTTCCGCTGCCCGGCGCGCCGACCACCGCCTCCTCCCACAGCAGCAGCGCCAGCACCGGCGGGCTGGCCAACACGCCCCTTTCCGCGACGCCGGGTGCCACGGGCGCCAACGGTCTGGCCGGCACGCAGGGCGGGGTGCCCAATCTCGGCCAGTTGTTCCAGCCTTTTAACCTCTACCAGTTCGGCTTCGACACGTCGTGGGAGATCGATCTGTGGGGCCGCGTGCGCCGCAACATCGAATCGGCGCAGGCGGCGATCCAGCAGAACGCCGACGCCCAGCGCGACGTACTGCTGACCGCGCTGGCCGAGATGGCGCGCGACTACATCCAGTTGCGCGGCGTGCAGCGCAACATCGAGATCACCGAACGCAATCTCGATACCGCGAAGCAGAGCCTCGATCTGACGCAGCAGCGCGCAACCGGCGGCGTCACCACCGACCTCGATGTCGCCAACGCGGCAGCACAGGTGGAAACGGTGGAAAGCCAGTTGCCCTCGCTGCGCGGGCAGGAGCGGCAGATCATCAACGCCATCGCCTTTCTGGTCGGCCAGCCGCCGGACAGCATGCAGGCGGAATTGTCGGTCACGCACCCGATTCCGCCGGTGCCGCCGCAGGTGCCGGTCGGCCTGCCCTCGGAACTCGCGCGCCGGCGTCCCGACATCCGGGAGGCGGAGTCGCAGCTGCATCAGGCGACCGCGACCGTCGGCGTTGCCGTCGCCGATTTCTATCCGCGCTTCGTCATCTCGGGCAGCATCGGGTTGCAGGCGATCGAGGCGAAATACCTGGGTTCCTGGTACAATGCCGGCAACTACTCTTTCGGCCCCTATGTCAGCCTGCCGATCTTCGAGGGCGGGATGCTGCACCGGGTGCTGGAATTGCGGCAGGACCAGCAGAAGGAAGCGGCGATCGCCTATCAGCGCACGGTGCTGAACGCGCTGCACGAGGTAAGCAACGGCCTGATCGCCTACGACGCCGAGCAGCACCGGCACAACCGGCTGGAGCAGGCGGTGGTGCAGAACCGCCGCGCCGTGCAACTGGCGCAGGACCGCTATGGCCAGGGCGTCGCCGACTTCCTTTCGGTGCTGGAGGCCGAGCAGAACCTGCTGGCCGCCGAACAGCAGCTCACCGACAGCGTCACCAGCGTCTCGACCGATCTCGTGCAGATCTACAAGGCGCTCGGCGGCGGCTGGGAACCCGACCTGCCGGACAAGCCGGGCGGCGAGAAGGGCGGGTCGCTGATGGATAACGTCCTGTGAGGAGGCGACAGTGAGTGCCTCGCTGAAGCCGCTGCTGTTGGAGGAATTCCTCGCCTGGGAGCGGTTGCAGCCGCTGCGCTGCGAATTCGACGGCATTCAGCCGGTGGCAATGACCGGCGGCACCATCGCGGCCGGCCGCATCGCACGGCGCCTGCTGGCGGCGCTTGACGCGCGCCTCCATCCGCCCTGCGCGGCCTTCGGCGAGAACGTGAAGGTGCTGCCGGCCGGCAGGGTGCGTTACCCCGACGCGAAGGTTGCCTGTGGCACCTTCGATCCGGCAGACGACCACGTCGCGCCGGTGGTCATCTTCGGGATCCTTGCGCCGGGCACCGGGCTGACCGACCGCCGCGTCAAGCCTGCCGAATACGCCACCATTCCGGCCCTGCGCGCCTATGTCCTGCTCGCGCAGGACCGGCCGCATGCGACCGTGCTGCGCCGGGACGACAACTGGCGGCCGGAGGTCATCGAGGGCGCGGAAGCAGTGCTCGACCTGCCTGAGATCACTGTGCACCTGCCGCTTGCCGCGTTCTACTCCCCGGCCGCGTGAACACGGGTTTTTCCGGCCCGGGAACCGCCGTGCTCCCGCGCAGTTGATGGCACGGTTGAGGCAACCGGAGCGAACAACATGACGGAACAGACCAAGGCCGGCGCGGCCGTCGATGCGTTCTTCGTCGCGGCCACCGCCAGCCTGCAGGTGCAGCGCCCGCGCACGCTCAAGCACGGCGATACCTTCGGCGTGTTCGACCACGCCGGCGACGTGCTCGCCGGGCAGGGCAATCCCGGCGGCCTCTATTTCCGCGACACACGCCATCTCTCCCGTCTCGATCTGTTTCTCAACGGCCAGCACCCGCTGCTGCTGTCCTCCGACATGCGGGAGGACAACGCCAGCCTCACCTGCGATCTTACCAATCCCGATCTGTTCGACGGTGAGAGATTGCTGCTGGAGCACGATCTTGTGCATATCCGCCGGTCCTGCTTCGTGTTCGAGGGGGCCTGTCACCAGCGTCTCGCCGTGCGCAGCTACGCCGACACGGCGCAGACCTTCGCGCTCGAACTGCGCTTTTCCGCGGATTTCGCCGATCTGTTCGAGGTGCGCGGGCAGCGCCGGCCGCGCCGCGGCACCGTGCATGCCCCGCAGATCGGGCACGATACGGTGACCCTCGCCTATTCCGGCCTCGATGGCGCTGCGCGGCGCACCCGCCTGCGCTTCGCCCCGGCGCCCGAGCGGATCGAGCCCGGGCGTGCCATCTTCGCGCTGCATCTCGCGCCCGGCGAGCGCGTCACCCTTTATGTCGAGGTGCGCTGCATGCCGCAGGAGGCACGCGCCGCCCCGCCGGCGGAGGCATTCTTCATCGCCCTGCGTGACGCGCGCCGCGCACTCCGCCGTTCCGCCGGGCGCGCCACCGCGATCGAGACCGGCAACGAGATCTTCAACGAGGCGGTGCGCCGCTCCGTCTCCGACCTTTACATGCTGATCACCGACACCGATCTCGGTGCCTATCCCTATGCCGGGATTCCCTGGTACAGCACGGCGTTCGGGCGCGATGCGCTGATCACCGCGACCATGATGCTGTGGATGGACCCGGCGGTGGCGCGCGGCGTGCTGCGTTACCTCGCCGCCAACCAGGCGAACAGCCCCGATCCCGACGCCGATGCCGAGCCGGGCAAGATCCTGCACGAGGTGCGGCACGGCGAAATGGCAGAGCTCAGGGAAGTGCCGTTCCGCCGCTACTACGGCAGTGTCGATGCGACGCCGCTGTTCGTCATGCTGGCCGGCGACTATCTGCGCCGCACCGGCGATCTCGCGACCGTGCAGGCGCTGTGGCCGCACATCGCCGCTGCCCTCGACTGGATCGACCGCTTCGGCGATCGCGACGGCGACGGCTTCATCGAATACCACCGCATGACGCAGACCGGGCTGGCCAACCAGGGCTGGAAGGACAGCCACGATTCGGTCTTTCACGCCGACGGCAGCCTCGCGCAGGGGCCGATCGCTCTGGTCGAAGTGCAGGGCTACGTGCATCAGGCCCGCCGCGCCGGTGCGCGCATCGCCGCGGCACTCGGCGATCATGGCCGCGCCAAGGTGCTGCGCACCCAGGCGGATGCGCTGAAGCGGCGCATCGAGCAGGCGTATTGGTGCGAGGAGATCGGCACCTACGCGCTGGCGCTCGACGGGGCGAAGCAGCCGTGCCGCGTGCGCAGTTCCAATGCCGGCCACCTGCTGCTCGCCGGCGTTCCCTCGGCCGAGCGGGCCGCCCGCGTCGCCGGGCAGTTGCTCGGCAGCGCGTTCTTCTCCGGCTGGGGGGTGCGCACCATCGGCACCGGCGAGGCGCGCTACAACCCGATGTCATACCACAACGGGTCCGTCTGGCCGCACGACAATGCGCTGATCGGCCTCGGCCTCGGCCGTTACGGGATGCGGCGGGAGGCGGCGCGGGTGCTGGACGGGCTGTTCGAGGCGGCGACCTATATCGATCTGCGCCGCCTGCCGGAACTGTTCTGCGGCTTTCCGCGCCGGCGCGGCCAGGGGCCGACCTTCTACCCGGTCGCCTGCGTCCCGCAGGCGTGGTCGGCGGCGGCGCCGCTCGCTTTGCTGCAAGCCTGCCTCGGCATCGGCTTCGAGCCGGAGAGCCGCACCGTCACCTTCGACCGTCCGGTGATGCCGGCGTTCACCGACCGCATCCGCCTCACCGGTCTTGCCGTCGGCGGCGCGCGCATCGACGTGCTGGTGCAGGGGCACGGCGAGTCGGTGTCCGCGACCGTGCTGACCCGCAGCGGCGACATCCGCGCGACGGTGACCAGCTGATCACCGTCCGCGCGCCGTCGCGCTTCACGCAGGCGCGGGTTCCGGAACCCCCGCGCCCATCGCCGGCAGGGCCGTGGCAGGCAGCGGACGGCCGAGCAGGAAGCCCTGCACCTCGTCGCAGGACTGGGCGCGCAGCAGCCGCAACTGCTCCGCCGTCTCCACCCCTTCGGCGGTGATGTGCAGGCTCAGGCTGCGGCCCAGGGCGACGATCGCGCGCACGATCGCATCGGCCTCGCCGCCGTCGCCGAGTGCCTGCACGAAGGAGGCGTCGATCTTCAGCTTATCGAACGGGAAGCGCCGCAGATAGCTGAGCGAGGAATAGCCGGTGCCGAAATCGTCGAGCGCGATCCGTACGCCGAGGGCCTTGAGTTCGCGCAGCGTCGCCAGCGCCCGTTCGGCATCATCGATCAGGATGCCCTCGGTGATTTCAAGTTCCAGCCGCGACGGCGCAAGACCGGTGCGGTTGAGGATGTCGCGCACGGTGCCGGCGAGATGGCGCTGGTGGAACTGCGCCGGCGAGAGATTGACGGCGACGCGCCACGGCCGCAGCCAGGACGCCGCCTCGGCGCAGGCGGTTTCCAGCACCCACTGGCCGAGCGCGCCGATCAGCCCGCACTCCTCCGCGACAGGAATGAATTCGGCGGGAGAGATGAAGCCGCGTTCCGGATGTTCCCAGCGCAGCAGCGCCTCGAAACCCTCGATCGCCAGCGTCGTCGTGTCCAGCAGCGGCTGATAGTGCAGGCGCAGCTCGCGGCGCATCATGGCGGCGCGCAGATCCTGTTCGAGGCGGCTGCGCAGCCGCAGGCGCGCGTCCATGTCCGGCTCGAAGAAGCGGAACACGCCGCGCCCGTCCTGTTTGGCCCGGCCGAGCGCGAGATCGGCATTGCGCAGCAATATGTCCGGCGCACTGGCGTCGGAGGGAAACAGTGCGATGCCGATGCTGACGCCGACGATGGCGCGCTGGTCATTCTGTTCGATCGGCTCGGCGACCAGCCGCAGGATGCGCTCGGCCAGCCCGGCGGCGCCGCGCGGCTGGTCACCGAAGGATTGCACGATCGCGAAGGCGTCGCCGTCCAGCCGTGCCACCGTGTCCGAATCGCGCAGGCAGGCGGCGAGGCGCCTGCCCACTTCCAGCAGCACGGCATCGCCGCCGGTCGGGCCGAGCATTTCGTTGACCGCCCTGAACCCGTCGATATCGAGGCTCAGCACCGCCAGCCCGTGCCCGGTCCGCTCGGCGATGGAAACGGCCTGCGCCAGCCGGTCCTGCAACAGGCGGCGGTTCGGCAGGCCGGTCAGGCTGTCGTGATGGGCGAGATACCGGATGCGCTGCTCCGCCTCCCGCCGGTCGGTCAGGTCGCGCACCACCAGCACGCATTCGCGCCGTGCCGCGTCGCCGAGCCGCCGGCACAGCACCTCGACCGGCCGGCGGATGCCGCCGCTGCCGAGCAGCTCCGCCTCCGCGGCGTGGCCCGACGGGACTGTTTCGGGGCGGAACGGCAGCGCCAGCAAACGTTCCACCGGCAGCTCCAGCAATTCCGTGCGGTCGCGGCCGAGCAGCGTGCAGATGGCGGCATTGGCGTCGATCACCCGGCCATCGCAGAGGAACAGGATGCCCTCGAAGGTCGCATCGGCGAAACGCCGCAGCCGGCCTGCCTCCGCCATCCGGCGCAGCGCCAGATGGCGGTCGAGTACGGCGCTGAGCAGGGCGAGCGACAGCACCAGGACGGCCAACCCGGCGATGGCGACCGCCAGCAGGTCGCGCGACATGCCGGTGGCGATCATGGCCTCCGCGGGCGGGGTCAGCATGGCACCGGTCATGGCGGTGAAATGCAGCCCGCAGATCGCCAGCACGAACAGGATGACGGCGGCAATCAGGTGCCGCTGGCGCACCGCCCACAACGCCGCGGTCGCGGTCGCGATGCCGATCGTGACCGCGGCGGCGATGTAGCCCACTTGATAGGCCACCAGATCGCCCAGGCGCAGCGCCGTCATGCCGACGAAGTGCATGGCGGCGATGGCGCTGCCGAGCATCACGCCGCCGAGCGCGGTGCCCCAGCCCGCCGGCCGGCCCTGCACCGCGAGCGTGAAGGCGGCGAGGCTGCCGAGTGCCGCCACCGCCAGCGACAGTGCCGTGCGCGGCAGCGCATAGCCGAGGCCATCGGCCGGCAGCCAGGCCAGCATGGCAATGAAATGCGTCGCCCAGATGCCGCAGCCATAGGCCGTCGCGGCGCTGGCGAGCCACGCGAGGCGCAGCCGGTCGGAGGCAACGATCGCGCGGCGCAGCGAACCGATCGCGGCGGCGCTCGCCAGAAGCGCAACCAGCACCGCCAGCGCCACCAGGGACCGATCATGCTGCCCGGTGATGCAGGCGAAGATGTTCAGCATCCCGGCCCCTCGCCGTGCGGAAAGTGCAACTTTCCCGGTGCAGTTACCAACATTTCGTTAATGCAGCCGAACAGGCCGGCACCGCCCGGCGGTCGCTGAATTTCATGTAATGGTGCCGGCGTCTGCAATCGACCTGCTCGCCACATGGATCAGAGCGACGAAATATCATTATCCATCGCCGAAGTCCAATCAAGTTCGTTACACAGAACGGAATGGATATCGTTTGGGATTTATGTCTTCCGGCGGTATCTCGTTTCGCCCCGATCGGCCCGCAATCTCCGGTGTTCGCCCGCAAGCCGCGGTCAGGCCGGCAGGGTCGCGGTGGCGCGGGTGCCCCCGCCGGCGCGGGGGGCGATCACGGCATCGCCGCCATGCGCGCGCAGGATGTTGCGCGCGATCGTCAGGCCGAGGCCGACGCCGCCGGTCTCCCGGTTGCGGCTCGCCTCCAGGCGGACGAAGGGCTGGAACACCCGCTCCGTCTCCTCCGGGTCGATCCCCGGACCGTCGTCCTCCACCAGCACCGTCACCATGCCGCCCGGCATCCGCGCCTGCCCGGCCGGAAGCAGCGTGATCCGTGCGCCGCCGCCGTATTTCACCGCATTGCCGACGAGGTTGGTCAAGGCCCGCTTGAGCGCGAGCGGCCGGGCGCTCACGGTCAGGTGGTCCGGTCCCCGATAGGTGCAGCGCTCCGCCGCCTCCGGCCAGGCATCCGCGGCCTCGTCCAGCAGCGTGCGCAGCAGTTCGGCAAGGTCGAGCGGCGCCGGCGCCTCGTCGCTCAGCGTCTCGCGGCCGAAAGCGAGGGTGGCGGCGACCATCGCCTCCAGCTCGTCGAGATCGGCGAGCGTCTTGCGCCGAAGCTCCTCATCCTCGATGAACTCGGCGCGCAGCTTGAGCCGCGTGATCGGTGTGCGCAGGTCGTGGCCGATCGCGGCGAGCATGAAGTTGCGGTCGGCGAGGAAGCGGCGGATGCGCGCCGCCATGGTGTTGAACGCCGCCGCCGCCTTGGCGATCTCCTCCGGCCCGTCCTCCGGCAGCGGCGCCGCGTTCACGTCGCGCCCGAGCCGTTCCGCCGCCGCCGCCAGCGTCGCCACCGGCCGCGTCAGCCGCCGCACCGCCCACAGCGTCAGCCCGCCTGCCGCCGCCGTCATCAGCAGGAACGCAGCAAGGAACGTCCCCGACAGGAACCAGCGCGCCGGCGCCAGCGGCAGGCGGACATTGACCCATAGCCCGTCCGGCATCTGCATGCCGATCAGCATCTGCCGCGCCGCCGGCTCACCGAGCCAGACGAAGGCGCGCGGGCGCAGCGCCGGCGGCATCGGCACCAGCAGCATGTTCACCCGCAGCAGCCGTTGCAGTTCGGGAAAGGCGGGCGGCAGTGCGGAAACCGGGGGGCCGTCGTCCAGGCTGACCGCCGTGCCACCCTCGCGCGCATCGATCGCGCGCACCACGCCGACGCGGTTGTCGGGATCGGCGAGCGCGATGGTACGGTAGATGCTGGCGGCCCGCACCGCGACATCGCGCAGTTGCGCGAAACGCAGCGCATCGCGCCGGTCGAGCGCGTGGATCGCAAGCCCCGCCACCTGCACCAGCGTGAGCGAGATCAGCAGCACCAGCGCCGTGCGCCCGCCCAGGCTGCGCGGCCACAGCAGGAGCCGGCGCTTCACCGGCGGCTCATTCGCGCGTCACCTCGGCGGCCAGCACGTAGCCGCCGCCACGCACGGTCTTGATCAGCTGGGGCGAATGGCCGTCGTCCTCGAGCTTGCGGCGCAGGCGGCTGACCGCGACATCGATCGCGCGGTCGAACGGGCCGGCCTGCCGGCCGCGCAGCAGATCGAGCAGCATGTCGCGCGTCAGCACCCGGTTCGGCCGTTCGGTGAGGGCGAACAGCAGATCGTATTCGCCGCCGGTCAGCGGCACCTCCACGCCGGCCGGGTTGAGCAGGCGCCGGCGCGGCGGCTCCAGCCGCCAGCCGCCGAAAATCAGCGCGCGCGGCGCCGCTTCGGCCCGGCTCTGCGCCTCGCCGGCGCGGCGCAGCACGGCACGGATGCGGGCGAGCAGTTCGCGCGGATTGAACGGCTTGGACAGGTAGTCGTCGGCGCCGAGTTCCAGGCCGATGATGCGGTCGGTGTCCTCGCCCATCGCGGTCAGCATGACGATCGGCACGTTGGACTGGCTGCGCAGCCAGCGCGCGAAGTCGAGGCCGCCCTCGCCCGGCAGCATCAGGTCGAGCACGACCAACTGGAAATGGCCGAGCGGCCAGTGCCGCCGCGCCTCGCGCGCGTCGCGCACCGCGGTGACGCGGAAATTCTGCCGCTCCAGGAAGCGGGCGAGCAGGTCGCGGATCTCGCGGTCGTCGTCCACCACGAGCAGGTGCGGCGGTGCCGCCGGGGCGGCGCTGCCCGCCGGCGCGGGCGAGGTTTCCATGCCGCCATTCTAACGGACTTCGCGGCGCCGGCCCAAGAGCGGACCGCACCGGCGTTGCACTCGGTTGCACTTCCTCGCATACCGAAGCGTGAGCTTCCCGCACCCCCCGGCGCCGGCCCGTGCCGCCCTTGCCGCCCTGTGCGCGGCCGACCCCGATCTCGCGCTGATCGAGGCGGCGGCCGGACCGCTGCCGTGGCGGGTGCGGCCGGCGGGGTTCGGCGGCCTGCTTCAGGCGATCGTCGGCCAGCAGATCAGCAACCAGGCGGCGGCGGCGATCTGGCGCCGGGTCGCCGCCCTGGACGGTGCCGCGACCCCCGCCGGGCTGCTGGCGCTCTCCGATGAGGCGCTGCGTGCGGCCGGCCTGTCGCGCCCCAAGATCGCGCATGCCCGCGCTCTGGCCACGGCCTTCCTGGAAGGGCGGCTGGACGACGCGGCCCTCGCGGCGCTCGGCGATGAAGCGGCGGTGGCCGCGATCTGCTCGGTGCGCGGTCTCGGGCGCTGGACGGCGGAGGTCTATCTGCTGTTCGCGCTCGGCCGGACCGACGTGTTTCCCGCCGCCGACCTCGCTCTTGCCGCCGCGGCGGCCCATCTGAAGCGGCTCGACGGGCGGCCGACGGCGCGGGGGCTGCTGGCGCTGGCCGAGCCGTGGCGCCCGCACCGCGCGCTGGCGGCACGGCTGCTGTGGCACCATTGGCGCCATGTCACCGGCCGCGCCGCGATGGACGACATCCTTCCGCCACCGGAGCCGCTGCCATGACCTTTCCCCTGCATCCCGCCCTGCCGGTCGCCCGCGACGGCGATCTCGCCATCGTCACCTTCGACCGTCCGGCGCGGCGCAACGCCTTCGACCTCGGCATGTGGCAGGGGTTGCAGGCGACGATGGCGGCGCTGTCGGCCGATACCACCCTGCGCTGCGTCGTCCTGCGCGGCGCGGGCAGCGAGGCGTTCAGTGCCGGCGCCGACATCTCCGCCTTCACCGCCGAGCGCGGCTCGCGCGCGCTGGAGGACCGCTACGCCGCGGTGCTGCACGACTCGATGCAGTCGATCCGCTTGTGCATTCACCCGGTGGTGGCGATGATCCGCGGCTGGTGCCTGGGCGGGGGCGCCGGCATCGCGACGATGTGCGATTTCCGTGTCGGCGGGGAGGGAGTGCGGTTCGGCATCACCGCCCGCAACCTCGGCATCTGGTATCCCTATGCCGAGATGGACCCGGTGATCGAACTGGCCGGCACCGGGGTTGCGGCGGAAATCTTCATCGAGGGCCGCATCTTCACCGGCCGCGAAGCCTACGAGAAGGGTCTGCTGTCGCGCGTCGTTGCCGACGACGCGACGGAGGCGGAGGCGCTGGCCCTGGCGCGGCGCATTGCCGAGGGCAGCCCGCTCTCGGCGCGCTTCCACAAGGCGGCGATCCGCAAGCTGCGCGGGGCCCTGCCGATCACGCCGGAGGAGGACTCGGCCGTCAACGACTTCGCCGCCACCGAGGATTTCCGCAACGCCGCCCGCGCTTTCCTGGAGAAGCGCAAGCCGGTCTGGCAGGGACGCTGAGGCGGCGCGCGGGGCGGTCAGCCGGTCGCGTCCGTCACCCAGGATTCCGCCCCGTCCGCCGTGAAATGCACGGCGCTCGCGGTCGCGTCCATCCGGTTGAGGCTGCGGATCAGATGCACGCGCCGCTGCGGCGGCACGATGAACATGAAGAACCCGCCGCCGCCGGCCCCCGACACCTTGCCGGCAACGGCGCCATGCGCCATCGCCGCGTCATACAGCGCCTCGATGTGGCTGTTGCTGACCGCGCGCGCGGTCCGCTTCTTGGCGAGCCAGGAGCGGTTGAGGATCTCGGCCATGTGGCCGACCTCCCCGCGCAGCAGGGCCTGCTTCATCTCCACAGCATCGCGCTTCAACTGGTGCAGGCTGTCCAGCGCATCGGCATCCGCGGCATTCATGTGGCGCTGCTGCTCGGCGATGATCCGGTCGGACTGGCGGGAGACGCCGGTGAAGCAGGTGACGAGCGACGTCTCCAGCTCGTTCATGACGCCGCGCGGCACGCGCAGCGGATTGACGATGACGCGGTCGCCGGCGAGGAACTCGATGAAATTGGCGCCGCCGAAGGCCGCCGCGTACTGGTCCTGCTTGCCGCCCGACAGGTTGAGCTCGATGCGCTCGATCTCGAACGCAAGATGCGCCACGTCATAGAGGCCGAGCGGCAGGCCGAAATAGTGGCGGAACGCCTCCACCATCGCCACCATCAGCGCCGAGGAGGAGCCGAGGCCGGAGCCGGGTGGCGCATCGACATAGGTGCTGATCTTCAGCGCCGGCAGCCGGCCGTCGGCGAAGTCGCGCGTCATGCGGCGATAGACCCCGGCATGCATGGCAAGCCGCGCCGTCGCCAGCGCCGCTTCGCTGCGGGCCAGCCGCTCCTCCACGCCGAGATCGTGGGCGGCGAAATGCACCGCATCGTCGCTCGCCGGCTCGACGAAGCAGTAGGCGTAGCGGTCGATGGTGCAGTTCAGCACGGCGCCGCCGAACTGGTCGCAATAGGGACTGAGATCGGTGCCGCCGCCGGCAAGGCCGAGGCGCAGCGGCGCGCGCGACCGCACCGTCTGTCCCGGCGCCACCGGACCGTCAGAGCGCGGCATGGAAGATCATGCTGAAGGCGCCGAGATAGCCGAGCTCGGCCGACCAGTACCAGTGCGCGGCGGCATGGGCGAAGCCGGCGGCGCGCAGCCGGTCGAGCACGTCCCAGCCAATCTCGTGCACCGGTTCGCGCAGCATCGTAGCCAGCCGGACGCCGTGCGATCCGAGGTCGGGGCGCGTGACGGTGCGCGCGGCATCGTGGCGGAACGGGACGGTGAACAGCAGCGATCCGCCGGGCGCCAGGGCACGGCGGAAAGCGGCGAAGGCGGCATCGAGCGGCGGCGTACGGTGCAGGCAATCGACCGCAACTGCAAGCTGGAATGCTGCCGGCGCCGCTTCGGGGCCGAGCCCGCCGCCATCCGCCCGCAGCGCCGGCACCGTCACCGTGTGCCCGGCCAGGGCGGCGAGGCGGCGATGGCTCGCATCCGGCGGGCCGAACAGCAGCAGCCGGGTCCACGGCCGCAGCATCGCCTCGCTCTCGGCGAAATGCACGATGGCGCGGGCCTGCTTGGGCAGCGCATCGCGGCAATCGCAGGCGAGCGCGCCGTCCCAGCGCGGCACCCGGCGCCCGTCCGCCATCCGCTCCCACGACCCGGTCTCCGAGGCAAATTCGGTCCGCCGCAGACAGAGCGCGCAGGTACCGTGCAGCAACAGCGTCGCGGCCCCGGTCGGCAGCGACGATTCATGCAGGTGGCGGGCATCCAGCCGATCCTGCACGGCCCGCCGCCGCAGGGCGAACTCCGCCTGGGACAGCAGGCTCACTGCCGGGAAGCGGACATGAAGATCGGTCGCGGCCATGTGATCTGCCAGGGAATGCCGCACTGGTAACGAGGCCGACCCGGCCCGGTCAAGCGCCAATCGCCCCGCGCGCCGGCGGCGGCGGCTCCTGCACCAGTTGCCAGGGATGGCCGAGCAGGCGGGCGCGCAGCGCCAGATCGGCGCAGGCCGCCAGCGTGCCGCCGGGCCGCACCGGAGCGCCGGCGCCGAGCGCCTGCCACAGCCGCCGCTCTCCCCCGAGCAGAACCCCGATCGCGGCCGGCAACCGCAGCCGTGTCGGCAGAGGCGGCGGGGCCGGCGGGGCGGCGGCGGCAACGCCGGTGGCCAGCAACAGCACCTCCGGCGCGGCGGCGACGGCACGGGCGAGCGCCAGCAGCGCGGCGGCCGAGGGGGCGGCAGGCGTCGCATCGAGCAGCACCAGCACCCGCCCGCGCGCTGCCGCGGCGGCGAGCCGCAGCACGGCAGCGGGACATCCGGCCGCGCGGTCGCGCAGATAGCGCAGGCGCGGCACCGCGGCGGGCAGCAGCGCCGTCGCCGGATCGGCGCCGGTGTCGGCGAGCAGGATCTCGGCAGCGGCGTCGGCCAGCGCCGGCGCGAGCGCGGCGATGCGGTCGAGCGTCCCGGCGGCGCGGCCGGCGACCAGCAGCAGAGTGAGCAGCGGGTCGGCGACACGTGGCAGGCCGGCACGCAAGGCCGCCGGTACGGCCGCTTCAGGCGCCTGCGCCGTCGCGCCGCCCGTCGCCCGCGCGGACAGCCGGGCGGCGAGTGTCGCGAAAGCGATGCGCAGCGGGGCGGAAACCCGCGCCCGGTCGCTGCCGGCGTGCAGTGCCGCCACGTCCAGCCCCAACGCCTCCGCCGACCGCGCCAGCACGCCGACGCGCGTGAGACCGGGCGGACGGCGCCCGCCGCCGCTGCGCAGGATCTGCCCGAACACGCGGCCGGAGCGGTGTTCCTGCGCCGTGATCAGGCATTCGTCGATGCCGGGGTCGGCGCCTTCCGGCAGGCGCAGGGCGAAGCCGTGGCGCCCGTCGCCGCAGCCGCGCACGAACAGGTCGCGGCGGAACATCGCGGCGATCATCGACGCGGCCGGGCTGCCGTTGACCAGCAGGTCCACCCGCAACCGTTCCGCCGGCCGGCCGGGCGCCCAGCACCAACCCTCGAAACCGCCGTCGGCCCGCTCCTGCAGGTCGCCGTGCAGCGCAGCCGGGTCGCTCACCGCGGACGTTGCCGCGGTATCACGCCGGCGGATCCGCCTCGTCGGCGAGCGGTTGCAGGCAGAGCGTGCGGAAACAGAACCCGAGCTCGCGCCCGTCCGGCCCGTCGGCAATGTCCTTCGGCCGCACGCTGTGCGGCAGATGCAGGCCGAGCCTGAGCAGCGCCCGCGGCCCGCGCCGCAGCCACCATTCCGGCTCCAGCGGCACCCTGAGCGTGGTCTCCGCCCGCTGCGTCATCCGCCAGTAGCCGATCCGCAAACCGTTGCCGAACAGTGTCACCTCCTGCATCGGCCGTATCCGGGTGACATACGGCTCCCCGCCCAGGATCAGCAACAGGCGCGGCGGCGGCGCCCGCACGGCGAGCAGCAGCACCGCCTCCACGCCGTCATTCCACAGATGCCCATCCTCCGGCTCCGCCCAGCCGGCGATCTGGCCCTGGGTGCCGATATCGGCGCTGCCGAACAGGCGCACGACGCCGACTTCGCAGGCCAGCGCAGGGTGCCGATCGACCGCGTGGCGCGATCCGATGACCTCTCCCGAGCCGCTGCGTCCCGTGAAATCCAGCATCCTCGCCCCCTTCCCTCGGCCTGTCACGCCGGACATGCAGGATCATACGCGGGTTCATGAGGAGGTGAACTGTATATTTGTGGTTTGGGCATCTTTTTGGTGAACGCAACAGTCATAACTGCCGTCTGTTAAGCATTGATCAGGATTTCACGCTTTGACGACAGGTTGCTCACGCGCTGGTTCCCGCCGGCGCCCTGCCCGGCTATGAAGGGCCGCGACGGCGGGGGCCTGTCGAACAGGATGGCGCACGGACGGCAGGGCATGTCCCGGTGACGGATATACTGGTAACGGGGGCGGCCGGCATGATCGGCGCCCATCTTGTTGCGCAGCTCGCCGCGGCACGGCAGGGTGCGGTGCTCGGCACCTGGTTTGCCGGCGACCCCGTCCCGCCGCCACGCATCGACGGCGTGACCATGCTGGAACTCGATGTCCGCGACGCCGCCGCGGTGCGCGCCTGCATCGCCCGCTTCCGTCCGGCGGTGATCCACCATCTCGCGGCGCAGAGCCTGCCCACCCTCTCGTGGCGCGAACCGGCGCTGACGCTCGATACCAATGTCCAGGGCACGCTGAACGTGTTCGAGGCGGTGCAGTACGTGCGGGCCGCGCACGACGCCGGCTACGATCCGATGGTGGTGGTCGCCTGTTCCGCCGCCGAATATGGCGCCAGCCTGACGCCCGAGCGCCTGCCGATCGACGAGGATGCGCCGCTGCTGCCGCTGCATCCCTACGGCGTCAGCAAGGTGGCGCAGGATCTGCTGGCGTTTCAGTACTGGCGCAACCGGCGCATCCGCTGCATCCGGGCACGCCTGTTCAATACCACCGGCCCGCGCAAGCGGCACGACGTGGTGTCCGATTTCGCCGCCGGCGTCATCGCCATCGCCCATCGCGGCGGCCGGCTGCGCGTCGGCAATCTCGATGCGTGCCGGCCGATCATGGACGTGCGCGACGCGATCGCGGCGCTGACCCTGCTGGCCGCACGCGGGACACCCGGCGAGGCCTACAACATCTGCGCCGACAGCGCGATCAGGATCGGCGACCTGGTGCCGATCTTTGCCCGCCTCGCCGGCATCCCGCTCGACGTGACGGTGGATGCCGCGCTGCTGCGGCCGTCCGACGAAGCGGTGATCCTGGGCCGCACCGACAAGCTGCGGCGGCACACCGGCTGGTCCCCGACGGTGCCGCTGGCGGACACCCTGCGCGCCGTGCTCGATCACGTTGCGGCGCAGTGGCGGCCCGACCTGCCATGACGCATGCCGCGCCGCTGCCATCCGCGATGGAGCGGGAGGCCCGGCTGCACCGCACGCGGTTCCTGCTGCCGCTGTGCCGCGACCGGGTGGTGATGGAGGCGGGGCCGGCCGACGCCGACGCGGCGGGGCTGCTCGCCGCCGCGGCACGCCGGCTGCTCGATGCCGATGCGGCGGAGGCGGCCGATGTGCTGCTGTGGCTGGCGCCGGTGCGCGCGGGGGATCTCGCCGCCTCGCTGCCGACCCTGCGCCGCCGGCTGCGGCCGGGCGGCGTGCTGGCGGTGAGCGTCGCCGACGCGGTGCCGCCGGCCGCGGACGCGCTCGCCGCCCTGTTCCTTCATGTCATTGCGTTCCGCCAGCGTCCGCTCGCGGGCACCCTGATCCTGCAGGCGGAGTTCGCCGACGCGCGGACGATCGGCCTTGCAGCACCCGCCGGGCATGCCGCCGCGACGACGCTGCTGCTCGCTTGCGATGGCGCGCCGCCGGTGCTGCCGAGCCTGCTGTTCGAATCCGGCACGCTGCACCACGCTCTCCCACCGCGCGATGCCGCCGCGGAGGCACGCGCCACGCTGCCGCACGCCGATGCGGTGCCCGCCATGCCGCCGGACGGGCTGACCGCGCGGCGCCAGGCCGTGGCCCTGGTCGAGCGGCTGGTGGAACTCGATGACCGCAGCATCAATCTCGCCGCCACCGCGTCGCGGCTGGCGGCGCAGCTGGAGCGGCAGGCGGCGTCCGGCGCCGGGCCGGGCGCGGTGTTCGACGTGCCGCGCACCGCCCATGCCTGGCCCGCCGCCGATGCCCCCGACCGCGACCCGGACAGCTTCACCGGCTACGAGTTCCGGCCCGACGATGCCGTGATCGCGGCGGGACGGGAGGGCGATGCGTTCCTCCGCCGCCATGCGCTGCTCGGCGGAGAGCCGGATTTCGCCGGCGCGGTTGCCGAACTCAACGCGCTGGCGCCGCGGCTGTGCCCGCCGCGGGACGCGGCGACGCCGCCCGATGTCTCGATCCTGATCCCGGTGCATGGGCAGCTCGCCTACACGCTGAACTGCCTGCACAGCCTGCGCGCGCACACCTCCCGCCACAGCGCCGAGATCGTTGTCATCGACGATGTCTCGCCGGATGCCACGGCGGCGACGCTCGCCGGCGTCGCGGGTATCGGCCTGCGCCGGCAGACGCGCAATCTCGGCTTCCTGCGCAGTTGCAACGACGCCGCGGCGGCGGCGCGCGGGCGCTTCCTCGTGCTGCTGAACAACGACACCCGCGTGCTGCCGGGCTGGCTCGATGCGCTGCTCGCCACCTTTGCCGAATGGCCCGGCGCCGGGCTGGCCGGCTCCAAACTGCTCTATCCGGACGGGACGTTGCAGGAGGCGGGGGCGATCATATGGCGCGACGGCTCGGCGTGGAATTACGGCCGCAACGACGATCCCAACCGTCCGCACTATGCCCATGCGCGCGAGGCCGACTACATCTCCGCCGCCTCGGTGGCGATCCCGGCCGCGCTGTGGCGTGACTGCGGCGGCTTCGACCCCGCGTTCGCACCGGCCTACTGCGAGGATGCCGATCTCTGCCTGCGGCTGCGCAGGGCGGGACGGCAGGTGCTGTACCAGCCGCTGTCGCGCGTCATCCACTATGAGGGGCGCACCTCCGGCACCGACACGGCGAGCGGGGTGAAAGCCTATCAGCGCGTCAATGCCGGCAGGCTGTTCCTGCGCTGGCGCGACACGCTCACTGCGCACCGGCCGAACGGCGAGGCCCCGTATTTCGAGCGCGAGCGCGGCGTGCGGCGGCGCGCGCTGATCGTCGATGCGACGACGCCGACACCGATGCAGGACGCCGGGTCGGTGACGACGACGCTGACGCTGCGGCTGTTCCGCGATCTCGGCTACAAGCCCTACTTCACGCCGCAGGACAACTTCCTGTTCGAGCCGGCGCACACCCCGGCGTTGCAGGCGATCGGCGTGGAATGCGCGTATTCGCCCTACGAGCCGGATTTCCCGTCGTTCATCCGCCGCTATGGCGCATTGTTCGATGCCGTGCTGGTCTATCGCGTGCCGGTGCTGGAACAGGTGCTGGACGATTTGCGCCGGTTCGCGCCGCAGGCGCCGGTGCTGTTCCATCTCATGGATCTGCATTTCCTGCGCCTGGAGCGGGAGGCGGCGCTCGATGGCAGCGCCGCGACGGCGGCGGCGGCCGGGGCGATGCGGGCGCGCGAACTGGCGCTGATCCGCCGCGTCGATTGCACCATCACGCACTCGACCTTCGAGCGCGATCTGCTCGCGCGCGCGGCACCCGAGGCGCCGGGCGTGGTGTGGCCGTTCATGTTCACCTTCCACGGCACCGAAGCCGGCTTCGCCCCGCGCCGCGACTTCGTCTTTCTCGGCGGCTACCGGCACGGCCCGAACGTCGATGCGGTGCGCTTCTTCGCCGGCGAGGTGATGCCGCTGATCCGCGCGGCGCTGCCCGATGCCCGCTTCATCATCGCCGGCGCCAATCCGGGGCCGGAGGTCCAGGCACTGGCCGGCCCGCATGTCGTCGTCACCGGCATGGTCGAGGAGCTGCGCGACGTGTTCGACACCGCGCGCGTGTTCGTCTGCCCGCTGCGCTTCGGCGCCGGCACCAAGGGCAAGATTTCCACCGCCATGGCGTACGGCCTGCCGGTGGTGACGACCTCCTGCGGGGCGGAGGGCATGGAGCTGACCGACGGGCGGGAGGTGCTGATCGCCGACGGTCCGGCGGCGCTGGCAGAGGCGTGTCTACGCCTCCATCGCGACGCGGCGCTGTGGCGGCGCCTGTCGCGGGCCGGCCAGGCGCTGGTGCGCACCAGGCATTCGCCGGAGATGGGGCGGCGCGTGCTGGCCGAGGCGATCGAGATCGCCTGGCGCAACCGGCTCGGCGTTGCCGCCGGGTGATCCACCTTCCGCCGCGCGCTATGCCGCGGCGGCGAACAGCGCCAGCATGCGGTCGTTGAACTGGGGAATGTCGTCCGGCTTGCGGCTCGTCACCAGCGTGCCGTCAACGACGCAGGTTTCGTCCACCCAGGCGGCGCCGGCGTTCCGGAGGTCGGTTTGCAGCGACGGCCAGGAGGTCATGCGCTTCCCCTTGACGCCGCCCGCTTCGATCAGCGTCCAGGGACCATGACAGATCGCCGCGATCGGCTTGCCGGCATCGACGAACGCCCTGACGAAGCTGACGGCCTGCGGGTCGATGCGCAGCTTGTCGGGATTGGCGACGCCGCCGGGCAGCACCAGCGCCGCGAACTGCTCCGCCCGCACGGCGCCGAGGGCGGCGTCGGTCGGCAGCCGGTCGCCCGGCGTGTCGTGATTGAACGCCTGGATCGGCCCGCCGCTGGGCGAGATCACGGTCACATCGGCGCCGGCCTGCCGCAGCGCCTTCACCGGCCCGGTCAGTTCCACCTGCTCGACGCCATCGGTGGCGAGGACGGCGACCCTGCAACCCTTGATATCGGCCATTGCGGCATGCTCCTGCTGTGCGCAAGCAGGAAGAACCGCGCGCCGCCGGCCCGGTTCGGTGCCATCCGCTCACGCCTGCGCGCGCGCGTGTCCCGGGGCGTGCCTCAATGGCGCGTAATCTGCCAGACGGCGGCGACAACGCCCGGCGCTGCACAGCGTCATGGCGCTGTCGCCCCGGTTCGGCAATTCGCCGGGCAAGGCGATCGCCACGCCGGGCAGCCTGTCGAGGCCGATCCGCGTGCCAGTTCAAACATGGCCGGCCGGCAGATCGGCGGCCAGGAACGGGCTGGCGGAGGCGGCCGACAGGAACGGCAGGCCGCTCAGCCCTCCAGCGCCGCGACCCCGGGCAGTGTCCGCCCCTCCAGCCATTCCAGGAAGGCGCCGCCGGCGGTGCTGACATAGCTCAGCCGGTCGGCGACGCCGGCATGGCGCAGTGCGGCCACCGTGTCACCGCCGCCGGCGATGCTGCGCAGCGTCCCCGCCGCGGTTGCCGCCGCCACCGCCTGCGCCAGCGCCGTCGTGCCGGCATCGAAGGGCGGCGTCTCGAACGCGCCGAGCGGGCCGTTCCACACCAGCGTACGAATCCCCGCCAGCCGCGCTGCGAGAAGCTGCACCGTCGCCGGCCCGACATCGAGGATCATCATGTCCGCGGGAACGGCATCGATCGCGACGGTGCGCGTCGCCACACCCGGTTCCAGCGCCGCCGCCACCACCGCATCGACCGGCAGCAGCACGTCGCATTTCGCCGCCGCGGCGCGCGCCAGGATGTCGCGCGCGGTCGCGTGCATGTCGGCTTCCTGGAGGGAGCGGCCGACGGATTTGCCTGCGGCCGCGAGGAACGTGTTGGCCATCGCGCCACCGATCACCAGCGCGTCCATCCGCCCCACCAGATTGCCGAGCAGGGCGAGCTTGGTCGAAACCTTGGCCCCGCCGACCACCGCCGCCACCGGCCGCGCCGGCGCGGCGAGGGCGGCGTGCAGGGCTTCCAGTTCCGCCTGCATCAGCCGCCCGGCACAGGACGGCAGCAGGTGGGCAACGCCCTCCGTGCTGGCGTGCGCGCGGTGCGCGGCCGAGAACGCATCATTGACATAAAGATCGCCAAGCTGTGCCAGCGCCGCGGCGAAGGCGGGATCGTTGCTCTCCTCCCCGGCATGGAAGCGCGTGTTCTCCAGCACCGCGACATCGCCGTCCGACAATGCGTCGATTGCCTGCTGGGCGGGGACGCCGATGCAGTCTTCGGCGAATCGCACCTTGCGGCCCAGCACCTCGCCCAGCGCTTTCGCCACCGGTTCCAGCGACATCGCCGGCACCCGCCGGCCCTTCGGGCGGTCGAAATGGCTCAGCACGATCACGCGCGCGCCGGCGGCCGACAGTTCGCGGATCGTCGGCGACAGCCGCCCGATGCGCGTCATGTCGGTGATCCGGCCGTCATGGACGGGAACGTTGAGGTCGGCGCGGAGCAGCACCCGCCTGCCGGCAACCGCCACCCCGTCGAGCGTGCGATAGGTCATCGCCCCTCCCTCACAGGCTGCCGAACAGCGCCGCCGTGTCGGCCATGCGGTTGGAGAAGCCCCATTCGTTGTCGTACCAGCCCATCACCCGCGTCAGCGCGCCATCGACCACCGTCGTCTGCGTCGCATCGAAGCTGCACGACGCGGCGACATGGTTGAAGTCGCTGCTGACCAGCGGTGCCGTGCTGTAGGCGAGGATGCCCTTGAGCGGCCCGTCGCTCGCCGCCTTCATCGCCGCGTTGACCTCCTCCCTGGTCGCCCGCTTCTCCAGCACCACGTCGAGCGATACGAGGGAGACGTTGGGCGTCGGCACGCGCACCGCGGTGCCGTCCAGCCTGCCCTTCAGCTCCGGCAGCACGAGGCCGACCGCGCGCGCCGCCCCCGTGCTGGTCGGGATGATGTTGACGGCGGCGGCGCGGGCGCGGTGCAGATCCTTGTGCAGCGTATCGACCGTGCGCTGATCGCCGGTGTAGGAGTGGATCGTCACCATGTAGCCGCGCACCACGCGGAACGTATCGTGCAGCACCTTGACCATCGGCGCGAGGCAGTTGGTGGTGCAGGAGGCGTTGGACACCACCGTCATCTCGCGCGTGATGACGGAATGGTTCACGCCGTACACCACCGTCGCATCGGCGCCGTCGGCGGGGGCGGAAACCAGCACCTTGCGCGCCCCGGCGGTGAGGAGCTGTGCCGCCTGCTCCTTCTTCGTGAACAGGCCGGTGCATTCCATCGCCACATCGACGCCGCGATAGGGCACGCGCGTCGGATCCCGCTCCGTCGAGACGCGGATCGGGCCCCAGACCCGGCCGGCATGGCGGATCGTGATGGCATCGTCGGAAACCTCGACCTCGCCGGGGAAGCGGCCATGCACGCTGTCATAGCGGAACAGGTGCGCGTTCGCCTCCACGCTGCCGAGATCGTTGATGGCGACCGGCATGACATCCTCGCGGCCGCTTTCCACGATGGCGCGCAGCACGAGGCGCCCGATGCGTCCAAACCCGTTGATCGCGACCGTCACGGCCATGAGAGCGTCCCTTTCCAGTGTTCAGACGAATTTGTCCGCAACCCTCCGCCGCCGCCTTGACCGGCGTCAAGCGGCAGCGGCGATGCGGCGGCGGACCAGCGCCGCGATCCCCGCCGCGCTCAGCCCGGACTCGCGCGGCGGTTCGGCCCACGGGCTGCCGGCGGCGAATTCGTCCGGCCCGGCGAAAACGCCGCCGGTGCCGAGCCAGCGGTCCCAGCCGAAACCGCTTCCCGCCTCGATGCCGATGCGCGGCACGCCGCCCAGCACCGCCTCCCGCCACGCCGGATCGCAAAGGCCGAACAATTCCCAGCACGGCAGCGAGACGACGGCGACCGCGATGCCCTGCTGCGCCAGCATGGCGCGCGCCGCCATCGCCATCGCCACTTCCGGCCCGCTTGCGATCAGCGTCGCCTGGCGCGGGCCGTCGGCCTCGGCCAGCACATACCCGCCGCGGGCGCTGCGGTTTTCCCCGGCATCGCCACGCAGCTTCGGCAGCGTCTCGGCGGACAGCACCAGCAGACTCGGCCCGTCGGCGCGGCGCAGCGCCAGTTCCCAGCATTCCGCGGTCTCCAGCGCATCGGCCGGACGGAAGACGTGAAGGTTGGGCATCGCCCGCAGCGCCGCCAGATGCTCGGCCGGGCGGCCGAAGCTGCCGGCCGGCCGCTGCATCAGCAGATGCACCATCCGGCGCCGCATCTCCGCCGCCTGCCGCAGTGCCGGACGCATCGTGTCGGCCGCCGCGAGCGAGGAATGGCCGCACGGGATCACGCCGCCGTGCAGCGCCAGCCCGTTCATGGCCGCGGCGACGCCCTGCGTTTCCGCCGCCTGCGGCAGCGATGACGGGGCCGTCGTCACTGCCGCCCGCGTCGGCCGGATGCCGCCCCCGGCGAGCTCCGGCAGCGCCGGCGCCAGCGCCGCCAGGATCCGCCGGCTCGCCGCCTCGGTCGTGAGGCCGCCTTGGTCGCCGGCCAGACTGGCCCGCAGCGCCGCCGTCGCCTCGCGGAAGGTGGCCGGCAACTGGCCCGCCGTCACCCGTTCGAACTCGGCGCGCTGCGGATGGCGGGCGAGGCGCTTGAGCCAGCCGCGTCGCCGGCGCGCACCGCCGGCCCCGGCGGCCCGCCAGCGTTCCGCCAGCTCGTGGGGGACCACGAAGGGCGGATACGGCCACATCAGCGCGGCCCGCGCCGCTGTCGCATCGCCGGCCTCGGCCGGGGTGCGGCAGGCGATCAGCGTCGGCTTGCGCGAGCGCAGGGCGAGCGACAGCGCCGCGACCAGCGCCGCGCTGTCCCCGCCCTCGACGCGCCGCGTCGCCCAGCCGCAGGCGGCGAAGCGCTTCAGCGGTTCGTCACCCTCGGCGCTGCCGGCGTCGTGCCACAGCACCGTCAGCCGTTCCAGCCGCAACCGTCCGGCGAGGCAGGCGGCCTCGTGGCTGATCCCCTGCGCGAGGTCACGGTCGCAGGCGATCACCCAGGTCCGGTGATCGACCAGGGAGCGGCCGAAGCGGGCGGCCAGCAGCCGCTCCGCCAGGGCCAGGCCGACGGCGGTGGCGAGGCCCTGGCCGGGCGGGCCGGCGGCGGCCTCGATCGCCGGATGAACGCCGAAGTCGGGATGGGCGGCGCCCGGTCCCTGCGCCGTGCCGAACGCCCGCAGCTCGGCGGCGCCGATGCCGGCATGCCCGGTCAGGTGCAGCAGCGCATGGAGCAGCGCTGCGCCGTGTCCGGGCGAGAGGACGAAGCGGTCGCGGTCCGGCCAGTGCGGGTCGGCGGCGTCAAAGGTGTGAAAGCGCGTCCACAGCACCGTCGCCGCCTCCGCCATGGCGAGCGGCAGGCCCGCCTGGGCCGCGCCGCCGGCGGTCATGTCGAGGGTGAGCGCGCGGACGGCATCCGCCATCCGCCGCTTCGCCGCCGCCTCCGGCGCCATGCGCACGGGGCGTGCCCGGATCGGTTCTGCCGCCGCGTCCATCCCGCCCCTGCTCCCTGCGCCGATCCTCTTAGAAGTGGGGGCGGGATCGGGCAAGGCGGCGGCTTGCCCGCCGCGCCGCATCCTGCGAGCCTGCCGCCGATGCCCCACCGGACCGTTCGCCTCCTGGCCGGCCTGCTCGCGCCGATGCTCGGCCTCGGCGGCTGTCGGATGCTCGATCAGCGGACCTTCGCCCCCGCCGCCTTCCCGCCGGATGCCGCAGCCCTGGCCCGCCCGGTGCTGCCGGCGGCTCCGGCGCTGCGCCTGCACCCGGCCGATCCCACCTCCGACTGGCGGGCGGCGCTGGATGCAGAAGTGCGGGAGGTGCTGGCACGCAACCCGCGCGCCGCCTTCACGTTGCTGACGCCGATCCCGCTCGCGGACAAGCGACCGGTGCAGGACCGCTTCGCCCGCGACGGTGCGCAAGACGCGCGCACGGTGGCGGCGGCGCTCCGGCAGGACGGCGTGGCGGCGGGCCGCATCACTCTCGGCTATCAGGGCGATGCCGGCAAGCCGGAGCGGGAAGTGCGGCTGTTCGTCGAATGACGGCAGGGCTGCCGAACGGCAGGGGCAATCGGGCGATGCGCAGAAGCCGATTGACTTTCCTCAAGGACGGCGGAGTTATCCGCCGGCACTGATCGCCGACCGAAGCTGACCCGGAAGCCGCACATGCACCCGTTCCGCCTTGCCGCCCGCACCGAACTCGACCGCATCCGGGCGGAGGGGCGCTATCGCAGCTTCACCCCCCTGCGCAAGCACGCCGACCGCTTTCCGCTGTTCACGCTGGAGCGCGACGGGGTGGCGCGGACGATCACCGTGTGGTCGTCGAACGACTATCTGGCGATGGGGATCCACCCGGTCGTCATCGCGGCGGCGACGGAGGCGGCGCGAACGATGGGGGCGGGGGCGGGCGGCACCCGCAACATCGCCGGCACCAGCCATCTCCACGATGCGCTGGAGGCGGAACTGGCGGCGCTGCACGGCAAGGGTGCGGCGCTGCTGTTCACCTCCGGCTATGTCGCCAACCAGGCGGCGTTGACCACCATCCTGCGCAGCCTGCCGGACTGGCACGTATTTTCCGACCGCAAGAACCACGCCTCCATGATCGCCGGCATCAAGGGTGCGCAGGCGACGGTGCACGTGTTCGCCCACAACGACCTCGGCGATCTGGAGCGCCGGCTGCGCGCCGCCCCGCCGGCCGCCCCGAAGCTGATCGCGTTCGAGAGCGTCTATTCGATGGACGCCGATATCGCCCCGATCGCCGCCATCTGTGACCTCGCCGAACGCTACGGCGCGATGACCTATCTCGATGAGGTCCATGCCGTCGGCCTCTACGGGCCGAATGGCGGCGGCGTCGCCGAGCGTGACGGGGTCGCGCACCGCCTCGACCTGATCGAGGGCACGCTCGCCAAGGGGTTCGGCTGCCACGGCGGCTATGTCGCTGGCGACGCCGAGGTGATCGACTGGCTGCGCTCCACCGCCTCGGGGTTCATCTTCACCACCTCGCTGCCGCCGACCACGGTGGCGGCGGCGCTCGCCTCGGTGCGGCATGTGCGCGGGGATGCGGCACGGCGGGCGGCGCTGTTCGAGCGGGCGGGGCGGCTCAAATCCGTGCTCGCGGCGGCCGGCGTGCCGGTGCTGCCGTCGCCGAGCCATATCGTCCCGGTCCATGTCGGCGAGGCCGCCTGCTGCCGCGAGGTCAGCCGGCGGCTGCTGGAGGAGTTCGCGATCTACGCCACGCCGATCAATTATCCGACGGTGCCGCGCGGGCAGGAGCGGCTACGGCTGACGCCGACGCCGCTGCACACCGATGCGATGATGGAGGCGCTGGCCGCCGCCCTGCGCGCGGTGCTGCCGGCAGGGCTCGCGGTTGCCGCCTGACGCCGGCGCCCGCCCGACGCTGCGGCTTTCGCCCGGTCAGGGACGGCGGCTGAAGGCGGGGTATCCGTGGGCGTTCAGCAACGAGATCGCGATGAAGCCGGAGTACCGCGCCCTGCCGCCCGGCGCGCCGGTGCGGCTGGACGGCGATGACGGCTGGCGCTTCGGCACCTTCGCCTTCAACCCGCACAGCCTGATCGCCGCCCGCCTGCTCGACCGCGACCCCGACGCGGCGATCGATGCGGCGTTCCTGCGCGCCCGCCTCGACGCCGCGGCGTCGCTGCGCGCCCGGGTGACCGATTCGCCGTTCCACCGCCTCGTCCATGCCGAGGCCGACCGGCTGCCCGGCCTCGTCATCGACCGCTACGGCGACGTGCTGGCGGTGCAGGCCAACACCGCGGCGATGGACCGGCTGACGCCTGATCTGCTCGGCGTGCTCGGCGACATGTTCGCCCCGCGCGCCATCGTCGCCCGCAACGACAGCCCGGTGCGCGCCCATGAGGGACTGGCGGAGCAGGTCGCCCTGCTCGCCGGCGGCGATGCCGGCACGGTGGTGGAGGAGGGCGGCGTCGCCTTTCCGGTCGATCCGCTGGCCGGACAGAAGACCGGGTTCTACTTCGATCAGCGGCCGAACCGCGACCGCCTGGCCGCCCTCGCCGGCGGCGCGCGGGTGCTCGACATGTTCTGCCACACCGGCGCCTTCGCCCTGCGCGCGCTCGCCGCCGGCGCCGGCCAGGCGCTGCTGGTCGATGCCTCCGCCCCGGCACTGGCGCTGGCGGGCGCCGCCGCCGAACGCAACGGGCTGGCGTCGCGCGCCACCCTGCGGCGCGGCGATGCGTTCGAGACGATGGCGGCACTGGCCGCGGCGGGGGAGCGGTTCGATATCGTCATCTGCGACCCGCCGGCCTTCATCCGCGCCCGCAGGGACCAGGCCGCCGGCCTGCGCGCCTATGGCCGCATGACACGGCTCGCCGCGTCCCTGGTCGCCCCCGGCGGGTTTCTGTTCGTCGCCTCGTGCAGCCATCACGCCGCCGCAGACGATTTTGCCGCCGCGGTGGCCGGGGGGCTGCACCGCGCGCGGCGGGAAGGGCGCATCCTCGCCACCACCGGCGCCGGCCCGGACCATCCGGTGCACCCCATGCTGCCCGAGAGCGCCTATCTGAAGGCGCACCTGATCCAACTCTTCTAACCCGCTCTCACGACATCGGGATCACGCGCCGCCCGCCGTGCTGGCTAGTCTGCCGCCGGAAGGGAAAATCAGCGGAGGCGTCATGCCGGCCTGGCGCGGGACGCTTGCCGTCCTCGCCCTCCTGTGGTGGTGCCATGCGGCAGGGGCCGATGAGGTGCGGCTGCATCTGCTGGCGCATGGCGCGATCGAGGCGGAAAGCGAAACGGCGCATGCGATCGACCATGCGCATTTCTGCTCCGCCGCCGCGGCACCCTGGCAGGCCGCCGACGTGCCGGACCCGCGCGGCATCCCGTTTCCGTTCTATCGCGTGGTGTTCGGCCAGGACGGGCCGGGCGCCGAGCTTGCCCGGCCCGGCCCGTCGCTCGGCCTTGCCGCCGCCGGCTATTTCGCGGCCGCGACGGCGCACAGCGACCCGGTGAACGACAGTATCGAGGTGATGCTGAACGGCCGGCATTTCGTCGGCCACGCCGATCTCGGCGACCCCGGCTACCGCCTCGCGATCCGCTATCGGGGGGACCGGCGGGGCGGCGGGTTCGTCGCCCGCCATCTGCACGAAACCGGCGGCGGCGCCGCGACGCTCGATCTGGAAGGGGAATGGCAATGCCCGCCGGTCAACGCCGACGTGCCGGCGCGCGAGGTCGCGGTGCATGCCCTGTTTGCGGGCGCCGTCCCGGCGCGCCCCGATCCGACGCCGCTCAGGCTCTCGCGCACCGATATTCCCTGCGTCGATCGCGGTTGTGCCGGCTGGCGCGTCACCGACGAGACGAGCGGCCACGCCTATCTCGCCCGCGTCGATCTGCGGCCGCTCCGCCTCGCGCGCGCCCTGCGCCGGCTGGCCGAGCGCGGCGAGGTCGATCTGCTGGTCGGCGGCGAGGTGCGGCAGGGCAGGCCGCCGCTCGTCACCGCCCTGCTGCTGGACGGCATCGCCCCCACGCTGCCCGCCGTCCCCGACCAGGACGTGCCGCAGAATGCCGCCATCCCGGAGGCGGCGTTGCGCTGACGGCGCCGGAAGGGGCTTCCCACCGGCGCATTTGCATGACTTAATCCGGCATGCGCGGGGGAAACGAGCGGCGCGTCGGGCAGGTTGTCCGACCAATCGGTGCCGGTTGCCGGACCCTGCCGCAACGAGGCAGGCTGAAACGTGCAAGGAGCAAACGCATGAGGAAGTTCGTCGCACCCCTGCTGGCAGGTGTGCTGGCGGCCGGGCTGCTGGCCGGCAGCGCGGCGGTGGAGGCACAGCAGAAGAAGACGCTGGTCCTCGTCACCAACGCCGCGTCCGATTTCTGGACCTTCGCCCGGCGGGGGATCGAGAAGGCGCAGAAGGAACATCCCGACTACAGGATGGAGATGATCGTCACCGGTCAGGCGACCGCGGCGGAGCAGCGGCGCGAGCTGGACGACCTGCTGGCGCGCGGCGTCTCCGGCATTTCGCTGTCCGTCGATGACGCGGCGCATGCGACCGAGGAGCTGAACAAGGTCGCCGCCAAGGCGGTGCTGTTCACCACCGACAGCGATGCGCCGCAGAGCAACCGCGTCGCCTATATCGGCACCGACAACGTCGCCGCCGGCCGCAATGCCGGCAACGAGATCAAGAAGGCGCTGCCGGACGGCGGCAGGATCATGCTGTTCGTCGGCACCCTCGACGCCGACAACGCGCGTGAGCGCGTGCAGGGCATCCGGGAGGCGCTGGCCGGCACCAAGGTCGAGATCATCGACGTGCGCACCGACCAGGTCGATTTCACCAAGGCCAAGAGCAACGTCGAGGACACGCTGGCGAAATACCCCGACATTTCGCTGCTCAGCGGCCTGTGGAGCTACAACACGCCGGAGATCTACGACGCGGTCAAGGCCGCCGGCAAGTGCGGCAAGGTCAAGATTGTCGGCTTCGACGAAGACCCGCGGACGCTGCGCGGCATTTCGGAAGGCTGCGTGCAATCGACGATCGTGCAGCAGCCGTTCGAGTTCGGCTATCTTTCGATGGTCAACATGATCAAGTACATGAACGGCGACAAGTCGTTCCTGCCGGCCGATCACAAGATCATCGTGCCGACGCGGATCATCGACAAGGCCAACGTCGCCGAGTTCACCGCCTACGTGAAGAAGCTGCTCGGCAAGTAGGCCGCGCCGCGCTGCCCCGGCGGACCTGCGCGCCGCCGGGGCCTGACGCCGGGGAGGGAACGCTTGGCGGACATGCTGCTGGAACTGGCCGGGATCACCAAGACCTATCCCGGCGTGGTCGCGCTCGACGACGTGAGCCTGCGCGTGATGCGCGGCGAGGTGCTGGGGCTGATCGGGGAGAACGGCGCCGGCAAATCGACGCTGATGAAAATCCTCGGCGGCGTCGCCGAACCGACCGCGGGCGTCATCCGCATCGATGGGCGCGACCACCGCGCGCTCACCGTCGCCGGGGCCACCCGCGCCGGCATCGCGTTTGTCCACCAGGAACTCAACCTGTTCGAGAACCTGGACGTCGCCAGCAACGTCTTCATCGGGCGGGAGAGGCTGCGCGGCGGGCCGCTGATGCTGCTCGACAACCGCGCGCAGCATGCCCGCGTCGCACCGCTGCTCGAACGGCTGGGCGCCGATTTCGCGCCCGACACGCCGGTCGAACTGCTGTCGATCGCACAGCGGCAGATGGTGGAGATCGCCAAGGCGCTTTCGGTCGATGCGCGCGTCATCATCATGGATGAGCCGACCTCCAGCCTGACGCTGTCGGAGACCGAGCGGCTGCTCCGGGTGGTGGCCGACCTCAAGGCCGCCGGCGTCGCCATCATCTTCATCACCCACCGGCTGGCCGAGATCATGACCTGCGCCGACCGCGTGGTGGTGCTCCGCGACGGCCGCACCGTCGGGGAGCTTGCGCGCGGGGAATTGTCGCATGGCGCGATGATCCGGCTGATGATCGGGCGCGACCTGAAATCGCTCTATCTGCCGCCGCAGAGCGAACCCCGCCCCGGCGGCTGCGACATCGCGGGCCTCGTCACCTCCGCCTTCCCCGACCGCAGCATCGACCTTTCGGTCCGCCACGGCGAAATTCTCGGCCTCGCCGGCCTGGTCGGCGCCGGCCGCACCTCGTTCGCGCGCACGGTGTTCGGCATCGACCGCAGGTTGGCCGGCGAGGTGCGGCTGGACGGGGCGCCGGTGCGCATCGCCAGCCCGCGCGACGCGATCCGCCAGGGCATCTACCTGGTGCCGGAGGACCGCAAGCGTGCCGGGCTCGTGCTCGACATGCCGATCCGCGAGAACATCACGCTCGCCGATCTGCTGCACCATGCCCGCCTGCTGCTGATCGACCGCGGGTCGGAGACGCGCGTCGCGCGGGCGCAGGCGGCCAGCCTCGGCATCAAGGCGCCGGGGGTGGAGACGCAGGCGGTGACGCTGTCGGGCGGCAACCAGCAGAAGGTGGTGCTGGCGAAGTGGCTGTCGATGCAGCCGCGCGTCGTCATCTTCGACGAGCCGACGCGCGGCATCGATGTCGGCGCCAAGACCGAGATCTATGCGCTGATGCGCGGCCTCGCCGACCGCGGCGTCGCCATCGCGATGATCTCCTCCGACATGGAGGAGGTGATCGGCGTGTCCGACCGCATCGCGGTGATGCACGAGGGACGCATCAGCGGCGTGCTCGATCGCGCCCGGTTCAGCGAATACAACGTCCTGCGGCTCGCCATCGGGCAGGCGCTGGAACCTGCGGAGACGGCGGAGGACATGACATGAGGAAGGAACTCGGCCTGCTGCTGCTGCTGGTCGTGGTCAGCGCGATCACGGCCGCGATCAACCCGCTGTTCCTGTCCGGCGTCAACCTGCTCGACATGGCCAACCTGATCGGCCTGTTCGGCGTGTTTTCGATCGGCGAGGGGCTGACCATCATCACCGGCGGCATCGACCTGTCGATCGGTTCGATGTTCGCGCTGCTCGGCGTCGTGTTCGTCGACCTGCTGACCGAGTATCAGATGGCGTGGCCGCTCGCCCTGCTCATCATCATCGCCGGCGGCGTGCTGCTGGGGGGGTTGCAGGCCTTCCTGATCACGCGGCTCAGGATGCAGCCGTTCATCGTGACCCTGTGCGGCCTGCTGATCTATCGCGGCGCTGCCCGCTACTACACCACCGACTCGACGCGCGGCTTCGGCTACGGTGACGAGGCCGATACGCTGCGCAGCCTCGCCGCCGGACACCTCTATGGCATCCCGAACACGTTCCTGTTCCTGGTCATCCTCGCCGTCGTCATGGGCGTGGTGCTGCACCGCTCGGTCTATGGCCGCTACCTGTTCGCGGTCGGCAAGAACGAGGAGGCGGCGCGCTTCTCCGGTATCCGCACCGGCCTCGTCATCGCCGGCGCCTATGTGCTGAGCGGCGGCCTCGCCGGCGTCTCCACCGTGCTGCTGGTATTCTACACCAATTCGGTCTCCCCGAGTTCGTTCGGCAATTTCTATGAACTCTATGCGATCGCGGCGGCGGTGCTGGGCGGCTGTTCGCTGCGCGGCGGCGAGGGGTCGATCATCGGCATCGTGCTCGGCACCGCGCTGCTGCAGGTGTTGCAGAATCTGGTGAACATCCTCGGCATCCCGAGCTCGCTCAACTTCGCCGTGATGGGCACGGTGATCCTGCTCGGCGTGCTGGCGGACCAGCAGTTGCAGGCGCGCCGCAAGCTCGCCGCGGCCCAGGCCAGCACCGCGCGCGCCGCCGCCGCGCCGGCGCTGGCGCGGCAGGGGCAGCAGACATGAACACCGACGCACCCGCCGCGCGCCCCGCCAAGCTCGGCAATGCGGCCGGGCGCAACCTGCATGAACGCATCGCCAACACGCTCGGCGAGCGCATCGTCGGCGGCACGCATCCGCCGGGGCTGGCGCTGCCGACCGAGATCGAACTGTGCGCCGCCCTTGATGTCTCCCGCTCGGCGCTGCGCGAGGCGTTCAAGCTGCTGATGGCGAAGCGTCTCATCGTCAGCCGCCAGAAGGTCGGCACGATGGTGCGCCCGCGCGCCGAATGGAACATGCTCGATCCCGAAGTGCTGGCCTGGCACCTGCATGCGGCGCCGACCGATGCCTTCGTCACCGGCCTGTTCGAGGTGCGCAAGATCATCGAACCCTCCGCCGCCTCGCTGGCGGCGGAGCGGCGGACGGCGGAGGCGGTGCGGCGGATCGAGGCGGCGCTCGCCGACATGTTCAGCTTCCAGGACGGCTCCGGCGACCTGACCGCGGCCGATCTGCGCTTCCACCAGGCGATCCTGGACGCGACCGGCAACCATTTCCTCGCCTCCTTCGGCGCGGTCATCGAAAGCTCACTGATGGCGTCGTTCCAGTTGAGCTGGCATTCCGGCCGGCACACGCCGGAATACTCGCTGCGCCAGCACCAGGAAGTGACGGAGGCGATCCGGACCGGCAATGCCCCCGACGCCTATGCCGCGATGACGCGGCTGCTGCGCTCGGCGATCGAGGACGTGCGGGAGGGGCTGCTGCGCCGCCAGCGCGCCGCGGCGCGGATGGAAGGGGCGATGTGACCTCCGGCGGCGGCCGTCAGGGTTCCAGCACCAGCTTGCCGACGCTGCCGCGTCCGGCCAGCGCGGCAAGCGCCGCCGGCGCCTCGCTGAGCGGGAAGCGCCCGCCGATCAGCGGCGGGATCACGCCCTCGCGGTAAAGCTCGGCGAGGGCGGCGCGCACGGCACCGGCCGCCGCCGGGTCGCGGTTCAGCAACTCGCCCCAGATCACGCCCACCGCCGCGGCGTTGTGCAGCAGCAGCCGGTTGGCCGGCAGCCTGGGGATGGCGCCGCCGGCGAAGCCGACGACGAGGTAGCGGCCCATCCAGGCCAGCACCCGCAGGCTCTGCTCCCCGACCTCGCCGCCGACCGGATCGTAGATCACATCGGCGCCGCGTCCGTCGGTCAGCTGCCGCACCGTCTCCACCCAATCGCCGGCGGCATAGTCGATCGCGTGCGCGGCGCCGAGGCGGCGGCAGGTTTCGCATTTCGCGGCACCGCCCGCGGTGGCAATGACGCGCGCACCGGCATGGCGTGCGAGCTGGATCGCGGCACTGCCGACCCCGCCCGCGCCGGCATGGACCAGCACCGTCTCCCCGGCGCGAAGCCGCGCCCGCTCATGCAGCGCGTAGTAGGAGGTGGGATAATTGACGCCCAGCACCGCGAGCGCATCCTCCGCCGGCATGCCGTCCGGCAGCGGCAGCACTGCGGCGGCGCGGGCGCAGGCGAATTCGGCGAAGCCGCCGGTCTCCAGACTGGCGAGGACACGCGTCCCCGGCGGCAGCGCACAGCCCTCTCCGGCGGCGGCGATGATGCCCGCGCATTCCACCCCGGGCGTGAACGGCAACGCCGGCCGGCGCTGATAGCGTCCGCGCAGCATCAGCGTATCGAGGAAGTTCAACCCAGCCGCTGCCATGCGGACGAGATATTCGCCCGGCCCGGGGACCGGAAGCGGCAGATCGCGCAGGTGCATCGTGCCGGTTTCAGTGATCTGCTCGACGCGCCACGCCTTCATGTCCGCTCTCCGCCGCTGCTGCCGGGCGGCCATCCTGCGACGAAGCGCGGGCGAGGTCGATGCCTGCCGCGCCGGCCGGCCGCCGCCGTGGTTGACCGGCCGGCCGCGCTTCGCTCCACTGCGTGCAGACCGGGACAGGAGGGAACGATGACGCCACCGCGGCGCAAGCATTTCGGCTGGGGACGCGAGGGCGAGGCGATGACGGCGGAGGAGGAGGCCTTCGCCCTCGCCACCTATCGCCGGCTGTTCGCCGTGGAGGATTTCGCGACGGTCCCGGTGCCTGCGCTCGCCGACGCGCCGCTGCGTCCGCCGCGCCTCACGCCGCCGGCCGCACTCGCCGCGATCGTGTCGGCGGACCGTCATGAGCGCGCCCTCCATGCGTTCGGCAAATCCTATCAGGACACGGTGCTCGGCCTGCTCAACGACTATGCCAGCGCCCCCGATCTGGTCGCCTACCCGCGCGATGAGCGCGACGTCGCGGCGGTGATGGACTGGGCCGGCGGCGCCGGGGCGATGCTGCTGGCGTTCGGCGGCGGCAGTTCCGTGGTCGGCGGCGTCACCGTCGATCGGGCGCGCGACCGCCCGCTGATCGCGCTCGATCTCGCGCATCTCGACAAGGTGCGGGAGGTGGACCCTACGGCGCGCGCCGCGCGGATCGAGGGCGGTGTGTACGGCCCGGCGCTGGAGGCGCAGTTGAAGCCGCACGGCCTGACGCTGCGCCATTTCCCGCAGAGTTTCGAATACTCGACGCTCGGCGGCTGGATCGCCACCCGTTCGGGCGGCCATTTCGCGAGCCTCTACACCCATATCGACGATTTCGTCGAAAGCCTGCGCGTCGCGACCCCCGCCGGCATGATCGAGACGCGCCGCCTGCCCGGCTCCGGCGCAGGCCCCGCGCCGGAGCGGCTGTTCCTCGGGTCGGAGGGGATTCTCGGCGTCATCACCGAAGCCTGGATGCGGCTGCAGGAGCGGCCCCGCTTCCGCGCCGATGCGGTGCTGCTGTTCGCCGATTTCGACGCCGCCGCGCGCGGCCTGCGGGCGCTGAGCCAGGCCGGCCTCCATCCCTCGAACTGCCGCATCCTCGATCCGCAGGAGGCGCGCAACACCGGCGCCGGCGACGGCCGTGCCGCGATCATGGTGCTGGCCTTCGAATCGGCCGACCATGCGCCGGATGCGTGGATGAAGCGGGCGCTGGAATGCTGCGCCGATCACGGCGGCACGCCGGAGCAGGCGGCGGTGGGCGCCGGGAGCGCCGGCGCGCGCTGGCGCACCGCCTTCATCCGCATGCCGTATGCGCGCGAACGCATGGTGCCGCGCGCGATCATCACCGACACGTTCGAAACCGCCATCACCTGGGACCGGTTCAAGGCGTTCCACGAAGCGGTCACGCGCGCGACCGGACAGGCGATCCGCGACGCCACCGGCCGGGCCGGGCAGGTGACGTGCCGCGTCACCCATGTCTATCCCGACGGGCCGGCGCCCTATTTCACCTTCCACGCGCTCGGCCGGCACGGTGCGCTGCTGGCGCAGTGGCGGGCGATCAAGACCGCGGCGAGCGATGCGCTGATCGCGGCCGGCGGCACCATCACGCATCATCATGCGGTGGGGCGGGAGCATCGCCCGTGGTACGACCGCGAACGCCCGCCGCTGTTCGCCGACGCGCTGCGCGCAGCCAAGGCAACACTCGACCCGACCGGCATGCTCAATCCCGGGGTGCTGATCGACCCGTGAAGGCAGCGGGGCTGCTGCAAATTTTTTTTACTGTTGCGCGTACCCCCACTTTCGCACCGCAGCAATGTCGTGCCATCGTCCTCCGTCCGGCGCCGCGGCGCCGCCCCTTTCACCCCTCTTGTGTCGGAGGTTGCCATGCCGATCGCACGTCGTTCGATCCTGACGGGTCTCGGCGCGGCGCTGGCCATGCCGGCGGTGATGCGCCACGCGGCGCTCGGCGCCGATCCGATCAAGGTCGTCGGCATCCATGATGCCTCCGGCGGCCTCGATATCTATGGCAAGCCGATGATCGCGTGCCTGGATTTCGCGGTGGCGGAGCTCAACGACGCGGGCGGTCTGCTCGGCCGGCCGGTGCAACTGATCAATTACGATCCGCAGTCGAACATCCAGCTCTATACCCAATTCGCGACCGAGGCGGCGACGAAGGACCGCGCCGCGGTGGTGCATGGCGGCATCACCTCGGCCTCGCGCGAGGCGATCCGGCCGATCCTGCACCGCTACCAGACGCTCTATTTCTACAATACGCAGTACGAGGGTGGCGTGTGCGACCGCAACTGCTTCTGCACCGGATCGACGCCGGCGCAGAACGTCAACAAGCTGGTGCCCTACGTCATGAAGACCTGGGGCAAGAAGATCTATGTGGTCGCTGCCGACTACAATTACGGCCAGATCACCAGCAAGTGGATCACCAAATACTGCCACGACGGCGGCGGGTCGATCGCCGCGGTCGATTTCTTCCCCCTCGACGTGACCGATTTCGGTCCGGCGATCCAGAAGATCCAGGCGGCGAAGCCCGACGTGGTGGTGTCCGCCCTGGTCGGCGGCGCGCATATCTCCTTCTATCGCCAATGGGCGGCGGCGGGGATGAAAAGCCGCATCCCGATGGCCTCGACCACCTTCGGCGGCGGCAACGAGAGCCTCGTGCTGTCGCCCGAGGAAGGCAACGGCATCGTCGCCGCGTTCAGCTATTTCCAGGAGATCGATACGCCGGAAAACAAGGCGTTCCTGCAGAAATTCCACGCGAAGCTGGGCAGCGCCGCCCCGTATCTGGGTGGCGAGCTGGCGATGCGCACCTATGTCGGCTTCAACCTGTGGGCCGAGGGTGTGCGCAAGGCCGGCAGCATCGACCGGATGAAGGTGATCGAGGCGCTGGAGACCGGCATCACCAACGAAGGGCCGCCGGGCCGGACGGTGATCGACGGCAGGACCAACCATGTCACGCTCAACGTCTATCTGGCGGAATGTGCCGATCACGGCTTCAAGGTGCTGGAAACCTACCCGCAGCAGCCGCCCGCTGACACGGCGATGGTGTGCAACCTGGTGAAGGATCCCAACAGCAACAGGCAGTACGTGATCGACGTCAAGATCTGACGAGGCGCGGGCGTTGGACCTTGCGGTTGCCGTGGCGTTGCAGGTTCTCACCGGCATCGCCACGCTGCTGATCATCAGCCTGGGGCTTGCCGTCATCTTCGGCATGATGCGCGTGATCAACCTCGCGCATGGCGAGTTTTTGATGCTCGGCGCCTATGCAGCCATCCTCTCGGCGCGGGCGGGGCTGAACATCTGGCTCGCCATGCTGGTGGTGGCACCGCTCGCGGTCGGGGCGATCGGGGTCGCGGTGGAGCGGCTGGTGATCCGGCGGCTCTATGGCCGCATGCTGGACACGATGCTGGCGACCTGGGGGCTGTCGCTCGGCTTCATCGGTGCCGTGACGATGATCTTCGGCAACACGGTGGCCGGATTCTCGGCCCCGCTCGGCAGCGTCGCGATCGGCGGCTATCGCAGTTCCGGCTATGGCCTGTTCCTGATCGGCGCCGCCTGCGTGCTGATCGCCGGCGTCTGGGCGGTGCTGCGCTTCACGCCGGCCGGCCTGATCGCCCGCGGCACCATGCAGAATCCGGAAATGGCGGCAGCCCTCGGCGTCTCGCCGTCGCGCGTCTATGCCATCGCCTTTGCCGTCGGTGCGGCGCTGTCGGGCCTCGCCGGGGCGCTGATCGCGCCGTTCTCCGGCGTGGTGCCGACGATGGGCACCGTCTATATCGCCAAGGCGTTCATCACCGTGATCACCGGCGGCGCCGCCATGCTGGCCGGAACGCTGTCGGCGTCCGGCCTGCTCGGCACCGTCGCCACCCTCGGCACCTTCGCCACCACGCCGGTGCTGGGCGAGGTCGCGATGCTGGCGGTCGCGATCGTGCTGCTGCGCCTGCTGCCGGAGGGGATCACCGGGCGCTTCTTCCGGCGGTCGCTGTGACCGGCCGGCGGCCGACAGCGGAAATCGCGGCTGCCGTCGTCCTCGCCGCGGCGGCGATCGCGGTGTTGCCGCGGGTACTCGAATTGTTCGCGCTGATCAACGCCACCGTCTATGCATCGATGGCGGTGCTGGCACTCAGCCTCGGGCTGGTCTGGGGGTTCGGCGGCATCCTCTGCTTCGGACAGGCGGCATTCTTCGGACTTGGCGGCTACGGCTATGCCGTGGCGGCACTGAACGTCGCCGATACGACATGGGCGGTGCCGATCGCGCTCGCCGTACCGGCGGCGGCGGCGGCGCTGCTCGGCTACGTCATGTTCTACGGTCGCATCAGCGACGTCTACATGGGCGTGATCACGCTGACGGTGACGCTGATCCTGTTCAACTTCACCAATTCGACCGCCGGTGACCAGTGGCGGATCGGCGCCGCCCCGCTCGGCGGCTTCAACGGCATCCCGTCAACGCCGCCGCTCAACCTGCCCGGCGATCCGGGCAATCCGCTGCCGCCGGAGCGCATCTTCGCGGTGGCCGTGGTCTGCCTCGCCGCCTGCTACATCCTCGGCAAGCTGGTGCTGCGCAGCCGCTTCGGGCGCGTCGTGGTGGCGATCCGGGAGAATGAGCGGCGGGCGGAACTGCTCGGCTATGACGTGCGGCGCTACAAGCTCGGCATCTTCACGCTCGGCGGCTTCATGGGCGGGCTCGCCGGGCTGCTGTTCGCCAATTGCGTGTTCGTCAGCCCGACCATGTTCTCCCTGTTCTATTCCGGGCAGATCATCATCTGGGTGATGGTGGGCGGCCTCGGCACGCTGGCCGGGCCGATCATCGGGGCGGTGCTGTTGCAGGCGCTGACCACCTGGGCCGGCACCCTGCCGGCGGTGAACCCGAGCCTCATCCTCGGGGCGGTGCTGGTCGCCGCCGTGCTGGCGCTGCCGAAGGGGTTGCTGCCGACCGCGGCCGCCGCCCTCCGCCGCCTGCGCCGACGCGACGCGGCGCCGTGACCGCGCTGCTCTCGACCGAGGAACTGTGCATGTATTTCGGCGGGGTGCGCGCCGTCGATCGCGTCAACCTTGCCGTCGCCGAGGGCGAACTGCGCTGCCTGATCGGCCCCAACGGCGCCGGCAAGAGCACGTTCTTCAGGTGCCTGACCGGCCAGTACCGGCCGACCGCGGGGCGTATCCGCTGGCGTGGCCGCGACATCACCGGCGCCGACAGCTTCGCCATCGCGCGCCTTGGCATCGGCATCAAGACGCAGGTGCCGTCGCTGTTTGAAGGGCTGACGGTTGTCGAGAGCGTCATCCTGGCGCAGCGCCGCCGGCACGGCGAGGCGGATGCGCGCCGGCGCGCCATGGCGGTGCTGGAGCGGCTCGGCATTGCCGGCCTGGCGGCGCGGGTGGTGGCGCAACTCGCCCACGGCCAGCGGCAGCTGGTCGAACTGGCGATGGTGGTGGCGCCGGCGCCCGATCTCATCCTGCTCGACGAACCGACCGCCGGCATGAGCGTCGAGGAAACCGGCCGCGCCGCCACCCTGATCCGCGAGCTGAACCGTGCCCACGCGCTGGTGGTGGTCGAACACGACATGCAGTTCATCAAGGCGATCGCCAGCACCGTGACCGTGTTCCACCAGGGCCGCGTGCTGGTCGAGGATAGCGTCGCCCGCGTGCTCGCCGACCCGCGCGTGCACGACGTCTATCTCGGCCGCAGCATCGCCATGCCGGGGACGGAGGGCGGATGATCGAGGTTGCGGAGCTGGAAGCGGGGTATGGCCGCATCGGCGTGCTGCGCGGCATCACGCTCGCGGTGGCGCCGGGCTCCTGCCTCGGCATCCTCGGCCACAACGGCATGGGCAAGACGACGCTGCTGCGCACGATCGTCGGCCTGCTGGCGGCGACACGGGGCACGGTGCGGCTGGACGGGCAGGATATCGGCCATCTGCCGACGCATCGGCGCGCGCGGCTCGGTCTCGGCTATGTGCCCCAGGGGCGGCAGATCTTTCCCCGGCTGTCGGTGCGCGAAAATCTCGCCTTCGCCGCCGCTGCCGCCGGCGGCAGCGGGCGGGCGCGGCAGATCGAGGCCGTGCTCGCGGATTTCCCCGAACTCACCCGCCTGCTCGATCGTCCGGGCGGCGCGCTGTCGGGCGGCGAGCAGCAATTGCTGGCGCTGGCGCGCGCCCTGTGCGCGGCGCCGCGCGTGCTGCTGCTCGATGAACCGACCGAGGGCATCCAACCCTCCATCGTGCAGGCGATGATCGCGCGGATCGGCGAATTGCGCCGCCGCCGCGGCCTGACCGTGCTGCTGGTCGAGCAGAACCTTGAATTCATCCTCGGTCTCGCCGACCGTGCCCTGCTGATCCATCGTGGCCGGATCAGCCGGGAAATCCCGCACGAGGCGCTGGCCGACCCGGCGCTGGTCGCCGAGTTCGTCGGCATCGCCGCCTGACCGGACCGCCCATCCGCAACCCAGGAGGAACCCCATGCCGCTCGCCACCGTGAAGCTTCCCAGCATCGACCAGTTGCGCGACATCGCCGCCGAACTCGGCATGACGATGAGCGACAGCGACCTCGCCATGCACCGCGACGCCCTGGTCGGCAACATCCGCGCCTACAACCTGATCGATCAGATGCCCGACGAGGTGCCGCAGGTTGCCTATCCCCGCACCCCCGGCCGCCGCCCGCCGGCCGAGGAGAACCGGCATGGCGCGTGGTACGTGAAGACCACGGTGGAAGGCGCGCCCTCCGGCAGGCTCAAGGGCAAGAAGGTCGCGCTCAAGGACAATATCTGCCTCGCCGGCGTGCCGATGATGAACGGCGCCTCGACACTGGAGGGCTACGTGCCCGACCTCGATGCCACGGTCGCGACGCGCATCCTGGAGGCCGGCGGCACCATCGTCGGCAAGACCGTGTGCGAGTATTTCTGCTTCTCCGGCGGCAGCCACACGAGCGCCAGCGGGCCGGTGCACAACCCGCGCCGCATGGGCTACTCCGCCGGCGGCTCCTCCTCCGGCAGTGCCGTGGTGGTGGCGCTCGGCGAGGTGCCGATGGCGCTCGGCGGCGATCAGGGCGGATCGATCCGTATGCCGGCGTCGTTCTGCGGCATCTACGGCATGAAGCCGACGCATGGGCTGGTGCCGTATTCCGGCATCATGCCGATCGAACTGACCCTCGACCACACCGGCCCGATGACCGCAACCGTCGAAGACAATGCCCTGCTGCTGGAGGTGCTGGCCGGTCCGGACGGTCTCGATCCGCGCCAGTACGGCGCCCAGAGCCGCCCGTTCCGCGAGGCGCTGCGCGGCGGCGCGGCGGGGCTGCGCATCGCCGTGGTGCCGGAGGGGTTCGGCCATCCGCAGTCGCAGGAAAGCAACGACCGCCTGGTGCGGGAAGCGGCGGAGCGGTTCAAGGGACTGGGTGCGACGGTGGAGACCGTGTCAATCCCGATGCACCGCATCGGCGGCGCCATCTGGCTGCCGGTCGCCGCCGAGGGCGCCACCATGCAGATGATGCTGGGCAACGGCTTCGGCTTCAACTGGCAGGGTCTCTATGTCACCTCGATGCTGGATTACCATGCCGGCTGGCGCACCCGCGCCGACGAACTGTCGGAGAGCCTGAAGAACACCTTCCTGCTCGGTCACTACATGGTGACCCGCCATCGCGGCCATTACTACGCCAAGGCGCAGAACCTGGTGCGCCGCCTGCGCGCCGCCTATGACACGGTGCTTGGCAGCTATGACCTGCTGCTGATGCCGACGCTGCCGATGGTAGCCACCCCGCTGCCGGGGCCGGAGGCGACGGTGGAGGAGATCGTCCGCCGTGCCTTCGAGGTTCTGCCCAACACCGCCCCGTTCGACTGCACCCACCACCCGGCGATGAGCCTGCCCTGCGGGCTGGTGGACGGGCTGCCGGTCGGGCTGATGCTGATCGGACGCCGGCATGACGAGGAAACCATCTACCGCGCCGCCGCCGCCTTCGAATCGGGGGTGGACTGGCAGAGCCTGACGGCCTGAATATCCGGACGGGCGGGCGGCGCTGCGGCAGCGGGCCGCCCGCGCACGCGGCGAAGAAGGGACACCGGACATGCGGATCATCGCACCGCTCGCGGCGGCCTGGCTGGGCCTCGCAGCACTGCCGGCGGCGGCCCAGGTCAACCCGTTCCGGGGCGCCACCACGGCGCTCGGCGCGACCGATTCGGCGATGTTCTGGTCGAGCGTCGAGAAACTCAACCGGCTGCCGGATCTCGCCGTCGGATCGAGCACCTCCTGGCGCGACAGCGCCACCGGCAGCAGCGGCGAAAACCGCGTCACCGGGGTGTCGCGGCGCAACGGCATGACCTGTCACACGGTCCGCCACCAGTTGCTGATCAAGGGGCGCACGCCGCCCAGCGTGTTCAACGTCACCTGGTGCCTCGCGCCCGACGGCGCCTGGAAGATCGCGAGCTGAGCATCGGCAGGGGCAGAGGCGACATGGACGCGACATCCCTTCCGTTCGACGCGGACGACATGCTGGACCGCCTGCGGCCGTGGGTGGAATGCGAGTCGCCGACCTTCGATGCCGCGGCCGTCAACCGCGCGATGGAGGTGGCGGGCCGCGACCTCGCCCTGATCGGCGCGGCGGTCGAGCGCATTCCCGGCCGCATGGGGTTCGGGGACTGCGTGCGGGCGCGCATCCCGCATCGCCTGGCGGGTTCGCCCGGCATCCTGGTGATGGGGCATCTCGATACCGTGCATCCGCTCGGCACGCTCGCCGTCCTGCCGTGGCGGCGGGAGGGGGCACGGTGCTATGGGCCGGGCATCCTCGACATGAAGGGCGGCAATTTCCTTGCCGTCGAGGCGATCGGCCAGTTGCTGCGGGCCGGCATCGCGACCAACCTGCCGGTCACCGTGCTGCTGACCAGCGACGAGGAAGTGGGCAGCCCCAGCACCCGCGACCTGATCGAGGCGGAGGCGGCGCGGCAGCGCTATGTGCTGGTGCCGGAGCCGGGGCGCCGCAGCGGCGGCGTCGTCACCGGCCGCTACGCCATCGCCCGCTTCAACCTGGAAGCGACCGGGCGGCCCAGCCATGCCGGCGCGCGGCTGGCGGAGGGGCGTTCCGCGGTGCGGCTGATGGCGGAGAAGCTGCTGGCAATCGAGGCGATGACGACCGAGGCCTGCACCTTCAGCGTCGGCGTGGTGCATGGCGGGCAATGGGTGAACTGCGTGCCCACCACCTGCCGGGGCGAGGCGCTCAGCATGGCGAAGCGGCAGCCCGACCTCGACCGGGCGGTGGCGCAGATGCTCGCCCTGTCGGGGACGGCGGACGGGGCGGCCTTCACCGTGACGCGCGGCGTCACCCGGCCGGTGTGGGAGCCGGATGCGCGCACGCTCGCGCTGCATGCGACGGCGGCACGGCTTGCCGCGGCCCTCGGCTTCGACCTGCCGCATGAGAGCGCGGGCGGCGGGTCGGACGCGAATTTCACCGGGGCGATGGGGATCCCCTCCCTGGACGGGCTGGGCGCCTGCGGCGACGGGTTCCATACGCTGACCGAGCATATCGAGGTCGCCAGCCTGCTCGATCGCGGCCGGCTGATGGCGGCGCTGCTGGCGACGCTGGACTGATCCGCCGACCGCGCGCCGGCGCCGCTCTGCCCCGTCCGGCTGACGGAGGGTGGCGCGAACCCGGCCACGGGCGGTATGGAGGGCGGGGTCTGGTGCGGTCGAGAAGACTCGAACTTCCACGGGGTTTCCCCCACAAGCACCTCAAGCTTGCGCGTCTACCATTCCGCCACGACCGCTGGCCCCGCGGCGGCGATATAGCCCAGGCCCAGCGCCCCGGCAACGGGAGCGTGCCCTCCCGTGGCGGTTATTCCGATGTTGACGGATGCGGCAGCAGGGAGAGAGCTATTCACTCCGCCGCCCTTATGGGCGCTTTTCTCACAATGGTTTCGTCTTTTGCTACGGCGGCTCATCGGAGCGCCACTTTGACGAACACTATGGGCGTTCCAGGGGTTGCCGCGCCTTCGATCGGATCAAGTCGGGCCATTTTCAGTGCTTCAAACACGGAAGCCAAGGCCGGGTTGGCGTGGCCATACGGCACGATGAGGGCAATTGCCGACCCTGCGTCGGTGAGGGGTTCGGTGGATAGCCTGGCGGCGAGGACGGAGCGGAGGACATCGGGAACCGGGGCACGGTTGGCCTCGGCGGTGCTGGCGACGGCGCGGACGGCGGCGCAGGTTTCGGCGCCCCACGCGCAGCGGAACCCGCGGGTGACCTTGCGGAAGATCACGCCGGGTCGGAGATGACGCTCGGAGACGTTGGTGTTGGTGTCTGGCACGTCGCGGTTGGTCACGAACGCGAA